>DASRUA010000329.1:0-29893 GCA_035655615.1 Dermatophilaceae bacterium
CTACAAGGTCGAGGCCACGCGAGTCGAGCAGCGCACCGACTTCGACAAGCTCATCGTCGACGTCGAGACCAAGAGCTCGATGGCTCCCCGGGACGCCATGGCTTCGGCCGGCAAGACCCTGGTCGAGCTCTTCGGCCTGGCTCGCGAGCTCAACGTCGAGGCCGAGGGCATCGACATGGGTCCGTCGCCGACCGATGCAGCCCTCGCCGCTGATCTTGCTCTGCCGATCGAGGACCTCGACCTGACCGTCCGGTCCTACAACTGCCTCAAGCGTGAGGGCATCCACACCGTGGGTGAGCTTCTCGGTCGCAGCGAGGCGGACCTGCTCGACATCCGCAACTTCGGTGCGAAGTCGATCGACGAGGTCAAGGCCAAGCTCGTCGGAATGGGCTTGCAGCTCAAGGACAGCCCGCCCGGGTTCGACCCGAGCGCAATCGTCGACCGTTATGACGACGACGTTGAAGACGACTCGGCTTTCGCCGAAGACGAGCAGTACTGACCGATTCATTTGTTGTGTGGCTGAACCGCTGAACGCGGAACGGTCAGAGACCTACAGGAGAACCACACATGCCCACGCCAACGAAGGGCCCCCGTCTCGGCGGCGGTCCGGCCCACGAGCGGCTGATCCTGGCCAACCTGGCCACCTCACTGTTCGAGCACGACCAGATCACGACGACCACGGCCAAGGCAAAACGCCTGCGCCCTCTGGCCGAGCGCCTGGTCACCTTTGCCAAGCGCGGCGACCTGCATGCCCGTCGCCGCGTCCTCACGGTCGTTCGCGACAAGGGCGTCGTGCACCGTCTCTTCACGGAGATTGCGCCCGACATGACCGATCGTCCGGGCGGCTACACGCGTATTACCAAGATCGGGAACCGCAAGGGCGACAACGCCCCCATGGCCGTGATCGAGCTGGTGCGTGAGCCGCTCTCGCCGAAGAAGGCCACCGTCGCCGAAGCCGAGGCTGCAACGAAGCGCTCAGCCAAGGCTAAGAAGGCTCCGGTAGCCAAGAAGGCCGCCGCCCCGGTCGAGGCTGACACGACCGAGTCTGATGTCCCGGTGGTTGACGCGCCGGTTGTCGACAAGAGCGAGTCAGACGCCCCGGTGGCTGAACCCACCGAGGCCGAGGCCGTTGTGGCTCAGGATCCTGACGACGAGGCCGACGACACGTCCAACGCCAAGGCCTGAGCCGGTTCTTCTGACCGGACAGGGCGTTCGTTAGCCTGCCAATATGAACGACAACGAGCCCGCTGCCCCCTTGGGGGGTGGCGGGCTCGCGTCGTCCGTGCGCATCCGGCTCGACTTCGGGTATGACGGGACGGCGTTCTCCGGGTGGGCGATGCAGCCTGGCAAACGGACAGTCGAGACCGAGCTCTCGACCGCGCTGACCCTGATCCTGCGAGCCTCCAGGCCGGTGCGTCTCGTGGTGGCTGGACGCACCGACGCGGGGGTCCATGCGCGTGGCGCGGTGGCCCATGCAGACGTGGACCCGGCCGGCTGGGCTTTGTTGCCCGGCCGCTCTGCTCGTTCGCCGGCCGAGTCCGCACTCGCCCGGCTCAACGGCGTACTGCCGGCCGATGTGGTGATCCACCGCGTCGCGTTGGCACCAGAGGGCTTCAACGCCCGGTTCTCAGCCACTCAGCGCCGCTACCTCTATCGCCTCTGCGACCAGCCACAGCTTCTGGATCCGTTGCGCCGCGGCGACACCGTGATTCACAGGCGACCCCTGGACGTAGCCCTGATGGATGCTGCCGGCCAGCAGCTCCTGGGGCTGCGGGACTTTGCCTCGTTCGCCAAGAAGCGCGACGGTGCGACGACGATCCGCACCCTGCTCGACTTCTCATGGCTGCGTGCAGGGGACGGTGTGCTCGAGGCGAGGGTCGTGGCGGATGCGTTCTGTCGCTCGATGGTCCGCGCGCTGGTGGGGGCTGTGATCCCGGTGGGGGAGGGACGTCAACCGGTCGACTGGCCGGCCCAGGTGCTCGTTGGCCGACGACGTCACCCAGGTGTGGTCGTGATGCCGGCCCATGGGCTGAGCCTGGAGGAGGTCACCTACCCGCCCGACGTGGAGGTGGGCGGTCGCGCCATAGCGGCGCGCTTCAGACGCTCGGTTCCGGACTAGCCTGACCCACCAGGGTCTGGGCAGCGCAGAGGTGCTGCCCAGCGGTCACTAGAGTGGCCGAACCTAGCGCCACCTGAGCAAGCCAGATCCCACGGAGCGACCCGTGTCTCGTCGAATCACGCCCCCCGCAAGCCGGAGGTAGCCCCCGCCGAGCGCAGGCCCGACCCCTCGCAGCCGGGGTTATGGCCGCGACCATGGTCATGCTGACCGCGGCTTGTGGCAGCGGTAGCAGCTCCAGCCCGGCAACGGCCGCTGGTGGCGTGAAGCTCGTCGCGGCCGGCAAGCTGATCACCTGCACGCACCTGCCCTACGCGCCGTTCCAGTCCAGCGAGGGGGCAAGATCGTGGGCTTCGACATGGACCTGATCGATCTGGTGGCCAAAAAGCTCGGCGTCATCCAGACCGTCGTCGACACGCCGTTCGAGGGGATCAAGTCGGGGCAGGACCTCAACACCGGAAAGTGCGACATCGCCGCGGCGGGTATGACGATCAAGCCGGAGCGGGCGAAAGTCATCGACTTCTCCGTCCCGTACTTCAATGCGACGCAGGCGCTGCTGATCAAGAAGGGCGCCGGCTATGCCTCGCTCGAGTCGCTGAAGGGCAAGAAGCTGGGGGACCAGTCCGGTACCACCGGTAAGGACTACGTCACCTCCCAGCACCCGGCTGGCGTCACGGTGACCGAGTTCGAGGACCTTGCGACCCTGCAGCAGGCGCTGGCCACTGACCAGATCCAGGGTGCCGTGGACGATCTGCCGGTGTGGACCGACTACATCAAGAAGAATCCCGGCAAGTTCGAGATCGGCGCCGAGTTCCAGACTGGCGAACAGTACGGCTTCGGGATCAAGAAGGGTGGCAACCCTGCGCTGCTCAAGACCGTCAATGAGGTCATTGCGGCGGCCAAGACGGACGGCACCTACAACACCATCTACATGAAGTGGTTCGGCACCAAGCCGGCAGCCTGACATGGCCGCGACCACAACCGCGGACCGCACCGGCGGGCTCCAACGCCGCAGGCGCTCCAGGCTGACCCGCCGCCAACGCACCCGGCTCATCCGCACGATCCAGTACGCGGTGTTCGTCGCGGTGGGGCTGCTGATCGTCCTGAAGGCCGACTGGCCCCGCCTCTCGCACGACTACTTCAACCTCGCGATAGCCAGACAGCTCTTCCCGGACATCCTGTTCACGGCGCTGAGGAACACTGCGGCATACACGGCCATGGGATTCGTCTTCGGACTGGGGTTCGGTCTGCTTCTGGCTCTCATGAGGCTCTCCGTGGTCGCGCCGTACCGGTGGGTCGCGAACGTCTACATCGAGTTCTTCCGCGGCATACCGCTCCTGCTGTGGCTGTTCTTCCTGGGGTATGGCGTCCCGACGGCGACGGGTGCCCAGCTGCCCGGACAGCCATACTCGCCGATCGTGCTGGGCCTGGGCATGCCTGCCGCCGCGTACATGGCGGAGACCATCCGCGCCGGAATTCAGGCGGTCCCCAAGGGGCAGGCCGAGGCCGCGCGCTCGCTGGGCATGTCCCACGGGCAGGCTATGGTCTCGATAGTCATCCCTCAGGCCTTCCGGATCATCGTGCCCCCGCTGACCAACGAGGTCATCCTGCTGACCAAGGACTCCTCTCTCGTCGCGATCCTCGGTGTCACGATCGGGACGAAGGAGCTGACCAAGTTCGGCAGGGACGCATTGAACCAGCTGGTCAATCCGACGCCTCTGGTGATTGCCGGCCTCTGCTACCTCATCATCACGGTGCCTCTCTCGCTGGTCGTCCGGCGGCTTGAAGCGCGCAACAACAGAGCTCGTTGAAGGTCGTGAAGGTCATCCCACAAACCTCCAGTCAGGTCGAGGTCGTCAGCACCGCCTCGGATGCGGCCATCGAGGTCCGGTCGCTGCACAAGTCGTTCGGCGCCCTCGAGGTGCTCAAGGGGATCGAGTTCCATGTCGACCCGGGCGAGGTCGTGTGTGTGATCGGGCCATCAGGGTCCGGCAAGTCGACCCTGCTGCGATGCATCAACCTGCTCGAGACACCGACCCGCGGCAAGATCTGGGTCAGCGGGCAGGATGTGACCGACCCCGATGTCGATATTGACGCCGTTCGCCGGAGTATCGGGATGGTCTTCCAGCAGTTCAACCTGTTCCCTCACCTGTCGGTCCTGGAGAATCTCACGATCGCCCAGCGGCGGGTGCTGCGTCGAAGCAGGTCCGAGGCCGACGCGGTGGCGCGTGCCAATCTCGAGCGGGTCGGGCTTGCAGACAAGATGACGGCATACCCTGCCCAGCTGTCCGGCGGGCAGGCGCAGCGGGCCGCGATCGCGCGGTCGCTCTCGATGGGGCCTGACCTGATGCTGTTCGACGAGCCGACCTCGGCCCTGGACCCAGAGCTGGTCGGTGACGTTCTCGAGGTGATGCGCGGCCTGGCCGCCGAGGGAATGACCATGATGGTGGTGACCCACGAGATGTCGTTCGCCCGGGAGGTGGCCGACCGCGTGGTGTTCATGGACGACGGGATCATCGTCGAGGAGGGGCGGCCCGAGGCCGTGCTGGGTGCACCGCAGCACCCCAGGACGAGAGACTTCCTCGCCCGGGTGCTCAACCCCGGCCACCGGGCCCCCCCGCTCGCGAGCGACCCGACGATCGCCTGACGAGACGACGGCCGGCGTCGACCGCGTGGTGCTTGCTCTTGTTGCTGGGCCCACCTGTGGCGTTGTCTACCTTTTGGCCTTGTAGATGAGGTAGGCGGCGGTGATCGCTACGAGCACAGCCATCACCGCAGAGATGATCTTGGCCGCGCTGTACGGTCGTTCGCCGATGACCTCGCCGGTGTTGGCGTTCACGAAGACGTGAAAAGTCTTGCCGCCGGTGATGTATGTGGCGATCCACAGCGGTAGGAGGAGCAGCCGGAACAGTACGTTCTGGTCGGCAGTGCTCAGCTCGTCGACCCGCTGCTCGTCGCCGCCGATGTCAGCGCGGCAGTCGTCCTGGATCACGGCGGCCATGTCCTGCCTGGCCGACGCGAATCCGGCGTCGGCGTCGATGTCGTAGCGGGGTGAGTCGAAGCCGGCGAGATACTCCGGCCGAAAGCCGGCCGCCGCGGCGGTCGACCATGGTCCGAGCTTCTCTAGCTTGTCCGAATCCGGGGTGCTGACCGCGGTGGCCAGCACGTCGACGAACTCTCGGGAGACCCGTCCTTCGGCATGCGACCACCGGGTGTGTTGCACCTGCCGGGTATTGGTGACCGTCTGACCGTTCTCCTGCGTGGTGTAGGTCTCGGTGGTGTAGTAGTGATCGCCGCGCTGGCCTCTGTAGTCCGTAGTGGTGCTGTCGTCAAAGCCCCAGTGGGGCAGGTAGCTGCCGTTCATCGACTCGGTGTTGGCGACCTTCTTCAGCGCTGACGGGGCAAACCACCGCGACGAGGTCCACTCCCGGAAGCACGCCGCAGCCTTGTCCTTGTCGATGACGAAGGGCACCACACCGTCGGGGCTCTTGAGCTGCCCGCCAAGGTCGTCGCCGACGACAAGCGGACTGCGGCACGAAGGGCAACGGCCCGCGATGGCACTCATCTGCTGTGCGCTCCCGCAGTTGCTGCATGTCAGGCTGAACGCGGGCAGCGTCGTCACAGCCGGGTGCGCCTCAGCCACGTACGCCGCATAGTCCTGCTTGGGACTGCCCGCTTGCGGCCCGTCGAGGTTGAGCCTGGCCTTGCAGTACGGGCAGGACATCCCTTCGGCGCCAGGGGCGAACTCGAGGGCAGCGCCACAGGACGGGCACTTGTATTGATGCAGCCCGGCCTCGTGTTGCCCAGGCTGGTGTTGTCCCGCCTGGTCCGGTCCCGCCTGGTCCGGTCTCGCCTCGTCCTGTCCCGCCTCGTCCTGTCCCGCCAGGACGGTCATGCCGGCAACGGAGGTGGCGTGGAGCCGTGAGCAGCCTGCAGCTCCGGCATGTCGCCCAGGCGAGCCCAGGCCTTCATTCCGGAACGCCAGACCAGGGTGTCTGGCGTGCCGGTGCCGGCAGTGACCCGCGCCTGGATCTCTGATGGGGTCAGCGGGCCGACCTGCTTGCCGTCCTCCCCGAGATACCACTGCGTGCTGACGGGCAGCGGTGGCGGCCCGGTGGGCGCCGACGTGGATATGCCAGCGGGGGCGGATGCCTCAGACGGGACAGCGGGGGAGGCTGCGCCCGGCTGGAGGGCCTGGGCGAGCTGGGCGCCGAGGGTCGCGCCGATCCCGATCCCCACACCTGCACCTGCGATGCCGCCGGGGTTCTGAGCCGCCTGCGTGATGGCCGTCGCGGCCTGGAACTTCGTGAACTTGTCGAGGTCGCCGAGCACGCCCATCGAGGTCCGCTTGTCCATCGTGGCCTCGACCTCCGGCGGGAGCGAGACGTTCTCGATGATGAAGCGTGGCATCTGCAGGCCGATGAGGTTGAGGTCCTCACTGATGATCACGGCGAGCCGGCCTGCGATCTCGTTCTGGTGCGCGGCCAGGTCGAGAACCGCCACGCCGGACGTTGCGAGCGCGGTCACAACCCGGGATACGACCGACTGGCGGACGAACTCGTCAACCTCGTCGGTCTTGAACTCGGGGTCAGTGCCGACCAGCTCGCGCAGCAGCACGGCGGGGTCGGCGGCCTTGATGGAATAGGTGCCGAACGCGCGGACCCGGACCATCCCGAACTCCGCGTCCCGCATCATGGCCGGGTTCTGGGTGCCCCACTTGAGGTCGGTGAACTGCCGGGTGCTGACGAAGTAGACCTCTGCCTTGAAGGGGCTGTCGAAACCGTACTTCCAGCCCTTGAGGGTCGACAGGACGGGCAGGTTCTGGGTCTGCAGGGTGTGGGTGCCGGGTTTGAAGACATCGGCGATCGTGCCCTCGTTGACGAACACCGCTACCTGGCTTTCGCGCACGACCAGCGTGGCGTTCATCTTGATCTCGTTCTCGTGGCGCGGGAAGCGCCAGACGATCGTGTCCCGGGTGTCGTCGGTCCACTGGACGATGTCGATGAACTCGCCGCGGATCTTGTCCATCAGTCCCACGATGTCGTGCTCCTCACCCAGGGTGGGCACCCGCCGTGCGACGAGGCCCTGCGTGGACTCTTCCATGAGCCCATGGTGGGGGTGAGGGCGGTGGTGGCAACCCGTAGTTTGGTCCATATGGGTCACCTTGGTGTCAACGGCGTCAGCTACTACCTGCCCGACGGGCGGCCACTGCTCGACGGGGTCAGCCTGCGGGTCGGGGAGGGAGCCAAGGTCGCGCTCATCGGCCCCAACGGCACCGGCAAGACGTCGTTGTCCCGGATCATCAGCGGAGACCTGACTGCGGCCGAGGGGGCGGTGACCCGAAGCGGCGGGCTGGGCGTCATGCGCCAGTTCATCGGGTCCTTGCGGGACGACTCCAGCGTGCGCGACCTCTTGGTCAGCGTCGCGCCGCCGGCCATCCGCGGAGCGGCTGCGGGACTGGACGAGGCCGAGACGGCGATGATGGAGGTCGACGACGAGCCCGCCCAGATGGCGTATGCGCGGTCCCTTGTCGACTGGGCGGACGTCGGGGGATACGAGTACGAGACATTCTGGGACGTCTGCACCGTGGCGGCGATCGGCATACCGTTCGAGCAGGCGCAGTGGCGCTCCGTGAGCACCCTGTCCGGGGGGGAGCAGAAACGGCTGGTGCTTGAGGCACTGTTACGCGGTCGCGAAGAGGTTCTCATGCTTGACGAGCCGGACAACTATCTGGATGTACCGGCCAAGCGCTGGCTTGAGGACCAGCTCATTGACTCGCCCAAGACCGTGCTGTTCATCAGCCATGACCGTGAGCTGCTCGATCGGGTCGCGACCAGGATCGCCACCTTGGAGCCGGCTGCGGCCGGCTCGTCCCTGTGGGTTCACCCGGGCCGTTTCTCCACGTATCACCAGGCGCGGATCGACCGGAACAGCAGGCTGGAAGAGCTGCGCCGCCGTTGGGACGAGGAGCACGCCAAGCTGACAGCCCTGGTGCTCATGTACAAGAACAAGGCGGCGTTCAACGACAGCATGGCCAGTCGCTACCACGCCGCGCAGACCCGGCTGGCGAAGTTCGAGACCGCAGGGCCGCCCGACCTGGTCCCGCAGGTGCAGAACGTGAAGATGAGGCTCAAGGGCGGGCGAACGGCCAAGCGGGCTGTGATTGCGCAGGGTCTCGAGCTGATTGGTCATGAGGCGCCGCCCGCTTGGGCAGGAATGGCGCCGTTCGACCTGGAGATCTGGTACGGCGAGCGGATCGCCGTCCTGGGTGGCAACGGATCCGGCAAGTCCCACTTCCTGCGCCTTCTGGCAGCCGGCGGCACCGACCCGGCGCCGGAGCACCGCCCGGTCGGCGATGTTCAGCCCGTGCCTGTGGAGCATTCGGGTGTCGCCCGTCTGGGCTCACGGGTTCGCCCTGGCTGGTTCGCCCAGACCCACCAGCACCCCGCGCTGCTGGGACGGACCCTGCTGGAGATCCTGCACCGGGGCGACGAGCATCGCGCTGGCAAGCCGCGCGAGGAGGCAGCCAGGGTGCTGGACCGATATGAGCTGGCCCGTGCCTCGGAACAAACCTTTGAGTCCCTTTCCGGGGGCCAGCAGGCGCGTTTCCAGATCTTGCTGCTCGAGCTCAGCGGTGCCACCCTCCTTCTGCTCGACGAGCCGACCGACAACCTGGACCTGGAGTCGGCCGAGGCCCTGGAGGAGGGGCTCGAGGCCTTCGACGGCACGGTGGTCGCGGTGACCCACGACCGTTGGTTCGCCAAAGGGTTCGACCGCTTCCTGGTCTTTGGTCAGGATGGCTCGGTCTACCAGTCTGACGAGCCGGTATGGGACGAAAGCCGGGTCAGGCGGCGCACGTGAGTCAGTATTCTTGAGCCGGCTCGTTCAGCTGGCACTGGGTTCTTCGGGGGAGCTGGCCCGTTGCTTCCGGGCCGTCGATCCGCCGGCGATGGACGCCGCTGCGATGGTGACCAGGGCTCCCAGGATCAGCGCTGCCGACTCGCCCGGCTGCAGGACGTTCAGGCTGGTCCCCAGGGTTGCCGCGGCGACCGGGACCCCGAGCTGCGCGGCCGCCAGCGAGCTGAGGTTGAGCGGCTGTCCGGTGGGTCTGGTCAGCGAGTGGCTGGCCAGTGCTCCCACTCCGAGCAGCAGTCCCAGAAGGATCAGCGTTGGCCGGGCACCGAGCGCGCTCAGGTCCAGTGACGCGCCCAGCCAGATGAAGAACAAGGGGGCAAAGAAGCCCTCGGTCACCGCGAACAGCTGTCGCGCGAGCCGCCGCGGCTCTCCCACGGCGGCCACCGCCAGCCCGAAGACAAAGCCGGCAAGCATGACGGATATGTGTGATTGGCCGGCGACGGCAGCCAGCGAGAACAGGATTGTCAGGCTTATCCGCAGCTCAAGGGCGAAGTGACGTTCCTCTGACACGTGGTGGAGCCGGTGGCGATAGCCCTTGCGTTCCAGGAAGCGCAGGATGCCGAAGAGTGCGGCGCCGGTCGCGATCACGGCCAGCGCCCCCAGCCCGGCACGGCCCACATGCGCGGGGTCGATGGCCAGGGGAAGGGCGACGATGCAGGCGGCATCGGCGATCGCCACCTGCGGGAGCAGCTGCAGGACCTGCTCACCGTGCAGCTCAAGCGAGTCGATGATGGGCAGGATCAGCGCGGCCGAGGACGAAGCCATCAGGACGGCATACAGGGCGGCGTGGCCCGTCCCAAAGGCTGTGGCCAGCAGGACACCCAGAACGGCGGATCCTGCTCCCACCAGGACAGCGCGGGCCGTGCCGCGGCCCAGGCTCCGCTGGAGGCTGTGATCCCGAACGGGCACATGGGTGCCGGCAACGAACATCACCAGCCCGAAGCCGACCTCGGCCAGGAACGAGAACGTCGGGTCAGTGGTGTTCAGGTAACCCAGCCCTGTGCTGCCCAGGAGGATCCCGACCAGAAGCTCGCCGACCACAACCGGCACCTGCCACCCCCGGGGGTACGCCAGGAGCGGCCCGACGAGACCGGCCAGGCCGATGACCGCCAGCATGGCGAAGTTCACGGACGCCTCCCGTCGAGGGTGAGCCCACGCCGGTCAGGTGGGGCACGTCCTACAAGCATGGCGCTAGCGTGGCGCGTTTGGTCCGTTGCAAGGAATTGCGAGCCGCCGTGCTGAGGATTGCAAGAATTTACAGAAACTTGCGTAACCCCCCTAGCGCGTCTCCCGACGAACGTTAGTCTCTGCACGAACGGACCCCATCGGACTCAACAACGGCTTTCGCCGCGAGTGGACCTGACAAGCTCCGCCTCGTTCGTGACGCCGTCGCGAACTCAGCTGATGAGCGGGATCTGTTGTCGCTCCGGAGCCTCCAGGAGCCTTCATGGCCCGTCCCCCGTCCCTTTCTGCAGCCAGCGCAGCCCTGGTCATCGCCGTGGTCGGCGGGCTCGTGCCCCTCAGCCTGGGGGCCACGGCGCAAGCGGCCGCAGCTCCGCGCACCGCGACTCTCGTCGGCTCGCTGCAGAGCGAGGTCGGCTGTGCGGGGGACTGGGCGCCTGACTGTGCAGCCAGCGAGCTGACGCGCGAAGGTGACAGCACGGCATACAGCAAGGAACTCATACGTGCCGGCCGGCACGTATGAGTTCAAGGCTTCGATCAACAAGACCTGGGACGAGAACTACGGTGTCGGCGCCGTCAAGGGTGGCAGCAACATCCCGTACAAGGCACCCGGTACTGACGTGACTTTCTACTACGACCACGCGACCCACTGGGTGACCAGCGATGCCCAGGGGCCGATCATCACGGCACCGGGATCCTTCCAGAGCGAGCTCGGCTGCGCCGGTGACAGGATGCCGGGCTGTATGCGGCCCTGGCTGCAGGACCCGGACGGCGACGGCACCTACACCTGGTCCACCGACCAGATCCCTGTTGGCAGCTACGAGTTCAAGGTCGCCCACGGGTTGGGCTGGGCAGAGAGCTACGGCGACAAGGGCAACAACGTCACACTCTCCGTCCCCTCCGCGGGTTCGGTGGTGACCATCTCCTATGTCCTGGCCACGCACCAGATCAGCGTCAAGAACTCCAAGCCGGGCGCAACCCCAGACCTGTCGAAGTCCAAGGCTTTCTGGGTTGGCAAGGACCTCATGGCGTGGCCGGCCACGGCGGTGCCTTCCGGTGCGAATCTGGCCTTGTTGAACTGGCGCCTGCACTGGTCGGCCACCGGCGGCCTCGCTGTTGACGCCGAGTCTGTGACGGGAGGCTCGGTCGCCGACCTCACGTATGACCCCGCTGGGTTGCCTGCCGCCGTGGTGGCTGCCCATCCCGAGCTCAAGGGCTACCTCGCGCTGAGACTGAACAGCAAGACCGCCAGACAGGCCGGTTCGATTCTGCAGGGTCAGGTCGCCGTTGCCCTGTATGACGATCTGGGCAGGCTGCTCGATGCGACCGGCGTGCAGACGCCGGGCGTGCTGGATGAGCTCTACGGTTCGGCGGCCAAGGGCACCTACGGGGTGGCGTGGAAGAGCCAGTCGCTCTGGAACAAGTCACCCTCATTCACGTCGCCGTCGTTCACTCTCTGGGCGCCGACCGCGCAGAAGGTATCGGTGATGTTGTGGCCCGCCTCGGCGAGTGCTGAGGCTCCGGCGAGCCAGGCCACCAGGGTTCCGATGGCCCGTCGTTCGGACGGGTCATGGGTCGTGGACGCCGGGGCGCAGTGGCGAGGCGCGCGATACCTGTACGAGGTCGTCGTCTTTGCCCCCACCACTGGCAAGCTCGAGACGAACCTGGTCACCGACCCGTACTCGGTCGCGCTGACGCTGAACTCCACTCGCTCGGTAGCCGTGGACCTCGCCGACCCGACGCTGAAACCCGCACTCTGGCAAGGCAGCTCGGCCCCGGCACTCAAGCAGCGTGTCGACCAGACCATCTACGAGCTGCAGGTGCGTGACTTCTCGGTCAACGACCTGACGGTCCCGGCCGCTCACCGCGGCTCCTATCTCGCGTTCGCGGACAACGGCGACGGCACCAAGCACCTGAAGTCGCTGGCAGCCGCGGGGCTCAACACGATTCACCTGCTACCGACGTTCGACATCGCCTCGATCGAGGAGGACCCGGCCAAGCAGCTCAAGCCGGCTTGCGATCTGGCGTCGTATGCCCCGGACAGCACCGAGCAGCAGAAGTGCGTGACGGCCGTCGCGGCCAAGGACGCGTTCAACTGGGGCTACGACCCCTTCCACTGGATGGCACCTGAGGGCTCCTACGCCTCGAGCGCGACTGCGGCAGATGGCGGTTCGCGGGTGGTGGAGTTCCGCACGATGGTTGGTGGCCTTCATGCCGACGGCCTGCGGGTGGTGCTGGACCAGGTGTTCAACCACACTGCGACCAGCGGTCAGGCCAGCACCTCGGTGCTCGACAAGGTAGTGCCTGGGTACTACCAGCGGCTGAATGCCACCGGCGCGGTCGAGACCTCGACCTGCTGCCAGAACGTCGCCACCGAGCACGCGATGGCGCAGAAGGTCATGGTCGACTCGGTGGTCTCCTGGGTTCGCAACTATCACGTTGACGGCTTCCGGTTCGACCTGATGGGCCACCACAGCACGGCCAACATGGCGGCGATCCGCACGGCGCTCGATGCGCTGACCCTCAAACATGATGGTGTCGACGGCACGGCCGTCACGCTCTATGGCGAGGGGTGGAACTTCGGCGAGGTCGCGAACAACGCACTGTTCACCCAGGCCACGCAGGGCAATCTCGGCGGCACCGGCATCGCGACCTTCTCCGACCGGCTGCGCGACGGTGTGCGTGGCGGCGGACCCTTCGATGAGGACCCGCGCAAGCAGGGCTTCGGCAGCGGCGAGGCGACCGATCCCAATGGGGCGCCGATCAACGCGGGCGCGAGCACGTCTCTCGCTCACGACACGGATCTGGTCCAGCTCGGTCTGGCCGGCAACCTGTGGTCCTTCTCCTTCAAGGACAACACTTCCGGGGCCGTGGTGCGCGGCGACAAGGTCGACTACAACGGCTCGCCGGCTGGCTATGCCGACCAGCCGGACGAGGTCGTCAGCTACGTCGACGCGCACGACAACGAGACGCTCTTTGACTCGTTGACGTACAAGCTGCCGGTGGCGACGTCGATGGCTGACCGCATCCGAATGAACACCGTCTCCCTGGCGACGACCGCGCTCAGCCAGACGCCGTCGTTCTGGCAAGCAGGTGCCGACCTGTTGCGCAGCAAGAGCCTGAACCGCAACAGCTACGACAGCGGTGACTGGTTCAACACTGTCGACTGGACCGGCGCGGACAACGGTTTCGGCCATGGTCTGCCGCCCGAGGCTGACAACAGCGCGAAATGGCCTTACATGAAACCGCTGCTGGCCAACCCGGCGCTCAAGCCGTCGGCTGCGGAGGTGCAGTCGGCGTCAGCCCAGGCGCAGGACCTGCTCAAGCTGCGCTTCTCCTCGCCCCTGTTCCGGCTCGGCTCGGGGGACGCCACCAACGCCAAGGTCACCTTCCCGGTATCGGGAGGTGTGGATGCGCATCAGGGCGTGATCGTGATGCGGGTGGACGACACCGTTGGCGCCGACGTCGACCCTGCACTCAAGGGTCTGGTCGTGGTCTTCAACGGCTCGGCCGCAGCAGTCGACCAGAAGCTGCCAGGTATGAGCGGTGCCGGCCTGTCGCTCTCGCCGGTTCAGTCCGCTGGTGTGGACGCCGTGGTCAAGACCTCTTCGTGGGACAGCGCGGCATCGACGCTCAGCGTCCCTGCCAGGACGGTGGCGGTCTTCGTCCAGCGCTGACCCGAAGGGCCCAAGATCTGACAGTCTCCGCGGGTGTGGTCCCACCCCGCGGAGACTGTCGAGTTTTCGCTCGTCGTGGGTGGTCCCTCCCCGCGGGCGCGGTCAGTCTTCGCGGGGACTGTCCACCGGCAGGGGGCAGAGGTAGACCGAGACCCGTTTCGCGTCGGGGTTACCTGCTCCCACGCGGCGGTAGCGTTCGAAGACCTCGGCAAGGTCGGCGCGCAATGCCGCGAGCTGGCCGGCCGTGACCTGCACCAGATGGTCCGACAGACCGACCTGTTCGCGCCAGTAGACGGGCCACCTGTCCTGGGTGTCCAGCCATCGCTCGGCCCGGTCGTTGAAGAGGTGCAGGTAGTCGCGGGCGAGCCAGGCTAGTGCGGCCTGCGCATCGGGGTCGTCCGTGTCGCCAGTGGGTCCCTCATCCCGGGGTCGGGACTCGGTGCTGGCGCTCCAGAGTCGCCGCCGTCCCGTTCCCTTGCCGCCAGCGTCATGCTCGACCACCAGCGTTACCTCGGCAAGCTTGCGCAGGTGATAGCTCGTGGCGCCACTGTTGGTATGCAGCACGGCGGCCAGAGTGGTTGCCGTGGCGGGGCCGCTGAGTCGCAGCTCGTCCAGCAGACGGGAACGCAACGGGTGTGCGAGCATGGCCAGGGCCGCACGGTCGAGGTGGACCGTGGGAGCGGGGGGAGTCGCGGGATTGCTCATGTATGCACAATAATCATGCACACTTCCTTTGCACAAGCGCTCTTTCTGACCCCGGGAATGGCCTGAATCGTGCTCAGAAAAGGTCTCTGGCGGCGGATTATGCGGGGCGTGGGGACCCCGGTATCGTTATACCTCGTTGTGCGAACTGCCACTTGATGGCGGTGAGCCCCGATCCGTCGGGTCCCGGTCACTTGAAGACGTGCACAACACAATCGCTGAGCAGTCACATTCGCTGAGCACACGAGAGCGCTGAGCAGTCACATTCTGAGCAGTCACGAGAGAACGAGGCTTAATCCGTGCGTACGTACACCCCCAAGCCCGGCGAGGTTGAGCGCCAGTGGCTCGTCATCGACGCGACAGACGTCGTCCTCGGCCGTCTTGCCAGCCAGACCGCGATCCTCCTGCGGGGCAAGCACAAGCCGACCTTCGCGCCGCACGTTGACGGTGGTGACTTCGTCATCATCATCAACGCCGACAAGGTTGCCCTGACCGGCAGCAAGCTGGTTCAGAAGAAGGCCTACCACCACTCGGGCTTCCCGGGTGGCCTCAAGGCGACCTCCTACCAGGATCTGCTGGCCAAGCAGCCTGCCAAGGCTGTCGAGAAGGCCGTTCGCGGCATGCTTCCCAAGGGCACCCTGGCCCGCCAGCAGCTGAGCAAGCTGAAGGTCTACGCCGGAGATGTGCACCCGCACCAGTCGCAGAAGCCTGTGCCCTTCGAGATCTCGCAGGTCGCGCAGTAGTATCTCGGCCCGCCAGGGCTGAACCAACGTGAGGCTGAAGCTTCACCCAAGAACTTGCTGAATCATGAGCACAGACAGAGCTAACGAGGAGAACCGTGGCTGACACCACTTCCGCCGTCGAGACAGACGTTGTCCAGGGCGAAGATCAAGAACCAGAGCTTACCGAGTACACCAGCGAGTCCGAGACCCCTGTGGTCGAGGCCCGCAAGCCGGCTGCTTCCGGCCCCGGTGCCGCGACCGGACGTCGCAAGCAGGCCATCGCCCGCGTGCGCATCGTTCCCGGCAGCGGTCAGTGGAAGATCAACAACCGCACCCTGGACGAGTACTTCCCGAACAAGGTGCACCAGCAGATCGTGAACGAGCCCTTCAAGGTGCTCGAGCTCGATGGCTCCTACGACGTGCTCGTTCGCGTGCATGGTGGTGGCCCCTCCGGCCAGGCCGGCGCGGTGCGTCTGGGTGTTGCCCGTTCGCTGAACGGTGTTGACGAGGAGCTGAACCGTCCCGCTCTGAAGAAGGCCGGCTTCCTGACCCGGGACGCCCGCGTCCCCGAGCGCAAGAAGGCTGGTCTGAAGAAGGCCCGCAAGGCGCCTCAGTACAGCAAGCGCTGAGCGACATCATCCGCCAGTGGCGGCTTCGAATCCGGCCACATCCGGACTTCGAGGCCGCTACTGCTGTATCCGCGGGCATAGGGGGCGTGGCTCCCCAGATCGTGCCCGCGACGTACATTCCTCTTTTGGGCTCTGAGGGCCCACGTTGAACTCACCGAAAGGCTCACCCGCATGGCTGCTCGACTCTTTGGCACTGATGGCGTTCGTGGTCTCGCCAACAAGGAGCTGACAGCCGAGCTCGCCCTCGACCTGTCAGTGGCTGCTGCCCACGTGCTGGGTGAGGTCGGCGCCTTCAAGGGCCACCGACCGCGGGCGATCGTAGGTCGGGACCCCCGCGCTTCCGGAGAGTTTCTCACCGCGGCAACCATCGCCGGACTGGCATCCGCCGGGGTCGACGTCCTGGATGCCGGCGTGATGCCGACTCCGGCCATTGCCTTCCTGATTGCCGACAGCGGTGCCGACCTGGGCGTCATGCTCTCGGCATCTCACAACGCGATGCCTGACAACGGCATCAAGTTCTTCGCCAGAGGCGGACACAAGCTGGCCGACGATCTCGAGGACGCGATCGAGGCGCGGCTGAACGAGCCCTGGGATCGGCCCACCGGACCCGATGTGGGGCGGGTGCGCCCGCTGGCAGATGGCCCTGCCCGGTACATCGCGCATCTCCTGGCCGCTCTTCCCCATCGTCTGGACGGCCTGCACGTCGTGATGGATGCCGCCCACGGCGCTGCCAGCGTGGTTGCTCCGGAGGCCTTCCGTCAGGCCGGCGCCAAGGTCACGGTCATCGGCTGCGAGCCGGACGGTCTGAACATCAACGACGGCTACGGTTCCACGCACCTGGAGAAGCTCCAGAAAGCTGTGGTCGAGGCGGGCGCGGACTGCGGCATCGCCCTGGATGGCGACGCTGACCGTTGTCTTGCCGTGGACGCCCGGGGCGTGGATGTGGATGGCGACCAGATCATGGCGATCCTGTCTCTGGCCATGCGCGAGAGGGGCGTGCTCGCACACGACACCTTGGTCGCGACTGTCATGAGCAATCTGGGCATGCTTCAGGCGCTCGAGCATGAAGGCGTTGCGGTCCGGCAGACTGCGGTAGGTGACCGCTATGTCCTGGAGGAGATGAAGGCGGGCGCGTTCTCCCTCGGCGGAGAGCAGTCGGGTCACGTCATCTTCCTTGACCACGGAACAACCGGTGACGGCACGATGACCGGGCTGATGCTCGTCTCGCGCCTTGCTCAGACCGGTCGTTCGCTGGAGGACCTCGCTGCCGTGATGAAGCGGCTGCCGCAGGTGCTGATCAACGTCAAGGACGTAGACAAGAGCCGGGTCGAAGGCGACGAGGTGGTGCAGGCCGCGGTTCGTCTGGCGCAGGCGGAGCTCGACGGGGTTGGCCGGGTACTCCTGCGCAAGTCCGGCACCGAGCCCTTGGTGCGGGTCATGGTCGAGGCCGGCGATGTTGCCGTCGCCCAGACTGTGGCTCAGCGGCTGGCCGACGTTGTGGCAAGGAACTTGGCGCTCTGAGGTTGTGACGAGGAAGCTGCGTACACCGATGCCGCCGGACGAACGAACCCTGGCTTCGTTAACTTGGGGGCTGGACAAATTGGCGGTATGAATCTGGTTCCTGGCCTCTACAACTGGACGACCGGCGTCGCCATCTTAAATGACGTCACCCTCACCGGAGGGCCGAACGACGTATGGATATTCCAGGTTACTGGACCTCTTACCCAGGCTTCGGCTACCAAGGTGAGACTGAATGGCGGCGCTCTGGCCAAGAACGTCTTCTGGCAGTCCGCCGGCCCGGTGACGATCGGGACAACCGCGCACTTCGAGGGAACGATCCTTGCCAAGACGATGATCGCTATGAACACCGGCGCATCGAGCAATGGCAGGCTGTTGGCACAGACGCAGGTTACTCTCCAGCAGAACACGGTCACTGACGTTCAGTGACCTCGGCCAGAGCATGATGGCCGGAACCGGGAGGAGCTCTCCCTGGCCCGGGCCCATCCGCGCTACTGGGTGAGGGTGAGGCCGACCGAGTCCACGATGCGCGCGTGGCCGTCCCCGAGGTTGTACACGGCGCCCACGACGGCGAGCTTGCCGCTTTCGACACGGTCTGAGACAAGGCGAGAGCGCTCGGTCAGCAGGCGAAGCGTATGCCGCACGTGCTCCGCCTCGATCTCGTCGGCCGTCGACATACCCGCTTGTCGCGCGGCCAGGACGCTGGGGGTAACGCGTTCGACGATGTCGCGGATGTATCCCCCTGGCAGCACGCCGTCGCGGACGGCGTCCACGGTCGCCGACACGGCCCCACATGAGTCGTGTCCGAGGATGACGACGAGCGGGATGTTCAGCATCGCGACACCGAACTCGATGGAGCCAAGCACACCTGGGTCGATGACGTGGCCGGCGGTACGGACGACGAAGAGGTCACCGAGACCGCGATCGAAGATGATCTCGGCAGCCACCCGTGAGTCCGCGCAGCCGAAGAAGACGGCGAACGGTGTCTGGCCCCCGGTCAGGCTGTTCCGACGAGCTGCGTCCTGATTGGGGTGCGAGTACTCGCCGGCGACGAACCGATCATTGCCCCGGGCCAGCTTGGCCCAGGCCTCAGACGGGGTCCACGGACCCGAGGGAGCTACCCGGTCGCCCTCTCTTGGCTCGCTCTCGCTCACAGCCCCGGTCGCTTGTTGATGCTCATTGCCAGAGGCTTGGACGTCTCGGCGTAGAAGTCGTTGCCCTTGTCGTCCACCACGATGAACGCAGGGAAGTCCTGGACGTCGATCTTCCAGATCGCCTCCATGCCGAGCTCCGGGTATTCCAGGACCTCGACCGACTTGATGCAGTCCTGCGCGAGCCTGGCGGCCGGGCCACCGATGGAGCCGAGATAGAACCCGCCGTTTGCCATGCACGCGGCGGTCACCGCGCCGGACCGGTTGCCTTTGGCCAGCATGATCATCGAGCCGCCGGCAGCCTGGAACTGCTCCACGTAGGAGTCCATCCGTCCCGCGGTGGTGGGGCCGAATGAGCCGCTCGGGTAGCCCGCAGGGGTCTTGGCCGGGCCGGCGTAGTAGACGGCGTGGTCCTTGAGGTACTGCGGCATCGGCTGTCCGGCATCCAGCAGGGCCTTGATCTTGGCGTGGGCGAGGTCGCGGGCCACGACGAGTGGCCCGGTCAGCGAAAGGCGTGTCATCACGGGGTGCTTCGACAGCTCGGCGCGGATCTCGTCCATCGGTCGGGTGAGGTCGATCTTCACCACGTCGTCGACGGCCGTCGCGGCATGTGAGGTGAGGTGCGCCTCCGTGGTCTCAGGCAGGAACCGTGCCGGGTCGGTCTCGAGCGCCTCGATGAAGACGCCCTCCGACGTGATCTTGCCCAGCGCCTGACGGTCGGCCGAGCAGGAGACTGCGATCGCAACCGGAAGCGAGGCGCCGTGGCGGGGGAGCCGGATCACCCGGACGTCGTGGCAGAAGTACTTGCCGCCGAACTGCGCGCCGATGCCGAAGTTGCGGGTCAGCTCGAGCACCTTTGACTCGAGCTCGACGTCCCTGAATCCTCGAGCGGTGGCCGCTGAACCTTCGCGCGGCAGCTCGTCGAGGTACTTGGCACTCGCGTACTTGGCCGTCTTCAAGGCGAACTCGGCGCTCGTGCCACCGATCACAATGGCCAGGTGGTACGGCGGGCAGGCGGCTGTGCCCAGCGAGCGCAGCTTCTCGTCGAGGAAGGCCATCATGGACTCGGGGTTCAGAACCGCCTTCGTCTCTTGGTAAAGGTAGGACTTGTTCGCCGAGCCGCCACCCTTGGCCATGAACAAGAACTTGTAGGTCGTCTCGTGGCCGGCCGCGGTGTCGGCATACAGCTCGATCTGGGCTGGGAGGTTGGAACCGGTGTTCTTCTCCTCCCACGTCGTGATCGGCGCCATCTGGGAGTAACGAAAGTTGAGCTGCGTGTACGCGTCATACACGCCGCGGGCGATCGAGGACTCGTCCGAGCCCTGGTCGCTGTCGGTGAGCACGCGTTGGCCGCGCTTGCCCATCACGATCGCGGTGCCGGTGTCCTGGCACATCGGCAGCACGCCACCGGCGGCGATGTTGGCGTTCTTGAGCAGGTCGTGCGCGACGAACTTGTCGTTGTTGCTGGCCTCAGGGTCGTCCATGATGGCGCGCAGCTGGGTCAGGTGAGCAGGGCGCAGGTAGTGCCCGATGTCATGCATTGCCGTCTCGGTCAGCAGGCGGAGCGCCTCGGGCGCCACCTTAAGGAACTCTCGACCGTCCGGGCCCTCGACCGTCTGCACGCCCTCGCTGGTCAACAGCCGGTATGTCGTGTGGTCGGCTCCCAGGGGAAGCAGGTCTTCGTATTCGAACTCGGGCACCGTGGCTCCTTTGACGACAACGTCTGACGACAACGCACGTGAATGCCGCGACCTGCCAAGGTCAGCCCTGGCCTGCGGACAGCTCCAGCGTAGAACCTGGCCAGTGGTGGCGCGCGTCACACCCTTCGACGGGACCTTCAGGGCCGCCAGCGCGCCATTGCGGTCTGCTTCATCCCGGCACTAGAGCATCGTCAGCTCGGCCAGGTGTGGTGGCTCGGCGCCTGCCCGCGAGACTGTGATCGCCGCGCAGGCCAGGGCGCGGTTCACTGCGGGTCGTATGTCCGCCAGCGAGGCGGATCGCAGTCGCTCACGTGCCTGAATGCCGCCCAGAAGCCCGGCATCCAGGAGTCCGGACAGCAGGCCCGCCATGAAGGAGTCCCCGGCGCCGACCGTGTCCACGACGTCGACGACGGGTGCGTCAACGCTGGTGAGCTCGCCGGTCATGGAGAGCCCAATCAAAGCGCCCTTGTCGCCGCGGGTCACCACCACCAGCGGGGGACCCAGCCGCCCCCACAAGCGCAGGATGTCCGAGAGCGGCGCTCCGTCGTACAGCCAGGCGATGTCCTCGTCGCTTGCCTTGACCACGTCGCTGAGCCCGATGAGCTGTTCGATCTTGGCGCGGACCTCAGGGGGGTCACCCATCAGGGAAGGGCGCGCATTCGGGTCGTAGGAGATGGTGGCGCTGAGGCGTGCGCTCTGGAGCGTGCCCAGGACGGCGGAGGCGCCGGGCTCGAGGGTGGCGGCGATGGAGCCGGTATGGACGTGTGCCAGCCCTTCGAGGGGTTGCTCCTCGTTCAGCTCCCAGGCCAGGTCAAAGGTGTATGCCGCCGCGCCGCTCGCGTCCAGCGTTGACGTCGCCACGGACGTCGGCCGGCCTCCGACGCTGCCCTTGGTCAGCGTCACCCCCTCACCGTCAAAGCGAGCCGCGATTCTGGCACCTCGTTCGTCTTCGCCGATCATGGTGGCCAAGCTGACCTCGTCACCGAGACGGGCAAGACCGACAGCCACGTTCGCCGGGCTGCCGCCGACATGTTCCTGGGTGGAGCCGTCAGGGCGTTGGACGATGTCGATCAGCGACTCGCCGATGACGAGCGTGTGCATGAGGGTCTCCTCCGGCTCAGGGGTGGGCGACGCCAGTCGACCCTATCGGTGTGACGGGCTGTCATGACGGCCGAGAGTTCGTCCGGCTCGCCATGCCTCGCCATAGCGCCCGCAGTCAGCGAGTATAGGCAGCGTGAGTACGGCCAGCGCCCCCGACACCTTGCCGACCCCGGCCCTGCAGCAGCCCGCGGCGCGGCACGGCTTGGGCAACCTGCGCAGCATGGTCATCTCGATGGTCGTCATCATGGCGGCGGTGCTGGCCTGGGTGGCGATGGTGCCGCGGGTCCGTGAGATCAGCCAACCAGCCGTCGACGTCACCTCGGTGGCAAGGCAGGTGCGTCAGGAAACCGGGTGGGCGATCTCCGAGCCGCAGCTGCCGGCGGGTTGGAAGGCCACAAACGTCCGCTTCGAGTCGGGCGCCGATGGGGTCAGGACCTGGCATGCGGGGTACCTCTCGCCCGATGGTCACTACCTCTCGATCGACCAGACCGGGGTGACCGGCGCGACCGACAACTGGATCTCGGCCCGGACCTCCAACGGACAGGCCATGGGCACCCTGTCTGCAGCCGGAACGACATGGCACAAGATGAGCTCCCCCAACATCGTCCAGCGCAGCCTCGTGGCGCGGGGCTCAGGTGCGCATGACCTCACCACCGTCTTGAGCGGGACGGCCCCGTTCACCCAGCTTGCCGTGTTCGCCGAAGCGCTGAAGCCGGTTCCGGCGAGCTGATGTGACCGTTTGGACCGGCATGGTCCGGCGGTCCGGCGTCGTGCGGCAGTGCGGCTTGGTCTGGCGAAGTCCGGCTCAGTCCTCTGCGGTTGGCTTTGCCTCGGACGACCCCGTTGTCAGCTTGGCCTCGGCTCCATCGAGCCATGTGTTGCAGTGCGTCGCCAGAGCCTCACCCCGCTGCCAGAGGGCCATGCTGTCCTCGAGCCCGATCTGACCGCCTTCGAGCTGGGCGACGATCGAGATCAGCTCGTCGCGAGCCTGCTCGTAGCTCAGGTTCTTGATGTCCGGGAAGTCGGCTGTCTTCGAGATCGGAGTCTCGCGGTCCTTGGCTGCCACCCGATCACTCTATGGCCCTTCCCCCCACCAACGGCCGATCACTCACGCATGGCGTCAGCTCACCTGCGGCGTCTGGCTCACATCGACGTTGGCTACGCATATCGTTCGCTACACATGACCTTCGCTACGAATGACGTCCGCCCAGGTATGACGTCCGCCCAGGTATGAGGTTCGCTCAGGTATGAGGTTCGCTCAGGTATGAGGTTCGCTGACCGGGCGCACTCCGAAGTCGCCCCGGGCTACCCGCACCCTCAACAGCTCGTCTGCCTCGACGTCCGCGCGGTCCATGACGATCCGGCCGTCGGCATGCTGTACGACGGCGTACCCCCGTTCCAGGGTGGCCAGCGGCGACAGCGCCCGCACCTGCGAGCGCAGATGCTCGATCTGGTCACTCGCCCGGTGCACGTTGGAGCGGACGCGTCGCGTGGCCCGGTCCTTGAGGGCATCCAGCTCCTGCCTGCGGGCGGTGATCATGGCCCGCGGATCGGCCATGACCGGCCGCGTGCGCAACGAGATCAGGAGGCGACGTTCGGTGTGCACCCGCGAGGTGAGGGCGCGGCATACTCTCTGGCGCGTCTGCTCGATCGCTGCTCGCTGCTCCCGGACGTCAGGGACGATCCGCTTCGCCGCGTCGGTCGGCGTCGAGGCGCGAAGGTCGGCGACAAAGTCGAGCAATGGCGTGTCGACATCGTGGCCGATGGCACTCACGACCGGAGTGACGGCTCTGGCCACCGCCCTGATCAGAGCCTCGTTGCTGAAGGGGAGCAGGTCCTCGAACGATCCGCCGCCCCGGGTGATCACGATGACATCAACACTGCGATCGGCATCAAGCTCGCTCAGCGCGGCACTGACCTCGGGCACCGTGTTGGGTCCCTGGACCGAGACCGTCCGGATCTCGAACTGGACGGCGGGCCAGCGCCGTCGCGCGTTCTCGACGACGTCCTTCTCGGCCGCGCTGGCCCGGCCACAGATAAGCCCGACCTTGTTGGGGAGGAACGGCAAGGGGCGTTTTCGGTCCATGTCGAACAACCCCTCGGACGCCAGGATGCGCTTGAGGTGCTCGAGCCTGGCGAGCAGCTCGCCGACACCGACGGGTCGCACCTGGCGGGCGGACAGCTGCAGGGTGCCGCGTTTCGTCCAGAACGTGGGTTTGGCCTGGACGACGACGCGGGCGCCCTCGGCCAGCGGGGCGGACAACGCGTCCAGGATGGTGGTGCGGATCGTGACATTGAGCGACATGTCGACGTCCGGGTCTCGCAGCGTGAGGTACGCGGTGGACTGTCCCGGACGGCGGCTGACCTGGACAACCTGACCCTCGACCCACAGAGCTGACATCTTGTCGACGTAGTCCGCGATCTTCAGGCTGAGCAACCGTACCGGCCAGGGATCCTCTGCGGTCGTGTCGGCGGCGCGTTCAGGGAGGGGCTTCGGGCTGCTCACCGGCTCACTCTATGAGGCGACTTAGGATGGTTGGGTGAGTGCTACCGCGAAACGAGTGTTGCTGGCTGCCCCGCGTGGGTACTGCGCCGGGGTTGACCGGGCTGTCGTGACGGTCGAGGAGGCGCTGGAGCTCTACGGGCCGCCCGTCTATGTCCGCAAGGAGATCGTGCACAACAAGCACGTAGTCACCACGTTGCAGAAGCGTGGCGCGATCTTCGTCGACGAGACCCAGGAGGTGCCGGAGGGTGCAACGGTCATCTTCTCTGCCCACGGCGTCGCGCCGGTCGTCCATGACGAGGCGCGGGCGCGCTCGCTCAAGACGATCGACGCAACCTGCCCGCTGGTGACCAAGGTCCATCACGAAGCCGTGCGTTTCGCCGAAGAGGACTACGACATCCTGCTGATAGGTCACGAGGGACATGAGGAAGTCGTCGGCACCGCCGGGGAGGCCCCGGACAACGTGACGGTGGTGGAAGGCCCTGACGATGTCCCCAACGTGGTGGTCCGCGACCCGTCCAAGGTGGTTTGGCTGTCGCAGACCACACTGTCGGTGGACGAGACCATGGAGACGGTGAGCAGGCTGCGCGAGAAGTTCCCCCAGCTGCAGGACCCCCCAAGTGACGACATCTGCTACGCCACCCAGAACCGCCAGCTGGCTGTCAAGCAGATGGCACCGGATACCGACCTGATGATCGTGGTCGGATCGCGCAACTCCTCGAACTCCGTCCGGTTGGTCGAGGTTGCACTGGAGCACGGCGCGGCGGCCGGCCACCTCGTGGACTTGGCCGATGAGATCGACCCCTCCTGGCTCGAGGGAGTTGACACGGTCGGCGTCACCAGTGGTGCGAGCGTGCCTGAGGTGCTGGTACGCGGCGTTCTGGCCTTCCTGGCCGAGCACGGCTACGAAGATGTCCAGCCGGTGGCGGCCGCCGAGGAGAGCGTGTTGTTCTCGCTGCCGCATGAGCTGCGTCGCGATCTCAAGTCCAAGCCCGGCGTCGAGGCCACCACGCTGCGCCACGATGCGAGCTCATTGCATTAGGCGGTATGTCGTCCGGAAGTCCTTTGTTCGAGCTCACGAACCTGGCTCAGATCCAGCTCGGGCCTGGCGACTTCTGGATCCAGAGCTGAGATCAGCTCAGTGGCGGTCAGCGGCCGGGGAGCGGCCTCAACAGGACCGGCTTCGGGCAGTGACGTCTGGGCCAGGCCGAGCTCATGCATCTTGCGAGCCGTCACCATCACCCGGGACTCCAGTGCGCCCACCAGCGCGTTGTAGCTCTCGACGGACTTCTGCAAGGAAGACCCCATCCTGCTGGCGTGCGATCCCAGGGTGCCCAGCCGTGAATACAGCTCGCTGCCGAGCTTGAGCAGCAGCTGTGCGTTGGCGGTAAGGGCGTCCTGCTGCCAGGTGAAGGCCACGGTGCGCAACAGGGCGAGCAGCGTGCCCGGGGAGGCCAGGACCACCCTTCGGGCCTGCGCGTACTCGAAAAGGGCGGGATCGGCGGCCAGTGCCGCGGCGAGGATGGCATCGCCAGGGATGAAGCAGACCACCATCTCGGGTGTGTTGGTGAAAGCCGACCAATATGCCTTGGTCGCCAGGGAGTCCACGTGCCCGCGCAAAGACGTCGCGTGTGAGGCCAGCAGGCGGGAGCGATCCGCGGAGTCGATGCCATCAGCCTGGGCACTGAGGAAGGCGGTCAACGGGGCCTTGGCGTCGATGACCAGGCACTTGTCGCCGGGGAGCCGGACCACCACGTCGGGACGCACCCCCCGCTCGTGACTGCTCACCGCGCTGACCTGTTCTTCGAAGTCGCAGCGCGCCAGCATGCCCGCGTGCTCCAGGACCCGACGGAGCTGGACCTCTCCCCAGTTGCCCCGGATCGTGGAGGCGTTGAGGGACCCCACCAGAGAGGCGGTCTGGAAGCGCAGCGCGTTGGTGGAGGTCGTGACGTCAGCCAGCTGCACGCTGACCTGGGAGAACTGCTCGACACGATCCCGCTCCAGGGTCCCGACCTGGCGTTCGACACGCACCAGCGCATCGCGCAGAGGCGCCAGCATGGTGGCGGTCTGGGCGTCGTCGCTGATGGTGGCCTCAAGGTCGATCACCCGCTCGCGCATCAGGTCCCGTTCTGTGGAAAGTGCCGCGGAGCGTCCTTCGAACAGCACCCGGGTGATGAGCCATGCCACGACCGCGCCGATGAGCATCCCGAACACTGCAGCAATGAAGATCTCCATGTGTCCACCGTGCCAGACGGCACTGACAGCCACCGCTCGACACGTCGGAGGACCGGGTACGCGAGGTCCATGGCCCCATGCGCGAGGTGCGTGTCGGCATACCGCCTCGATAGCCACTAAACTCCTGTCTTTGTGGCACTCACTATTGGCATCGTCGGCATGCCCAACGTCGGCAAGAGCACCCTTTTCAACGTCCTGACCAAGAACGACGTGCTCGCAGCGAACTACCCGTTCGCCACGATCGAGCCCAACGTCGGGGTGGTGGCGCTGCCCGACCCCCGGCTCGAGGTGCTGTCCGACCTCTTCAGCAGCAAGCGTGTACAACCGGCAACCGTGTCCTTCGTGGACATCGCCGGCATTGCTCGTGGCGCCTCCGTGGGTGAGGGTCTGGGCAACAAGTTCCTGGCCAACATCCGTGAGGCCGATGCCATCTGCCAGGTCATCCGGGTGTTCAGAGACGACGATGTCGTGCATGTTGAAGGCAAGGTCAGCCCCAAGGACGACATCGAGACGATCAACACCGAGCTGATCCTCGCCGACCTGCAGACCCTTGAAAAGGCCGTGCCCAGGATGGAGAAGGATGCCCGGGTCAACAAGGACAAGAAGGGCGCGCTGGACGATGCGCTTGCCGCCCAGAAGGTGCTTGAGGCCGGGGACACCCTGTATGCCGCGGGTGCGGCAGCTGGAGTGGACCTCGAGGCGATCCGGGAGCTGTCCCTGCTGACCACCAAGCCGTTCATCTATGTCTTCAACCTCGACGAGGACCAGCTGACCGACGACTCGCTCAGGTCGACGCTGTCCGCGCTGGTAGCCCCGGCCGAGGCGATCTACCTCGACGCCAAGCTCGAGATGGATCTCACGGAGCTCGAGCCCGAGGACGCGGCCGAGCTGCTGGAGTCTGTCGGCGTCCAGGAGACCGGCATGAATCAGCTTGCGCGGGTGGGCTTCTCGACTCTCGGCCTGCAGACCTACCTGACCGCCGGGCCCAAGGAGACGAGGGCCTGGACGATTCACAAGGGCTGGACGGCTCCCCAGGCGGCCGGCGTCATCCACACCGACTTCCAGCGGGGATTCATCAAGGCTGAGATCGTCTCCTTTGATGACCTGATCGCGGCCGGGTCCATGGCTGCGGCGAAGGCGGCCGGCAAGGTTCGCATTGAGGGCAAGGAGTACGTCATGGCCGACGGCGACGTGGTCGAGTTCCGCTTCAACGTGTGATCTGGTGCGTTTGTGCAGGTCAGAGGCTTGCGGTAATCCCGGTGGCCCGGTATTGGCCCGCCGATTCCAACATGAGACTGGCAGCCGCTTCGCGTGTTCGGTCCTCGGCGCTGGGCCACAGATGGCTGTAGGTGTTCAACGTCGTGGTCGCTCGGGCATGGCCCAGGGCGCGCTGGACGGTGACGACACCGCATCCGGCGGCGATCAGTCCTGAGGCAAAGTAGTGCCGAAGGTCGTGGAGCCTGACCCCGCTGACACCGGCTCGCTTAAGCGTCCTGCGCCAGCGGTGGCCAATCGTGTTTTGGTGTGGCGGATCTTCCCCGTCGCCGCGAAAGATCCACGACGTGGGCTCGGGCTCAACGCCATTGCAGGCGATGTGGCTGGCAAGGAGCTCGACCAGCTCAGGTGCGAGGAAGACGGTTCGCTCGCTGCCGCACTTGGGAGGCCTGAGTTCGACGCTGCCCTGGTTGGCGCGCTGGACCTGTCGCGCCACGGTCAGCTTCTTGCGGAGGAAGTCGATGTCGCCGACTTGGATGGCTGCGGCCTCGCCGAGACGGAGGCCTGCGAACGCAGCGAGAGCGATAAACGCCTTGAATGAAGGGTCTGCCGCCTGCATCAGCGCGCCGACCTGTTCGTGTGTCGGCAGCCGCATGGCGGCCTCGCGCCGCCGTTGGCGTGGGATGGAAACACCCTCTGATGGGTCGTGGGGGATAAGCCGGTCACGGACGGCGGCCCGAAATACCGAGCGCACGTTGTTGAACCGGGTCTTGATCGTCCCGGCGGCGAGGTCGGCGACCACCATCGCCTTAACCCACTGCTCGACATTCGATCGCCTGATGCGGCCCAGCGGCAGGTTGGCAAACGGAACCGATCTCGCCGCCAGGTTCATAGCCCTGACCGTGTTGGACTCCCACACCTGACGCTTCGCCCAGTCCTGGTAGTAGTTCGCGAACCTTGCGCGACCCCTGCGTGTCAGGGACCCCGCAGTCGGCAACCGTGTTGACGGGTCGCAGGGCGCCGCTCACCGTTGCCAGTGTGGTCGCAGTTGAGGCAACGCCCTACCAATGCCTACAGCAATCGACTGCCGCCTACTTGTGTTCGGTCACGTCGCGGTGGATCACGGATGTGCCGATGATCGTGCCTTCAGCGTCACGGATCGGTGAGACGGTGAGCGAGACCAGGAACACCGTGCCGTCCTTTCGGACACGCTTGGTCGAAAGGTGCTCGACATGCTGGCCGGCTTTGATCTGTTCCAGGACGGCCTCGATTTCGGTCGTTCGATCCGCGGGAGTCAGGACGTCGGCGGGCTTGCCGATGATTTCCGCGCTGGAGTAGCCGTACATCCTCTCGGCGGCCGGGTTCCAGCTCGTGATGATGCCGTCGAGCGAGCCGCTGATGATGGCATCGTCGGAACTCTCGACGATCGCCGCCAGGTGCTGGGCGACAGCCAGCGCCCTCTTCTGTTCGGTCAGGTCGCGGCTGATCACGGACGCGCCCACGACCGCGCCGTCCGCGCCGTTGATCGGTGAGACGGAAAGCGAGACCGGGAACGCCGTTCGGTCGCGTCGGACACGAATGGTCTCTAGGTGCTCGACAGGCTGGCCAGCGCTGATCTTGGCCAGGATGGCTTCGATCTCGCCGGTTCGATCCTCGGGGATCAGGAGGTTGATGGGCTTGCCGACGATCTCTTCGCTGGAGTACCCGTACATCCTCTCGGCGGCCGGGTTCCAGCTCGTGATGATGCCGTCGATTGTCCTGCCGAAGATGGCTTCCCCGCTGTACTCGACGATCGACGCCATGCGCTGGGCGGCCGCCAACGCCTGCCTCTGCTGGGTCACGTCGCGGCAGATCACGGAGGCGCCGACGATCGCGCCGTCATCGCGGATCGGTGAGACGGTGAGCGAGATCGGGAACACCGTTCCGTCTTTTCGGACATTGAAGGTCTCAAGGTGCTCGACAGGCTGGCCGGCGTTGATCTTGGCCAGGACGGATTCGAATTGGCCTGTTTGATCCTCCGGAACAAGCAGTTTGGCGGACTTGCCGATGATCTCCGCGCTGGAATAGCCGAACATCCTGGCCGCAGCCGGGTTCCAGCTCGTGACAATGCCGTCGAGCGTCTCGCCGATGATCGCATCGTCCGAGCTCTCGACGATCGCCGCCATGCGCTGGGCGGTCTCGTACGCCTGCCTCTGTTCGGTCACGTCACGGTGGATCGCAGACGCGCCGACGACTACGCCGTCCTCGTCGCGGATCGGCGCGACGGTGATCGAGACCGGAACCTCCGTTCCGTCCTTGCGGACACGAATGGTCTCGGAGCGCTGGACAGCCTGGCCACCCCTGACGGTGCCCAGGTTGGCCTGCATCTCACCGGCTCGATCATCAGGAATCAGCAGGCCGGCATACTTGCCGATCATCTCCTCGCGCGAATAGCCGTACATCCTCTCGGCGGCCGGGTTCCAGCTCGTGATGACGCCCTCGAGGGTGCTGGCGATGATCGCATCGTCCGAGTACTGCACGATCGCCG
>DASRUA010000330.1:0-3386 GCA_035655615.1 Dermatophilaceae bacterium
GCCAGCTCAGGCGCGCACGGTGATCCTGCTCAATGCCATCGCCGGGTCCGAACCATCGCCGGTCGTTCACGTGACTGCCCGAGGTGGCAAGGTCGCCGCCGTCCTGAGCGACACCTGGCTCGATGGGGTGGTGCCGCGCGGCGGTGACGACGTGGTGCCGGTGGCGGCGCCGGCCCGTGAGCAGGTCATCGCAGGTGTTCCGATCGACGGTCCAGCCATCTTGCGGGTTGCCGTGCCGGGGGACAGCGAGGCGGTTGTCCAGTCGCGGGTGCTGACCCCTGGCGGCCCGAGACCCCTGCCGGTCGACGGTGTTACACGGGTGGCCGGCCGCAGCACCAAGGACATCGATCTGAGTGCACTTCCACCTGGCGCCTATGCCGTGCAGGTCGGCGCCGACGTTCCCGTTGTCGCTGCGGTGATGGTCGACCGGCGTCAGGCCCCAGCCGCGCCCTCCGAATTTGCCTGGTCCGCTGCCTCCCTGCCCATCAGGACCCTGGCCGGTATGGCGTTGCCCACCTCTGAGATCAAGGGACTCAGCCAGCGGCTGGACCTCGTGGCAGCCAAAGGCTCCGCGTCCGTTCGGGTGACCACGGTGGGTACTGGCGGCGAGGTCAGCACGAAAGAGGTTGCCGTTGCTGCCGATTCGGTGTCTACGCTGGCGGTGGACGGAGCCGCGTCAGTATGGGTCACCCCGCTGACCGGAAGCGTCCGGGCTGCTGTGCTCACGTCGGTCACCGACGTGGGGGGAGTGCTGCTGAGTGTGACGCCCCTGGCGGACCTCACATTGACCGCCACCTCTTCGCCGCTGCGCCAGCTGCGCGACTAGTAGTCGGGTCGGCCTCGGCAGGGTTCTAGTCCTCGTCCGGGTCGTATCCCGCGTCGAGGTCGCGCGGGTCGACCCCCAGAAGTGCGGCAACCTGCTCGACCACGACGTCGTTGATCAGGGCCGCTAGCTCGCGGGTGTCGGTGGTCCGGGTCTCGACCGGTCGCCGGTAGACCACGATACGAGCCGGCATCTTGCCCTGGGCAGCAAACAATCGGCCGAGGGGCACGTCGGAGGACTCCCATGGAGCGGGATCACTGGGCGGTACGTCCTCGACCGCGAACTCCACATCGCCCAACGCAGGGCCGGCATGGTGCTCCATCCGGGCTGCGGCGTCGAGGACGAGCTCGTCGAACCGCTCTGCCCGGGTGGCCATCGCCGGCACGGGTGGCCAGGCTATGGGGCCGCGAGGGCCCCGGCCGTGACGATCGCGGCGAGGGCGAAAAGGTGCGCTCGCGGAGGTCATGGCGGCAGTCTACGGCGTGGTGTCTGCCGGATGCCGGTGCTGGGGAATAGGGTCCATGCGTGAGTCTGTCGCGTCAATGTTCCCGAACTGCCTGCTCTGGTGGTGCCATGGCAACATTGACCTACGTCTACTCCGATCAGACGGCCGTCCTTGGGCCGCTGGCTACCTACGCCGAGCCGCACACCTACGACCTGTGTGTGGTTCACGCCAAGGGTCTGACCGTGCCTCGAGGCTGGGACGTCATCCGGCTCCTGACGGAGTACGTGGACCCCGGCCCCACACCGGACGACCTGCTGGCGCTGGCCGATGCTGTGCGCGAGGCCGCCCCGCCCCGTCTGGGTTCCGGCGCTGTCGCCTCCGTGGCTGGACGATCTGAGGCTGAGATGAAGGGCTCCATCGAAACCGGCCGCCGCGGTCACCTGCGCATTCTGCGCGATCGATAGGCTTTGGCGCGTGAGCGCTCCCAGACTGTCAGAATTCATCAAGGCGTACGACGTGCGCGGCCTGGTGCCGCAGCAGCTGAACGACGCCGTCGCCTTCGCAATCGGCTCGGCGTTCGCGCAGGTCGTTGCCCGCCCGGACGGTGCGACCTCGATCGTCGTCGGGCACGACATGCGCGAGTCGTCGCCCGCACTGTCACGATCCTTCGCAGCCGGGGTTGCGAGTCATGGACTCGACGTCACACTTATCGGGCTGTGCTCGACCGACGGCCTGTACTACGCGAGTGGCGCCCTCGACGTTCCCGGCGCCATGTTCACGGCCAGCCACAACCCCGCTCAGTACAACGGCATCAAGCTGTGCCGATCAGGCGCGCGTCCGGTCGGCCAGGACACCGGCCTGGGCGAGATCCGAGATCTGGCCCAGTCGCTGCTCGACTCCGGCGAAGCGCCAGGCACGGGGGCATCTGGTGCGCCAGCAGTCGAGGCGCCCATAGCTGATACGCCCGAGGTTGATGTTCCTGTGGCCGATGAGCCTGTCGGCAAGATCAGCGAGCGGGACGTCCTCGCTGACTACGCGCAGTTCTTGCGCGGCCTGGTCGACCTCCGAGAGCTCCGGCCGCTGACCGTGGTCGTCGATGCCGGCAACGGCATGGGTGGTCACACCGTGCCCGCCGTGTTGGGCACCGAGGCCGCGCTGCCCGCTTTGCCGCTGACCGTCATACCTCTGTATTTCGAGCTGGACGGGACGTTCCCCAACCATGAGGCCAACCCCCTCAACCCCGAGAACCTGCGCGATCTTCAAGCGGCGGTCATCGCCCACGGCGCAGACCTCGGGCTTGCGTTCGATGGTGATGCCGATCGCTGTTTCGTCGTGGATGAGCGGGGTGAGCCGGTCAGTCCGTCCGCGATCACCGCGCTCGTGGGGACTCGTGAGGTCGCCAAGGAGCGTGCCGCGGGTCGGGAGGCGACGATCGTCTACAACGTGATCTCGTCAGCCGCGGTGCCGGAGATCATCGGTGAGGCCGGTGCGACCGCCGTTCGGACCCGGGTCGGGCATTCCTTCATCAAGGGCGAGATGGCGCGTGTCAAGGCGGTCTTCGGCGGCGAGCACTCGGCCCACTACTACTTCCGCGACTTCTGGTTCGCCGACACCGGGATGCTCGCCGCGATGCATGTTCTGGCCGCACTCGGCGAGCAGTCGCGACCCCTCTCCGAGCTGGTCGCCCAGTTCAGCCGGTATGTCGCCTCCGGCGAGATCAACTCGACAGTGGCCGATGCGCAGGCTGCCACCGCTGACGTACGGGCCTGGGCTCAGGCGTGGGGGCGGGATGCGGGCCAGGAGGTGGAGTTCGACGAGCTGGACGGCATGACCGTGACGCACAACGGGGACCCGATGTGGTGGTTCAACCTGCGAGCCAGCAACACCGAACCGTTGCTACGGCTCAACGTCGAGGCTTCCGATGAGTCGACGATGGTACGGGTGCGCGATGATGTTCTGTCGATCGTGCGAGGAGAGAAGATGACCGGAAAGGCTCAGCCCGCTGGTGTTTCTCCTTCCGATACAACTGCTCCTTCGGGGACAACTGCTTCTTCCGATCCATCTGCACCTCGGATCGAGCCCTGGCTTCGAGAGATCCTGCGCTGCCCGAAGTGCAGG
>DASRUA010000331.1:0-2802 GCA_035655615.1 Dermatophilaceae bacterium
AATCGGGAAGGCGATGATGTCCTCGACGATGCTGCAGACGGCGTTGACGATCTTGTCGATCGGCCAGGGTAGCCACTTGGCGACCGCGTGGCAGGCCTCACCCGGGCTAGGGACGCCACCGGGCAACTTGCCTTGCAGTAGTTCCAGGAACGGTTTCATGGCCTGCGCGACGAAGAAAATCCGTGATCCTTCGCATTCACAATGCAGCACCGGTAAGGGCACAAAGTCTTCCGGGCCCGGGGGGGATGGCCATTGTTTATCGGGTGGGAGATCCCACAGTTTGTGCAGGTTGTCGCCTTCGCTGCTAACGTCGACGAGGCTCCCGCCGAGGAGCTTCCACAGCACGCCGTACCCGTCGACCGGCCAGGTGGCGGTGCCCTGTGGTTGCTTGTCCTTGAAAGGCGGTCCGGGAGCCCCAGTCTGGTCCACCGGCGGAGGCAGCGGCATCGGGTTCGGGGAGTCGATCATAAGCCAGCCGAGCGGACCGTGAGCGACGGCGTCGTTACGGACGCGATGCGGGTCGATGATGTTGGCGGCCACAGACGGGCTGGCCGGTGGTGCGGGAACACCATAGGCGGCGAAGTCTTGCGTTTCGAAGGGGGCCAGCAGAATGTTGAACGAGAAGTCATTGTCTAGGGCATCGATACCCTTTTTCCCGGCGCCGACCGCCTCTAGCCCCACGACCACACCGATGCCGCATTCGTCGCCACCGCCGGCGAGGCATACCAGCTTGCCGCCGAGCAGGTAGTCGGTGAGCAGGAACTCCAGCGCCGCCGGGATTCCGGCGTCGAGGACGCTGGGAACGTCCTTGTAGTTCTCGCGGTCTACACAGTGGGTGTATTGCCCGGGCGGGGTGATCACCGGTCCGACGTCAACCATCAATGACCATCCCCATCGACATACAGTGTGACGCCGCCGAGCAGATCCGCCCCGTCGTCGGCATGGACGTTGATCGCCTGCCGACCGATGAACCCGTCCGGTGCGGTGATGTCAACCGTCACGGTGCGCTGGGCGTCGGGATCTAGCACGAACTCGGCAGGCTGCAGGAGCACTTTCCAACCGTCCGGTATGGCCCAAGCGTTACCATCGTGTCGGCTCAGTCGAGAGTGGCTGGCTTTATCGGTGTCCTCACCGCACTCGTCCAGCGGCGGGATTGCGTAGCTGTCCGCCCGAAGTCGCACGGCTGCCCGGGCCACCCGGTCGTTGCGGACCGGGAAAGTGAACGCGGCGTGCGGGGAATTCAACGGTTTCACATCGGTATTGTGCTGACCCATGTTGTTGCCCGGTTCCAAGTCGTCATCCCATAGCAGCTGCACTTGCAGGCAGAAGTGTCCCCCCGCTTTCGGGGTGCGCCAGCCGAGGGTCGCGAATGCCGGGCAGCCAATCGCTCCCTTGACGGGCAGGTCGACAGCGGTGACACCCACGTCATGCCGCGTTGTTGCCACCCCGAACTCCAAGAAGGACATCTTAACGGGCAACCCGGGTGCCGGCGCCGTAGTCGAACCGTTCCAGATGCGGGCGACGACGAGGTATTCGGTGTCCGGAGTCAAAGCATGGGAATCGACCGGCACCCCGGGAGCAGCGGCCAGCTCCACATGGATGTCCGGGTTATCCCACGTCACGGCCAACCCCCGCGCCTGCAGGAATTGCTGGCTATAAATCATCGGGTCGGGCTGCCGGTAAGCCCAGGGAGGCACCACCCCGTCGGCCGGACGATCACGGTCACGGCGAGCAAGACCGGCGACACGGCATAAGCGGATCAGGCCTGCGAGTAACCAAGCGAACCAACCCGCTGCGAGAGCCACCCATACCCATCGAAGCGACAACGAGTGGCGCGCAGTTGACGTCGGTCGGCACACCACCCTTGGGTGGCATCTACACCGTGTCGATCCACACACTGCGCAATCTCGGTAGTTTCGTATCACGTAGACGCCTCGCCTAGGCCATCCGACAAGCCTGGCCGCCCTTGCATGATGCGTCGCCACTCCAGCCGCGCGAGAATGGCCAGCGTCAACCCCGCGACGACCAGGGCCGCGACGATCACCCACTCGAGGGAGCCGGAATGACCATCGGGATCGATACCAAACAGCAATTCAATCCAGTCCGGCCAAAACGCGGTCACCAGCGCAAGCACCATGGCTGCAGCAGCTAGCCCACTCTCGAGCAAGAACAACGTGCGTGAATGCGATTTCATTTGGATTCCTCATGACGTTGCACAAAGTGTCCTCGCCGGATTACGGCGCCCAGGACCCAGCTCGTCATCGCGACTGAATCTCGCTCAAGATAAACACACTCCTACCGTAATGGGAATCGTGGGTCAAGCAGTCCCACTCCTAAGGGTTCTAGCCCGCGAAGGTTCCGACCCATGCGCGGTCGTTGAGCCCCGAAGCCGGGAAAGATCCATAGTCGCCCATTCGCCGATCTTTCGAGGACCACCTTGTTCCGATCCAGATCGCCACCCCCGGCGGCGGACCTTGTGTCGGCCGTTCACGAACAGGCACGGACTGCGCACTGCTGTACGTAGGCATTTGTCGGTCGTGTCCGATTAACCCACTCCGACCCCCAAGCGGTCAAGTCATCGACGAGACTCACGAATACTGCCCGCGAAACGCTCTCCGTGCCTCACGTAGGAATGCCCGCGTAGCGCCGAGCGTGGTGGGTATGAGGAGTGGGTTTTCGATGACGTCTCGTGCCGAGATCACCACGAGGTACGCCCGGGCGTTCAAGGCCGCGGACAAGCGGACGAAGGGCCGGATCCTGGACGAGGTCGTGTCCGTGACCGGCTGGTCGCGGGACAACGCC
>DASRUA010000332.1:0-2270 GCA_035655615.1 Dermatophilaceae bacterium
TACTGCTTCGCGTAGACAACTGGTCGAGCTTCCTACCGCTGTGGGCGGGATTCGTCAGCGACGAACAAGCGGCCAGAATGGCTGAGCGTGCGCGTGACAGGCGCACGTTCCTGGCCCACTACGGCATTCGGACACTGTCAAAGCTCGAAAAGATGTATGATCTCCGGGCGACAAATAACCCTTCCAACTGGCTCGGTCCCGTCTGGGGTGTCAGCAATTACATGGTCTTCCGAGGCCTGCTGAAGTACGGCTTCGCCGAGCAGGCCCGAGAAATTGCTGAGAAGACCGTTAAGCTGTTCGGCCAAGACCTGGAGGCGACCGGCTCACTCCATGAGTACTACCACCCGGACAGCGGAGAAGCGATCATCACGCACGGCTTCCAGAACTGGAACTTCCTCGTCCTCAACATGGTTGCATTCTTGGATGGCAGAACCATGGTCACTGAGTTCTAGGAACCTCATCGGTAATGATCTCACGGCCTCAATGACGCATTGGTCGGCCACCACCACGGTTGCGTGCCTGGGGACGTCCACAACATGTGTGCGCACGAGTGGTTGAGGTGTGCTTTCCCAGAACAACGCCTGCACCCTCAGCGGAGAGCACGGAACGCCCTTCCGGATGTGGTGCATTCACTGCTGCATGTACGGTCGTGCAGACCCCTGAGCCTAAGAGAAGATTCCCCGGCCCTTCGGCAAAGTTCGGCGTGAACCGCGGGCGCCATAGACACACGTATTCCCGGGCACGCGGGAAGCTCATCGTCAGTTCGGCGTCACGCCGCCCGCGCCGCAGGGCGTCTGCTCTGGGCGGCGTACACCCCGCTCGGGGCGATCCATATTCTGGCTACTCGTAGTTGAGCGTGGTGGGTCGTTGATGCAAGGGCTCGTGGCCTTGCGCTGGGATGGGTGTTGCGACCACATCCACCCGGACAAGGACCACGAGCTGTGACCGAGCGTACGTGCTTGCAATGTGACGCTGCGAGCGTGATCTTCAACCTGCCCGACTATCACGTGATCGATGCGGTCGACCTCCCCCTGGGTGGTCGACGGGTGATCGTGAGGGCTGATGTCGTCGCCGACGGCTGTCCTGAGTGCGGAGTGGTCTCGAAGCGGGGTCCATGCGTGGTGTCGGCAGGGGTCAAGGACGTGCCGCACGCGGGCCGGCTGGAGGTGATCGTGGTGAAGCCGAGGCTGGTCTGTGCCGAACGAGGGTGCCCGCGGCGGACGTTCACCCAGACCACGGGTGAGTTGCCGCTGCGGGCCCGGTGCACGACTCGGCTGCGGACGGCGCTGCTGAGCGCGGTCATCGATCAGGGACAGCCAGTCGCCCAGGTCGCCCAGGACCACCGGGTGGCCTGGTGGACAGCGCAACGCTGCGTGAACGCTGCCGCGCTCGTGCTGCCCGACGTGGACCGTCTGCACGTCACCCAGCTGGGGATCGATGAGCACCGCTACCGGCGAGTGCGATGGTTCCGCGACCCCGACACGAGCGCGTGGCGCAGGGTGGAACCGTGGATGACGACCCCACGTCAACGTGGCATCCGGTCAGGTGTTGGGTGTGGTCGACGGCCGCGGCAGTGCCGCCGTCGAGTCCTGGCTCGGCCACCGGTCGCAGGCGTGGCGAGACCGGATCCAGATCGTGGCGATCGACCCGTTCCACCTGGTCCAGTTGGCGAACCTGTGTCTGACGCGCGTGCGGCAACGCCTCGTCCAGGAACACGCAGCGTTGCGGCCGCAAGATCGACCCCGCCTGGGCCCACCGGACGCTGCTGCTACGCGGCTACGACACCCTCTCAGCCCGGGCCCGCGATCGACTCGAGCAGGTATTCGCCACCGACGATCCCACCGGTGAACTCTTCGCCGCCTGGTGCGGTCTCCGGTTCGGGGAACTCACCGGCCTGCGCCGGCGCGACATCAACCTCGACCAGGAAACGATCAGTATCGAGCAGGCGGTTGTCACCGTCGGCGGAGCCCGGATGATCACCACGCCGAAATCCGCCGCCAGCCGACGCACCGTCTACCTGCCCCCACACGTCATCGCAGACCTCCGCCACCACCTGGCGAGGTTCACAGCGCCCGGCGCCAACGCCCTCGTGTTCCCCGGAACCGACGGGCAACCGCTCACCCCGGGGCAGGTGGTGTGTGGAGCTGCGGTGAGTTTGCCGGTGATTCCCTGTTCCTCGAGCTGGGCAGCCAGATCCTCGTACCACTGGGTCGCCTCGGCGGAGGTCACCAGCTCATGGTCGACGACCAGCACAGGACCGGCTTTGATCT
>DASRUA010000333.1:0-2511 GCA_035655615.1 Dermatophilaceae bacterium
CGCCGCCGCCGCACGTAACTACTCCGGCCTGGTCAGCGAGCAGTCCATCTACAACCTGCTCACCCGCGCCGTTGAACTGGAAGTCATTCCGGCGGCCCAGGAGCATGGCTTGGGCATCCTTCCGTGGTCGCCGCTGCAGGGCGGGCTGCTGGGCGGGGTGTTGAAGAAAGAGGCCGGCGGCGTCCGCCGGGCCGAGGGCAGGGCACTTGAGACGCTGAAGTCGCATCGGGACCAGATACAGGAGTACGAAGACCTGGCGGACGAGCTGGGCCACCAGCCAGGAGACGTCGGCCTCGCGTGGTTGCTGGCGCAGCCCGCCGTGACCGCACCCATCGTTGGCCCCCGCACCCAGGAACAGCTCGACGCCGCACTGCGCGCCCTGGACGTTGTCCTGGACGCGCAGACACTGACCCGGCTGGATGAGATCTTCCCCGGGCACCAGACCGCTCCCGAGGACTACGCATGGTGACACGCCTGGACCCCTCCGTCGCCACTCGTTCCGGCGACACCGCACTGAGGGTCTTGTTCATTGGCGGCACCGGCGTCATCAGTGCCCCTGCAGCCCAGCGGGCGGTCGCCGTCGGGCACCGACTGACAGTTCTCAACCGCGGCAGCGAAACCCTGCGCTCTGCTCCGGAAGGCGCGGAGGTGCTCAGGGCCGACATACGGGACACGGCCTCGGTACGTGCCGCGCTCGGTGGCAGGATGTTCGACGTCGTCGTGGACTTTGTTGCCTTCACGGCGGATCACGTGGCGGCGGACATTGAGCTATTCACCGGCAGGACAGGGCAGTACGTCTTCATCAGCTCCGCCTCCGCGTACCAGAAACCCCCTGCGCGGCTGCCGATTCGTGAATCAACGCCCTTGCGGAATCCGTTTTGGCAGTACTCGCGGGACAAGATCGCCTGCGAGGATCTGCTGGTCAAGGCCTACCGCGAGGACGGCTTCCCCGTCACGATCATCCGGCCCTCCCACACCTATGACCGGACCATGATTGCCCTGACCGGCGGCTGGACGGACATTGCCCGGATGCGGGCAGGAAAGCCAGTGGTGGTGCATGGTGATGGCACCTCCCTGTGGACCCTGACACACAGCAGCGACTTCGCCAAGGCTCTTGTCGGGCTGCTAGGGCTTCCGCAGGCAGTCGGGGACAGCTTCACCATCACCTCCGACGAGTACCTGCCATGGAACGAGATCTACGAGATCTTCGCCCAGGCAGCCGGGGCGCCGGCGCCCCAATTGGTTCACATCGCTTCCGACACCATCGCGGCCGCCGCGCCGGATGTCGGTCCGTCGCTACTGGGGGACAAGTCCCATTCGGTGGTCTTCGACAACAGCAAGGTCAAGGCTTTGGTGCCGGAATTCATCTGCACGGTTCCCTTCGCACTCGGCGCTCGCCAGGTTCTCAGCTGGTACGACTCGAATCCCGATCAGCAAATAGTCGACGAAGGGCTCAACGCGACCTTCGATCAGCTGATCGCAGCGGCAAGACCCCAATAACGTCGGTCCCGCCCTCACCGTGCCAGGACTGGAAGCGAAGGGAATTTCGAGTGAGAGCGGGAAGACCAAGACAGAAGAGACTCCGATAGTGAACATCGGCACACCACGGCTACACATGGGAAGCGACTGCCGCACAGGCACCACATCCCCAGGGCCGATGAGATGACTCGGGGTGAATCGACCCCGATGAGTACGGGCGGACCCGCGAACCCGAGCGTTTACCAGCCGAACGCCAAATATGTCCTGCTGCTCGGGCTGATGTGCGCCCTCCCGGCGGTGACCAGCGACATCTACCTGCCCTCACTGCCGGAAGTCGCGCGAGACCTGCACACCACCACCACAGCGGTCCAGCTCACCATGTCCGGCGTCCTGGTGGGCGGCGCTATCGGCCAGCTGGTCGTCGGTCCTCTCTCGGACCGCTTCGGGCGGCGCCGACCCGTGCTCGTCGGCATCGTGCTGCACATCGTCATCTCGCTGCTGTGCGCGCTGGCGCCCGGTATCGGAACGCTCATCGCGCTTCGCGTCCTACAGGGGTTCTTCAACGCTGCGGCCACCGTGGTGGCGATCGCCGTGATCCGGGACCGCTTCACGGACTCCGACGCGTCGAGACTGCTGTCCCGGCTCATGCTCGTGATCGGGGTTGCGCCGCTGTTCGCGCCAACGGTCGGCGGGCTGATCGCAGGCCAGTGGGGCTGGCGCGCAGTGTTCGTCGCCCTCGCGTTGTTCGGCGCCGCGCTGTGGCTCGCGGTGTGGAGCCGGTTGCCCGAGACGCTGCTTGCCGAGCGACGTCGCGCAGCGGGCCTGCGCACCGCGCTGCGCGGGTACGGGGTCCTGCTGCGCGACCAACACTTCGTCGCCATCGCGGTTCTCCCCGGGCTCGGCATGGCGGTACTCATGAGCTACGTCATCGGGTCCCCGTTCGTGCTCCGGGAGGGTTACGGGCTTTCGGCGAACCAGTTCGCGTTTCTGTTCGCCATGAACGGTGTCGCGCTCGTCGGGGGCGCCCAGATC
>DASRUA010000334.1:0-15281 GCA_035655615.1 Dermatophilaceae bacterium
CTCTAAGAGTGGGTTCAGCCAGACCTCCGGCAGCTCATCCGACCTGGCTAAACGTCTCGTGCCTGAGACATGTAGCTGTCTCGTGCCTGAGACACGTTCCTGAGACACTTGCGTCATGGCCAATGCCCCCGCCGCGAGCCAGGCCCTTGACATCCTGCAACTGCTGGCACGGCATACCGAACCTGTCCCTGCCTCTGCCATAGCCCGGGACCTCGACCTGCCGCGATCCAGTGTCTATCACCTGCTCACGGTCCTTTGCGACCAGGGATTCGTGGTGCATCTGGCCGACGAGCGGCGCTATGGCCTCGGTGTCGCGGCCTTCGAACTGGGTTCGGCGTACAGCCGGCAGGCGCCCCTGCAGCGCCTCGCCCGTCAGCCGCTGGTTCGCCTGGTGGACGCCACCAGACACAACGCTCACCTCGCCGTACTGCACGGCCGCGACGTCCTCTATGTCATCGAGGAGCGGGCTCCCGGCCGGCCGCCGCTGGTCACAGATGTTGGCGTCCGTCTTCCCTCGCAGCTGACCGCGAGCGGCCTGGCGATGCTGGCCTCCCTTCCGCCGCAACAGGTTCGGGCTCTCTTCCCTTCACGCGACGCCTTCGTCCAGCGTCACGGCGTGGGGCCTACGACGCTGCCGGGTCTGCGGGCTGTGCTGTCACGGGTCCGGAGGGACGGCTTCGCGTTGGAGGACGGGACGGTGACCCCGGACTTCGCCTCGGTCGCCGCGCCGGTGCTCGACCACAGCGGGCATCCGGTGGCCGGAATCGCCGTGACGTATCCCGCCGCCGAGGTCACGGCCGACCAACGTCAGGCCATCGTCGAGCAGGTCATCCGGACCGCGACGGACCTGACCCGTCGGGTGCGGGGACGCCCCTGACATATCGTCAGGGCATGAGAGCCATCACGATTCCCACGCCCGGAGACCCCGACGCGCTCGTCCTCGCTGAGGTGCCCACACCCGAGGTGGCCGCCGACGAAGTGCTCGTCCAAGTGGCGGCAGCCGGCGTCAATCGCGCGGATCTGATGCAACGCCAAGGGTTCTACCCTCCACCGCCCGGTGCTTCGGCATACCCAGGCCTCGAGGTCAGCGGCACGATCAGCGCCCTCGGTGGCAACGTGACCGGCTGGGCGGTCGGCGACCAGGTGTGCGCGCTGCTGTCTGGCGGCGGGTATGCCGAGCAAGTGGCGGTGCCAGCCACACAGCTGCTGCCGGTGCCGAACGGTATCTCAGTGGTCGACGCTGCCGCGTTGCCCGAGGTCGTCAGCACGGTGTGGTCCAACGTCTTCATGACCGCCAGCCTGCAGCCGGGTCAGACGGTCCTGATCCACGGCGGGTCCAGCGGGATCGGGACGATGGCGATCCAGCTTGCGCGTGCGGTCGGGGCCCACATCGCGGTCACTGCCGGAACGGACGACAAGCTCGAAGCCTGTCACGGGCTGGGGGCCGAGATCCTGATCAACTATCGCGAGCAGGACTTCGTCAAGGTGTTGGACGACGCGACGCACGGGCGCGGTGCCGACGTGATTCTTGACAACATCGGCGCCAAGTACCTCGCCCCCAACGTCAGCGCGCTGGCGGTCAACGGACGGCTGGTGATCATCGGGCTGCAGGGTGGGGTCAAGGCCGAGCTCGACATCAATGCCCTGCTTCGCAAGTGCGCCGCGGTGATCGCGACGTCGCTGCGAGGCCGGCCACCCGCCGAGAAAGCCGCCATCGTGGCCGCGGTGCGCGAGCACGTCTGGCCCCTGATCGAGGCCGGTGAGGTGAAGCCGGTCGTGCACCGGACATTCCCCCTCGCCCAGGCTGCCGACGCCCATCGCGAGCTCGAAGCCGGCAGCAATATCGGCAAGGTCCTGCTCACCACCTGACCAGTCCCGCATAGCGTGCACGGTCCCGAGGTTTCGCAGGAACACCATGCACGGTCCCGAGGTTTGGCAAGAACACCATGCACGGTCCCGAGGTCTGGCTAGAAGACCGTGCACGGTCCCGAGGTCTGCGAGGATCCAGAAAGCACACGCCTAGTGCCCTGCAAGCACAAAGCGCCGACTAAAATAGAGGTGTGGCCGGGTTGTCGCAAGGATATTCTCCTGCGGCCGACAAACCGCCGGCGGCAGGTTGTGCGAAGCTCGCGGCCGAATACGGCTGGTCCGAGAGTGAGCTTGGTCCGCAAGACCAATGGGATCCTGCCGTCGAGGCTGTCGTCCGCACGCTGCTCGAGGCCACTGCCCCGATGGCCTACTGCCACGGCCCCGGCTACGCGATGGTCTACAACGACCGGTTCGCCAACCTGCTGGGCGCAAGGCATCCGCGTGCCTGGGGCCAGCGGGCGGCCCTCGTGATGCCGGAGATCTGGTCGCGTCCGGGCTATGCCGAGGCGGTCGACAACGTCTTCGCCGGCAGACCCTCCTTCCATGATGACGGAACGCTGCTGGACCTCCGGGGGCGGGAGCAGTCGCAACCCGACTGGGCATACCTGGCTCGCAGCTACTCGGCCGTCCGGGACAGTGACGGCTCGGTTCTCGGGGTCCTGGTTGTGGTTGTCGAGATCGCTCCGGTGGTGGTGTTGCTCGGCGGGCCTGAGCAGGGTGACCAGGGCGCTGCGAAATGGCGTGGGATCGAGCTGTGGGACGAGACCGCCGCCCGCCAGCCTCTGATCTGGTCAGGCTTCCGGGCGGGGGCCAGACCGCCAGAGGCGGCAGTCTCCGAGGCCGACCAGCGTTTTGTCGCCGAGGGCACGGGACAGCGCATCCTGCCCATCAACGGGCCCGAGGTTGAGGGATCCATTGGTTACCTGGGGATCCGGCGCCACCTTCCGGACGTCCAGATGGTGACCCTGGCGACGCGCGACCAGAACGACACCACCGGCAACGCCGCGCGTGGCGAGTTCTACGACGTCTTCGGCATGCCCGACGGCAGAATCGCCATCACGATCGGCGACGTGGTGGGAGCCGGGATGGCTGCAGCCGCGGTCATGGCGCAGGTCAAGGTGGGCGTGCGGGGCGCAGCACTGACAAGCTCTGATCCCAACGTCATCTTCACGGTGCTCGACGAGCTCGTCAGCCACCTGGACCGGAGCTGGCCGGCCGTGTACGGCCACGCCCACGACCAGAGCTCAGCAGAGGCGGACATTGCCGGCTTCGGCGGCGAGCTGTTCGTCACCGCGTTGTTAGGCATCTTCGACCCCGCCACGGGCGATCTGCTGCTTGCCAGCGCGGGCCACCTGCCGCCGGCCGTCGTTCATCGTCGACCGTCGACCGTCGCGCCGGCCGATGCTGCCCCTCTCGCCGAATACGCCAAGGTCCGGCCCGGGCCCCCGCTCGGGGTCGCCGGGACTCGCCCGGTCATGCAAATCCTCCTTCACGAAGGCGACGTCCTGGTCGCCTTAACCAATGGGCTGCTCGAGCGCCCCGAACAGAGCCTTGCTCAGGGGCAGGCGACGCTTTTGGGGATCTTGAGCACGATGTCCGCGACGGCCGCACGCAGCATCTCCCAGCACATCGTCGACACCCTGATCGGGGACAAGGGCCTGCAACGCGACTGCGCCCTCCTGGTCGTGGTGCGAGACGACCTGGCCCACCAGATGACCTCGGTGCTCGTTCCGCCACACACGATCGCCGTGCGCGGGGTCCGTCGGTGGGCTCGTGCCCAGCTGGAGTCCTGGGACGTGAACGAGGAGGCCATAGCCACCGCTGTCATGTGCGTCTCAGAGCTGGTCACAAACGTGGTTCAGCACGCGGGGACACCGGCGAGGGTCACCATGGAGCTTGCCGACCAGCTGTTGGTCACTGTCGAGGACACCGGCACGTGGAGCGCCCCTCGCACCGGGCGCGAGGACCACTCCGCCTCGCAGGGCAGGGGGCTCGCGCTCGTGGCGGCCGTCTCGGATGCCATGGGCCACGCCCGCGGGGTCGACGGGTCGACCGTGTGGTTCGAGCTTGTGCTCGACCGCAAGCACCTGCATCGGCGGATTATGCCGACTTCATAGAGGGGGCTGCTCGAACACCTTGCCAGATGCGCCATCCGCATCCGAACGGGTCCTCCGGTCTCCTCGCCGGGGGAGGCTGACCGGCTGCTGACCGGCTGCTGACCGGCCCTGGAGGTGTCTAGAGATACTGCCCTGTCGATCCGCGGTCACGGGGGTCCGTGCGGTTCTGCGTACCGGACACTGAGCCGGCGGACTCGCCATAACCGCCGCTCTGACCGGACTCACCCTGCGGCAAGGCGCGACGCATGTTCTGTAGCTGCTGCTGGGCGGCCATCTGCTGAGCGAAGAGGGCAGCCTGAATGCCGTGGAACAGCCCTTCGAGCCAACCGACAAGCTGGGCCTGCGCGATACGCAGCTCGGCGTCCGACGGCGCCTCATCGTTGAAGGGCAACGTGATGCGCTCGAGCTCTTCGATCAGCTCCGGAGCGAGGCCCTCCTCCAGCTCGCTGATCGAGCGGCGATGGATCTCGGCAAGGCGGGTGCGACCGGCTTCGTCCAACGGCGCACTACGCACCTCCTCGAGCAGCTGCTTGATCATGGAGGCAATCCGCATGACCTTGCCCGGGTGCTCGACGAGATCGGCGGGGTCACGCGCTTCCGCGTTGTTCTTGGGCTGATCGACGACCCCCATCCCGTCCTGGGAGACCACAACGACCCGCTCCTGCTTGTTGTCGTCAGCCGAGCCCTGCCGCTCATCGCCGTGCTGCTCATCCAGGGATTCGCTCATGGCCCCATCCTGCACCGCCGGCAGCCCGATCCGCTGCCCCCTATGGAGAAACTGTGCACCCAATCAGGGAGCTCGCCTTAGACCGGACTCTGTCAGGACTGCCACACAACGAGACTCAACGGAGCGCCATACGGACCCTGAGCATGTCGCGCTTGTCCTCGAACCGCAGCGCCTGCTTCTCCAGCCCATCCATGAACTCGGCCAGCTCGGTGCGCGCCGCCTCACCCTCGGCGGACAGCCCCTCGATCTCGAAGACCTTCCAGAAGCGCAGCACCGGGTCCAGGACCTCATCCTTGTGCTGGCGCAGGTCGTAGATACCCTCGACGGCCATCTCGACGGCCTTGCGCTGAAAGCCAGGGATCCCGGTGCCCGGCATCTCGAAGTTCTTGACGACATCAAGGATTGCGACCATGGCCTGGTCAGGCGAGATCTGCAACGCCGCGTCCATCAGGTTGCGGTAGAAGATCATGTGCAGGTTCTCGTCGGCGGCGATCCGGCTGAGCAGGCTCTCACACATCGGGTCGTTGGTGAACTTGCCGGTATTGCGGTGCGAGACACGGGTGGCAAGCTCCTGGAAGGAGACGTAGGCCAGGGAGCCCATCAGCTCGCCGGAGTGCGCCAGGGTATATCCCTCAGACATGTGCTTCATCCGGAAGCGTTCCAGCGCAACGGGATCCACCATTCGGGTGACGAGCATGTAGTCCCGCATCGCCATCGCATGCCGGCCCTCCTCGGCCGTCCAGCGATGCACCCACTCGCCCCACGCAGCATCGCGCCCGAAGGTCGTGGCAATCTCGTGGTGGTAGCTCGGCAGGTTGTCCTCGGTGAGCAGGTTGACGATCAGCGCCGAGCGGGCGACATCGGAGATATCGGCGTCGCTCTCACTCCACTGGTCACCGCCCATCCGCCCGTCGAAGCTGCGCCCCTCACTCCACGGCACGTAGTCATGGGGGAACCACTCCTTGGCGACCTTCTCGTGCCGGTCGAGCTCGCCGACCACGACCTGGTCGAGCTCGCGGAGCAGTTCGGTCTGGGTCATCGCCTTCACCATGCTGATTCCTCCTTAGGTGACACTTACCTACGCTTCCGTAGGTTACGCCAACGTAGGCTGATGTGCGAGCCCCCAGGCAGGTCCGAGGCTCGTCATGACTGAACGCTGACCGTTCCCCCCGATCGTCATCTCGCCTGCGTCGATAGGGTCGCGATCATGGCTCACTCTTTCGACACCGACTCCGAGGCGACCGGCCTGTGCACCTTCATCGATGCCTCTCCCTCGCCGTTCCACGCCTGCGACGAGGCCGGGCAGCGACTCGCAGCCGCCGGCTTCAGCCTCCTGGCGGAGACCGACGCGTTCCCGACCGAGCGCGGTCGCTACTACCTGATCCGCGGCGGTTCGCTGATTGCCTGGAGCAGTGAGGCGGCGGGAGACCTTCACTCGCCGGCCACGCCCTTTCGCGTGGTCGGCGCCCACACGGACAGCCCGAACCTGCGGATCAAGCCACAGCCCGACCTGGCGCGCGCGGGCTGGCAGCTGCTCGGTATCGAGATCTACGGCGGGCCGCTGTTCAACTCCTGGCTCGACCGCGACCTCGGGCTCTCTGGCCGGGTCGCGGTCCGTGGCGACAACGGGGTCCAGACCCGGCTGGTGACCATCAACGAGCCGGTATTGCGGGTGGCCCAGCTCGCGGTCCACCTCGACCGCGGTGCCAACGAGGGTCTGGCGCTCAACCCCCAGCAGCACCTGACGCCATTGTGGGGGATCAGCACCGAACCCGGGGACTTCCGCGGATACCTCGCCGCCGCAGTGGGCGTGGACGCCACCGACGTCCTGTCCTGGGACGTGATGACCCACGACCTGCAACCATCTCGCCGGATCGGCCGGGACCTCGACCTGATCGCCGCACCTCGCCTGGACAACCTGGCGACGAGCTACGCCGGGGTGCGGGCGTTGATCGACGTGGCCGAAGTGATGAGCGGCGGTGGCCGGTCCGGCGCGACGGGCATTTCGGGGGCCCCGTCGAACCCCTCCATTCCGGTTCTGGTGCTGTTCGACCACGAGGAGGTCGGCAGCCAGTCCGAGCGGGGTGCCATGTCAACACTGCTGCCCTCGGTGCTCGAACGCATCGTGATCTCGGCCGGCGGTGATCGCCAGGACTTCCATCGGGCACTCGCCGGAACCGTCGTGGCGTCCGGGGACATGGCCCACGCCACCCACCCGAACTATCCCGAGAAGCACGAGCCACAGCATCGGATCGCGATCAACGGTGGTCCGGTGCTCAAGACCAACGTCAAGCTGCGTTATGCGACCGACTCTGTCGGCGCGGCGGCGTTCATCATGGCCTGCGGCCAGGCGGAAGTCCCGGTGCAGCAGTTCGTGTCCCGCAACGACACCCCCTGCGGCTCGACCGTCGGCCCGATGACCGCGGCGCTGGTCGGCGCCACAACGGTGGACTTCGGGGCGCCGATGTTGTCCATGCACTCGGCTCGCGAGCTCTGCGGCGCCAAGGACCCGGCAATGTACGCCGGCGCCCTGGCCGCCTTCTTCAATCCGCAGACCCAGGCAGCGTGCGGTTGACCCCCCACGAACCCAGGCAGCGTGCGGTTGACCCCCCCACGAACCCAGGGGGCGAGGTTGACCCCCCACGAACCTAAGGAGCCTGTCGTCGCTTAGCCACCAAACTGGAGAATTTGCGGCTGGTTAACCGGTAAATCTGTGAAGAGCATGGGTATGACCTCGGTGACACGGTGTCCGGCATACCCCTTGCTGGTCTAACCTGCGAGGAACTGTCCGCATCTTCGCCCCGGAGGCCCTGCTGTGTCCAAGTTCGTCTACGACTTCGCCGAAGGCAATAAGGATCTCAAAGACCTGCTCGGAGGCAAAGGGGCGAACCTCGCCGAGATGACCCGGATGGGACTGCCGGTTCCTCCGGGATTCATCATCACGACCGAGGCGTGTCGGACCTACCTCACCGAGGGCGCCGCGCCAGCCGGGATGGATGCCGAGATCAACGAACACCTCGCCCTGCTCGAGAAGGCCATGGGCAAGAGGCTGGGTCAGCCCGACAACCCGCTGCTGGTTTCCGTGCGCTCCGGTGGCAAGTTCTCGATGCCCGGAATGATGGACACCGTCCTCAACGTCGGGCTCAACGACAAGTCGGTCCTGGGTTTCGCCAAGCAGTCCGGCAACGAGCGCCTGGCCTTCGACTCCTACCGCCGGCTGATCCAGATGTTCGGCAAAACCGTTCTGGGCGTCGACGGCACGCTGTTCGAGGGCGCGCTTCATGCGGCCAAGGAGGCCAAGGACACCAGGAACGACCTCGACCTGGACGCGGAAGACCTGCGAGCGCTGGTCGACGAGTACAAGAAGATCGTGCACGAACACACAGGCCGGGAGTTCCCACAGGAGCCGCGCGAGCAGATGAACCTCGCCATCCGGGCCGTTTTCGACTCCTGGAACGCCGATCGGGCGATCCTCTACCGCCGCCAAGAGCGAATCCCCGCCGACCTGGGCACCGCGGTCAGCATCTGCTCGATGGTGTTCGGCAACGTGTCCGCGGACTCGGGCACAGGGGTGGCGTTCACCCGCGATCCAGCGTCGGGGGCCCAGGGCGTCTACGGCGACTACCTGCAGAACGCCCAGGGCGAGGACGTCGTCGCCGGGATCCGCAACACGCTGTCCCTGGCCGACCTCGAGGGCATCGACAAGAAGTCGTACGACGACCTGATGTCGATCATGAGCCAGCTCGAGAAGCACTACCGGGACCTGTGCGACATCGAGTTCACGATCGAACGCGGCAAGCTGTGGATGCTGCAGACCCGGGTCGCGAAGCGGACCGCGAGGGCCGCTTTCGTCATCGCGACCCACCTCAGCGACGAGGGTCTGATCGACGAGGCCGAAGCGCTGCAGCGCGTCACCGGCGCCCAGCTGGCACAGCTGATGTTCCCTCGTTTCGAGGACAGCGCAACCCTCGAACGCCTTGGCAAGGGTATGAACGCTTCGCCGGGTGCGGCCGTCGGCAAGGTCGTCTTCGACTCCGATACCGCCGTGAAGTGGTCGCGTTCTGGTGACAAGGTGATCCTCGTCCGGCGCGAGACCAACCCTGACGACCTCAACGGAATGATCGTCTCGGAAGGCATCCTGACCAGCCGCGGCGGCAAGACCTCACACGCTGCCGTCGTCGCCCGCGGCATGGGCAAGACCTGTGTCTGTGGCGCTGGGGACCTCACCGTCGACACGGTGGGTCGACAGTTCACGACCAAGAGCGGACGGGTTGTCACGGAAGGCACGGTCATCTCGATCGACGGTACGTCCGGCGAGGTGTTCCTCGGGGAAGTGCCGGTCGTCCCGTCGCCGGTTGTCCGCTACTTCGAGGGCGAAATTGATCCCAATGCAGCCGACGTCGACGAGATCGTCAAGGCCGTGCACCGGATCATGCGCATGGCCGACGCCTTGCGCCGGATGAACGTCCGCGCCAACGCGGACACCCCCGAGGACGCGGCCCGCGCCCGTCGCTTCGGAGCTCAGGGCATCGGCCTGTGCCGGACGGAGCACATGTTCCTCGGCGATCGTCGTTCGATGGTCGAGGCGCTGATTCTGGCTGACACGGAGGCGGATCGGGACAAGGCTCTAGCCGAGCTGCTGCCACTTCAACGCGATGACTTCGTCGGCATCTTCGAGGCCATGGACGGACTGCCGGTGACCATCCGTCTGCTGGACCCGCCACTGCACGAGTTCCTCCCGGACATCACGGAGCTGTCGGTTCGGGTGGCGCTGGCCGATGAGCGCGGCGATGCAGCTGAGGACGACCGGCGACTGCTCAGGGCTGTGCGCAGGTTGCACGAACAGAACCCGATGCTCGGGCTTCGCGGAGTGCGTCTTGGCCTGGTGATTCCCGGGTTGTTCGCCATGCAGGCTCGGGCAGTGCTCGAAGCAGCGGTGTTGCGCGTCCAGGCCGGCGGTGACCCGCGAACCGAGATCATGGTGCCGCTGGTCGGCGCGGTCCAGGAGCTGGAGAACGTCGCGGAGATGATCAAGATCGTCGCCCAGGAGGTTCAAGCCGCCTCCGGGGTAGAGATCAACCACATGGTCGGGACCATGATCGAGCTGCCGCGGGCAGCCCTGACCGCAGGTGCCATCGCCGAGGCTGCCGAGTTCTTCTCCTTCGGCACCAACGACCTGACCCAGACCACCTGGGGCTTCTCCCGCGACGACGTGGAGTCGGCGTTCTTCTCGCGTTATCTGGAGAAGGGCATCTTCGGTGTCTCGCCGTTCGAGTCCCTGGACCGTGAAGGTGTCGGGCGTCTGGTGAAGATCGCTGTTAAGGAAGGCCGCAAGAAACGTCCCGGGCTCAAGGTCGGCGTCTGCGGTGAGCATGGTGGCGATCCTGAATCGGTGCACTTCTTCCACGACGCAGGCCTGGACTACGTGTCATGCTCGCCGTTCCGGGTGCCCGTGGCCCGGCTCGAGGCCGGCCGTGCCAACGGTGTCGGAGGCAGCGACACCCGCTGAGTTCCTGCCAAACCTAGGGAGGGTGCATGAGTTCCCTGTCAGACCTAGGGACTGTGTAACCCGGTCTACCGGCCCACCGCCGCACCGTCCCTGGGTTTGCGGGCCAAATGACCGCACCGTCCCTAGGTCTGCCAACCGCTTGGCCGCGCCGTACCGAGGTTTGCGCACCAATCGGTCGCACCGTCCCTAGGTTTGCGGAACGGTCGCGAGGTCTGGCGGCGGGCGGCCGTGTATGTCGTTGGCCACGTTGTTCACGATGGCGGCCAGCGGAACGGCTATGAACGCGCCGAAGATCCCGCCCAGGATCGTGCCTGCGGTGACCGCCATCAGGATGCCCAGAGGATGGATGTTCACCGCCTTGCCCATGATCAGGGGATTGAGCAGGTTGCCCTCGAGCTGCACCGTGAGAACCAGCGCGATCGCCATGACCAGAGCCATCAACGCGCTCTTGGTGACCAACGCGACCAGGACGACCACAACGCCGGCGACCAGCATGCCCAGCAGCGGGATCATCGAGCCCAGGAACAAGAGCACGCCCAGGGGGACCACCAGGGGCATGCCGGCAATGAGCATGACCACGACCATGGTGAACGAGTTGATCAGGGCCAGCAGGACGGTGCTTCGCATGTAGGCGATGAGCGTCCGCCAGGCCACGTTGCCGGCGTGCGCCACCTTGGCCCGGCCCTCTTCCGGGAAGAGCTGCACGACCCACCGGAAGATGCCCCCGTCGTCGGTCAGCAGGAACAAGGTGGCGAAGAGGCAGAAGACCGCCCCGCTGACAACCAGCAGCGCGCTGTTGGCGGTCGCAAAAGCACCCTGCGCCAGGCTGGCGCGGTTCTGGCTGATGGTGTTCGTGAGGTCGTTGACCAGCTGGGAGACCTGGTGCTCCGACATCCGTGCCGGACCCTTCACCAGCCAGTGGCGGATGGTCGCCACGGCGTCCAGCAACTGGCCCCCCAACGCCGACGAGTTCGCCGAGACCTGCTGAACGACGAACCAGGCAGCGGTGACGAGGGCCGTCATTCCGAGCACGAACACCAGGACCGCGGCAAGGGTCCTGGGCACGCGGTAACGCACCAGCAACCCGACCAGCGGCTGCAGGAGCGCGCAGATCATGATCGCCACGATGACGGTGATGGTGACCAGGCTGACCGAGTTGAGCAGGACGAGCAGGACGAAGAGGGCTGCCATCACGATGAGGAAACGCAGCGCCCACGCGGCGGCGACCTGAAAGCCCCAGCTGACCGTGTCGGTTGCGTGCTCGTGAAGGGGACTCATCCGGCGGCCACGGCTGGCCCTCGATGGGCACTCGCCGCCGACGTGAGGGCGTCGAGCTCATCGTGCAGGAAACCTGCCATGACGTCGAGGTCCGGCACCAGCTGGCGGCAGGCGACCAGCCCGAAGTACAGGTTGCCGCAATAGCTCATCACCGTGATGTTGAGCCCCTGGCCGTCGACCAGAGCCGACACCGGGTAGTACGCCAACACCTTGGCGCCGGCGTAGTAGAGCGGCACGTTCGGACCGGGGATGTTGGAGATGAAGAGATTGAACGGATTCACCCGCTCCATCAGTCTCAGCTTGGCGGCAAGTCGCCAAGCCTGGTTGGCAAGTGCCGGCATCGCGAACTGGGTGACGTCGGCGAGCAGGCTCGCCGGGATGGCGCCGTGCTGTTCCTTGGCCGCGCGCATGGCCTCGTGCATAGCCGCCAGTCGGCCCGCCGGGTCGGACAGGTTGGTCGGCAGGGGGGCCAGCATCATCGATACCTTGTTGCCGAGGGTGCCCTTGTGGTCCGTGGTGCGCACCGAGACCGGAACGGCAGCGACCAGCGGGGCTGCCGGCAATGCCTCGTGCAGCTCCAGCCAGCGACGCAGCGCGCCGGCACACAACGCCATCACGACGTCGTTGACGGTCAGGTCACCGCCGGCCCGCAGACTCTTGACCTCGGCCAGCGGCAGGTCGGTGAACGCCCACCTGCGATGTGGGGACACTGGCGCGTTGAACGGCGTGCCCGGGGCTTTCAGTCCGGGCACGGGCAGCAGATCTTCGTTGTCCTTACCGGGCAGGCGTTGTGCGAGCGAGGGGCCAATCGCGTTGGCAAGCCCCGGAATCGAGCGCGCCAGATCGGCGACGACCCGAACGGCCTGAAGCGGCTGACGGGCCAGGGCGACCGCGCTCTGGCCGAGCAACCACGTCGGGGCGGGTGGCCGTTCACCCTCGAAGACCTCGAACTCCGGCAGGGGTCGACCCTCCGGGGAGATGTCGAGCACAGCGGTGAGGATGTCGCCTCCGGAAACACCGTCGATGGCGGAGTGATGGATCTTGCTGTAGACCGCCGCACGACCGCCTTGAAGCCCGGTGATCAGGTAGAGCTCCCACAACGGACGACTCCGGTCCAGCGGGCGGGCGTGGAGGCGGGCCACCTGTTCGGACAGCTGCCTGTCACTGCCAGGGGCCGGCAGGGCGAGCTCCCGGATGTGGAACTCGATGTCGAAGTCCGGGTCGTCAATCCAGTACGGATGGTCGAGGCCCAGCGGAACCGAGATCAGCCGGCGGCGAAAGAGCGGCACCAACGGCAGACGGGACTCGATGAATCGGGTGAGGTGATCGAGGGTCAACCGGGGCTCAACACCCTGGGAGACACTGACGTCGACGATGCAGACGCTTCCGACGTGCCCGTACACCGAGCTGGTCTCCATCGCGAGAAACCAGCCATCAAGACCGCTCAGCTGTTCCACGGGTCATTCCTCATCTTCTGTCGGTGTCGTCTGTTCGGCGGTGTCCGTCGCTTGCTGGGCGGTGTCCCGCCACGTCGGTTGCCAACCAGTCAAGGATGCGTCCAGCCGTCCATTCCGGCACCTCGAGCATGGGGACATGACCCACGTCAGGAGCCACCTCGAAACGCCACGACGGGTTGGCCGCGGCGGCTGCCCGGGATGCCCCGACGGCCACGAGCCGGTCCTTCTCGCCATGCAACAGCAGTACCGGTGCCCGAATCGCCTTCATGGTGGCCTCATAGGAGCTGCGCCGGGCCAGCATACTCATCAGCGAACGAGCCGCGGTCAAGAAGTGTTCGTCGATGTCGGGGTAGCCGGCACGTTCGCGCGCCATCTCAAAGAGCTGCTCGCGAACGTCGGCCGGAACCCGGGTGGGGTCCACACAGCACAGGCTCAGGATGTCCATCGCGAGCTGCTCGGGCGTACGCACCCGACGGCGCGCCCTGAGCATGGCCCGCCCGAGGTGGGGCACGGCATACATCCCAAAGCTCGCGGCCACGAGCGCATCCGGTTGTGAGCCCACCTTGACCGGCAATGCCGGGTCGATGAGGACCGCCGCTGTGACCGACTCAGGATGATGCGACGCCTCCAGGATCGTGATCAACCCGCCCATCGAGTTACCGACCAGGACCACGGGACCGCCGGCCACCTCACTCAGGAACCGGTGGAGCATGTGCTGGTTGGCCGTGATCGAGGTCGAGTACGTGCCTGCCTGCGTGTAGCCGAAGCCGATCAGGTCCAGTGCCAGGATCCGGCAGGTGTCAGTCAGCAACGGGGCGATCGCGGCCCAGTTGACCAGCGACCCGCCCAACCCGTGCACCATCACCAGCAGTGGACCATCCGCGGGCCCACCGTGATCGACATAGTGGACCGGCACCCCCAGATCCACCCACCGCGAGATCGGAGGGGTATGCCGTCCATCACCCTTCTGTGTCGCGGGTGTCGCCTCCCCAACTCCGCCCGCAGCTCCCATATCCTGGGTCGCCGACGTTTCGCTGCTCATCCCCCGACAGTAACGGTCGTCCTGCTCAATCCAAGATCGGCCGCGCAGGTGCGCTTGCCCGGCTTCCGGGTGGCGACCGTCTTGCCGTTGATCACGCTGACGTCGTCATAGACGGGCCGCCCCTGGATCAGGTTGCGGAAGGTGTAGCGCGTCAGCGAGGTCAGGTCACAGCTCTGGCCATACACGGCTATGTCGAAGGCATAGGGCTGGCCGGCAAGCTCGCCGGGCTGGTCACCTGCGGTGTCCAGCAGGAAGTGGCTCATCGTGCCGCCCCCGGTGAAGGTGCCGACGCCGATCCGGTTTCCCTCGAGCTCGTCCTTGTGCAGGTGACCGTTGATCAGCAGGGTCGCGGCGGTGACCATCTTTGCGGCGACGGGCTCGTGGGTGACGACGATGTCCGGACGCGGCCGCGTGGCAAATGCCTGGTTGAACGCGTCCGCCGCGGGCTGTTCCTTCTGGGCGATGTTCTTGTTGTCGTCGCCGAAGAACCGTGGGTCGTTGAAACCGGCGATCAGCACGCCGTTGACCCCGAGCTCGGTGTAGGTCTGCGGCGACGGTTCGAGCAGCACGACGTTCGGGATCTTCTCCATCCGATCGAGCAGAGCCTGGTCAGCCGGGCTGCTGGCGTCATGGTTGCCGCGCACGAAGAGATAGGGGACCCCGAGGTTCTTGATCGAGGTGAAGATCCCGGACAGCTCGGCCTCGGTGACACTGCCCAAGTTGAGGAGGTCTCCCGAGTCGATGACGGCGGTGATCTTCTCGTCGTCAACGATCCGCTTCATCAGCGGGTACTGGTTGGCGCCATGGATGTCCGAGACCAGCAGGAACCGGGCGGCGGCCGGCTTGCTGATGTCCGCCGGGACGAACTTCGCCTGTAGCGCGGCAGAGAGCGCCAGCAGGTTCGTCACGTACGGCGTGGCCTCCCTCGCGCGCGACTCCACCCCGGCCAGCAGCCCCGCGTTGCTTCGAACCGTGCCGAGCAAGCCGGTCGTCGTGAAGCTCGTGAGCTGGTCAGGCTGGTAGGTTCCCAGAATCCCGATGCCCGTGCCGCCGATCGCCAACAGAGCCGCAATGCCCACCGACACAGCCTGCCGGGCAGTCGGGCGACGACGGCGTGCATAGGCAATCAGGGTGATCGCCCCCACTCCCACCACAAGAACGCCGCCGGAGAACTTCAGCCCAAGCTGGGTGACCCCCGCGCCGAGTGCGTCGCTGATCTCCTTGCCCGAGGGCTGGAGGGACTCGATCGACATGCGTCGGTCGTCGAACAACGAGGTGATCG
>DASRUA010000335.1:0-9256 GCA_035655615.1 Dermatophilaceae bacterium
CGCACGGTCACGGTGAAGATCAAGCTCGGCGACTTCACGACGCACACTCGGTCGCGCACGCTTCTGGGTGCAGTCGACGCGGACGACGTGATAGCCGAGTCCGCGCGGCAGTTGCTGCGGGGGGCGTCGGCGCAGGTCGCCCAAGGCGTACGGCTCATCGGTGTCGGCGTCTCCGGCTTCACGGCAGCCGCCCAGGAGGCGTTGTTCGAGGTGGCCTCGTCAAGCCCGGACGAGCTGCAGATCGACACGATGGCGCCGACCGTACGGCACGCGTCGATGGGCTACCAGCCCGGCGAGGACGTCACCCACGACACCTGGGGTGCCGGCTGGGTGTGGGGGAGTGGGCACGGCTGGGTGACCGTACGGTTCGAGACCGCGCTCTCCGAGAAGCCTGGACCTGTACGCGCGTTCCGCCTCGACGACCCTGCCCTGCGTGCAACGCCCGTTGTGGTCGAAGGGGACGGAGAGGTCAGCCCTGAGCGCGGGGTGGCGCCGTACTTGCTCTCGTGACCAGGCTGGCGGGAAAGCGTATGTGCTCCTCATTGGCGTCCCCACCGAGCAGAGCCAGCAGCAATCGAACCGCTTCAGCGCCCATCTGCTGCAGCGGTTGAGCCAGGGTCGTCAGCGGAGGAACTGCGTTTGCCGCCTCAGGCACGTTGTCGAACCCCACGACCGACAGGTCGTCGGGAACCCGCAGCCCCAACTCAGCTGCTATCTCCATCACGCGGATCGCGGACAGATCGTTGGCCGCAAAGATCGCGGTGGGGCAGTTGGGCAGCCGAAGCAGCGCCCTCGCGGCGTCGCTGGTCTCCGACGCGCGATAGCCACCGACGCGCACGAGCGCAGGGTCGAACTCAATTCCTGCGGCCGCCAGCGCTTCGCGGTAGCCCTGCTCGCGCTGCTGTGCCGACACCAGGTCGGTGCGGCCTCTCACGTGCGCGATCCGCCGATGCCCGAGGTCGATCAGGTGCTGGGTCGCCGCACGGGCGCCACCGACGTTGTCGGCCTCGATCGTGCTGGGCCCGGTGCTCCCGGTGTGGGGATCGATCGCTACGACCGGGATCGTCGCGGTGGTGACCGTTGCGGTGGGAGCAACGATCACCGCACCATCGATCAGGGTGCCGGCCAGGCGCGACAGAGACCGTCGCTCCCAGCCGACACGGTTGTGGTCAAGGTTGCCGGAGTAGGCGAGAAGCTCATAGCCGGTGCCCTCAGCCGCCGCGGAGATGCCCTTGAGCAGTTCGGTGGAGAACGGCTCGAACTCGGGCACAAGGATGCCGAGGACGTTGGTGCTGCGCCGGCGGAGGCTGCTGGCCACGAGCGAGGACTCGTAGCCAAGCTCGTCCACCACGTCCATCACCTTGTCGTAGGTCTCGGGCGCCACGCCGTAACGATCGTTGATGACCTTCGAGACCGTGGAGACAGAGACCTCGGCCGCGAGGGCGACGTCGACGATCGTCACCCGGGTGGCGATCGATCGGGGTGAGGAGCGTCGCGGACGGCTCGCACTGATGGTCACGCGGTAACGCTAGCCCATGTTGACGCGCTGGCAGCTGCATGGAAAACGTTATCGATAACGTTTGACACGTGTCGGGCGGGATGCCAGGATCGAATCAGCAGGAATCCCTGCCAACGGTCAAAGAGGACTGAGAGGTCTGTCGTATGCAGCGAAAAGTCAAGGGCTCCGCACTGGTCGCACTGGGCGCAAGCGTTGCGCTAGTGCTCGCCGGATGCTCGGGAGCCACGTCCGCACCCGCCACGTCGAGTGGCCCGGTGACGATGACCTTCTGGCACAACTCGACGACCGGCGACGGCAAGAAGTACTGGGACGACACGGTCGCGGCGTTCGAGAAGGCAAACCCGAACGTCACCATCAATATCCAGGCCGTCCAGAACGAAGACATGGATGGCAAGCTCCAGACCGCGCTGAACTCGGGCGACGGTCCCACGATCTTCATGGCCCGCGGTGGCGGCAAGCTCGCCGATGTGGTCGCGGCCGACCAGGTGATGGACATCACCAGCCAGGTCAGTTCCGACGTGAAGTCTGCCTACGGCGACGCGATCTTCAGCGCGTTCACCATCGGCGGCAAGATCTATGGCATGCCCACCTCGGTGCTGCCCGGTGGCATCTACTACAGCAAGGACCTGTTCAAGCAGGCGGGGATCACAGCGGCTCCGACCACCTTCGATGAGCTCAACGCGGCGATCACCAAGCTCAAAGCCGCCGGTATCACCCCGATCGCGCTCGGTGGAAAGGACGCCTGGCCCGCGGCTCACTGGTACTACTTCTTCGCCCTCCGGGACTGCTCCAAGGACGTCATGAACACCGCAGCAGCGAAGAAGGACTTCTCGGATCCCTGCTGGACCAAGGCCGGAGAGGACCTGAAGGCCTTCGCCTCCACCACTCCGTTCAACACCGGCTTCCTCACCACCTCCGCCCAGCAGGGCGCGGGCAGCTCCGCCGGCATGCTGGCCAACCACAAGGCGGCCATGGAGCTCATGGGCGCGTGGGACCCAGGCGTGATCGCCTCCCTCACCCCGGACACCAAGGCCTTGCCCGATCTGGGCTGGTTCGCGTTCCCGGCGGTCACCGGCGGTTCTGGTGAGCCGAGCGCGATGATGGGTGGCTCCGATGGCTTCGCCTGCCTCAAGACGGCCCCGGCGGCATGCGTCCAGTTCTTGAACTTCATTGCCAGCAAAGCCAACCAGGAGGGCTACGCCAAGGCGTTCCAGACCCTTCCGGCCAACCGGGACGCCCAGAGTGGGGTCACCGACCCCGCGCTGAAGGACGTGCTGGCGACCTACAACAAGGCGTCCTACGTGATGCTGTGGCTCGACACCATGTATGGCCAGAACGTTGGCAACGCGCTCAACGGTGGTGTCGTCAACATGCTCGCGGGCAAGGGCGGCCCCGCTGACATCGTCTCCGCGGTGAAGACTGCGGCGGCCAAGGGTTAGTCACCAGGAGCCTCATGAGCGAATCAGCGGAAGCACTGGCCACACGCTCGTCGGGTTCCCAGGCGGCAAGGGACGGCGCCCATCGGGCGCCGTCCCGCGCCGACCGGCCCGGCCGAGCCAGGGCCGATTTGCGCCAGCGTCTCGAGATCGTGCTCCTGTCAGGCCCCGCGATCATCGTCTTCTTGACCTTCGTCATCTTCCCCGTCTTCATGGCCGCCTACTACGGCTTCTTCAAGTGGAAGGGTTTCGGGGTTCCGACGAATTTCGTGGGACTGCAGAACTACATCACGATCTTCACCGACCAGAACTTCCTCGACGCGCTGAAGCACAATGCCTTCATCGTGGTGGTCTCTCTGGTCATGCAGGGCCCGGCGGCAATCGCCTTCGCACTCCTGCTCAACCAGAACATCCGGGGCCGCTCACTGATCCGGGTGCTGATCTTCGTTCCCTACGTGATCAGCGAGGTGATCGTCGGCACCGGCTGGGGCCTGATGCTCCAGTACCAGGGCGCGGTGAACGACCTGCTCACGAAGATCGGGCTTGGGGCGTTCAAGGTCGATTGGATCGCCGACCCGAACATCGCCATCTGGACGTTGATGGTGATCATCTCCTGGAAGTACATCGGCTTCGCGGTGATCCTGATGCTCGCGGGGATCCAGAGCATCCCTGACGAGCTGTACGAGGCCGCCGCCATCGACGGTGCCTCGTACTGGCAGATCCAGCGCTGGATCACCCTCCCGCTGCTCGGGCCCACGATTCGGGTCTGGGCGTTCCTGTCTGTCATCGGTTCGATGCAGCTCTTCGACCTCGTGTACATCATCTGGGGCCAGTACGTCTCCTCGACCGCCGGCACCTCAACCATGGCCACGTACATGGTGCGCGAGGGACGGCTGACCGGTAACTACGGCTACGGAAACGCGGTCGCCGTGGTCATCTTCGTGATCTCGCTGGTGATCGCGCTGACCTACCAGCGGTTCGTGCTCCGGCGGGACACCGAGGGTGCCCTCACCGGTGAGCCGGGAAGGAAGCAGAAGTAATGTCCCAGGCAGCACTCACCGCCCGCACTGCCACCAGGCGCGGCAAGCGGCACGCGAACGCGTCCGGAGCCACCTGGGGCAGCCCGACCACCTACCTCCTGGCCACGGTTCTGATCGCCGTGTGCATCGCGCCGGTGCTCTACATCATCATTGGAGGCTTCCGGACCAACGCCCAGATCACCATCGACGCGTCCGGCTGGCCGAAGCCGTGGGTGATCGGCAACTACACCCAGGTGCTCTCGAGCCCGGTCTTCTGGCAGGAGTTCGGCAACTCGTTGATCTCTGCAGTCTCGACCACGGTCGGCGCCGTGGGGTTGGCGCTGATGGTGTCCTTCGTGATCGCCCGATACACGTTCGCCGGGCGCAACGCGATGTACTCGCTCTTCGCCGCCGGGTTGATGTTCCCGCTCACCGTGGCCATCACTCCCCTGTACCTGCTGATCAAGAACCTGGGCTTGACCAACAACCTGCTCGGGATCATCCTTCCGCAGATCGCTTTCGCGCTCCCGGTGACGGTGATCATCCTGGTGCCGTTCCTGGCGGCCATCCCCAAGGAGCTGGAGGAGGCGGCCGCGATCGACGGGGCCAGCAGGCTTGGCTTCTTCTTCCGAATGGTGCTGCCGCTGTCACTACCCGGGGTCATCACCACCGGGATCCTGGCCTTCGTCGGCGCCTGGAACGGCTACATGTTGCCGCTGTTCATCCTGAACGATTCCGCCCAGTACACCCTGCCACTGGGGGTGCAGGCGTTCTCGTCCGAGCACTCGGTGAACACGGCAGCAGTCCTCGCATTCACGTCACTGTCGATGATCCCGGCGCTGCTGTTCTTCAGCATCTTCGAGCGACGGATCGTTGGCGGCCTGAGCGGGGCGGTCAAGGGCTGAGTCTCCGGACCCACCCCGTCTCCTAACCACACACCATTCGAAGGAGTTGGACCGCGTGTCCACATCCACTCTTGCCGTTCCCGCCCTCCCCGACGTCTCTGAGCGCGTTCATGACCTGGTCGCCCGGATGACACTGGAAGAGAAGCTCGCCCAGATCGTCGGCTACTGGCTCGACCAGGGCGGGAACGTCGTCGCGCCGATGCAGGGCGAGATGACCACGGGGTCGGAGGGAGCCACCATGGCCGAGATCACCCGTCACGGCATCGGCCACTACACCCGGGTGTACGGCACCCGGCCGGTGGATGCCGCCGAACGCGCCGCCTGGCTGTGGTCGGAGCAGCGCCGCCTGCAGCGCGAAACCCGGCTGGGCATCCCCGCACTGGTGCACGAGGAGTGCCTGACCGGGCTTGCCGCCTGGAAGGCAGCCACCTTCCCGACGCCGCTCGCCTGGGGAGCCTCGTTCGACCCCGCACTGGTCCGCGAGGTCGGTGCCGCAGTGGGCGCATCGATGCATGCCCTCGGCATCCACCAGGGCCTCGCGCCCGTGTTGGACGTCGTCCGCGACCCCCGCTGGGGGCGCGTGGACGAGTGCATCGGAGAGGACCCCTACCTGGTCGGCACCGTGGGTACCGCGTTCGTCCAGGGCCTCCAGGGGGAGGGGGTCCACGCCACCCTCAAGCACTTCCTCGGCTACTCAGGATCGACAGCCGGGCGCAACCACGCTCCTCTCCATGCCGGCCCGCGGGAGATCGCAGACATCTTCCTCCCGCCCTTCGAGATGGCGATCCTCGAGGGTGGAGCCTGGTCGGTCATGAACTCCTACGTCGACCTGGATGGCATTCCCGCCGCAGCCAACGGCGACCTGCTCACCGGGGTGCTGCGCGAACGGCTCGGGTTCACCGGGGTCGTCGTCGCCGACTACTTCGCCGTCGCGTTCCTTGAGGTGATGCAGGCCGTGGCCGCCGATCGCGGCGAGGCAGCTGCCCTAGCGCTGACCGCCGGCATCGACATCGAACTGCCCGCGGGGGACGCCTACCTCGCCCCGCTGGCGGCTCAGGTGCGGGCCGGCGCCGTCGAGGAAGCCTACGTCGACCGCGCCGTGCTCAGGGCCCTGGCCCAGAAGGAGGCCCTGGGCCTCCTAGAGCCGGACGCTTTCGCCGGGGAACCGCCGGCGACGATCGACCTCGACTCGCCGGAACACCAGGCCCTGGCCCGCCGGCTCGCCGAACGGTCGGTGGTGCTGCTGACCAACGACGGGGTGCTCCCGCTGGTCCGCCCCGGGCACGAGCCGCGACGGGTTGCCGTCATCGGCCCGAACGCCGACCGGGCGGAGGCCCTGCAGGGCTGCTATTCGTTCGCCAACCACGTACTGTCCGGCTACCCCGACCACGAGATCGGGATCGCAATCCCCACCGTGCGCCAGGCGCTCCAGACCGCCCTCGCCGCGATCGGCGACCCGTCACCCCAGCTGATCGCGGTCCAGGGTTGCGATGTGGAGAGCAAAGACACCTCCGGCTTCGCCGCGGCCGTCGAGGAGGCCACCGGGGCCGACGTGGTCGTCGTGGTCGTCGGTGACCAGGCAGGCCTGTTCGGGCGCGGCACGATAGGGGAGGGCAACGACTCGGAGTCGCTGGAGTTGCCGGGCGTACAGCGCCAGTTGGTGGAGGCCGTCGTAGCCACCGGGACGCCGGTCGTGATGGTGCTGATCACCGGACGGCCGTACGCCATCGGCTGGGCGCTGGACGGCCCCGACCCCCGGCCCGCGGCGGTGCTCCAGGCGTTCTTCCCGGGGGAAGGCGGCGGCCTCGCATTGGCGGACATCCTCACCGGCGCGGTGAACCCGTCCGGCCGGCTGCCCGTCTCGCTCCCGCGTTCCGCCGGGGCTCAGCCGTACTCCTACCTCCAGCCGATCCTCGGAGGGCCGTCGGAGGTCACCACCGCCGACCCCACGCCCGTGCGGCCGTTCGGCTTCGGCCTGTCGTACACCTCGTTCTCCTACTCCGGACTGGAGGTGGACTCGACGGTGGTGGCTGGCGCCGGCTTCCGTGCCTCGGTGACCGTCACCAACACCGGCGAGGTGGCCGGGGCCGACGTGGTGCAGCTCTACGGACGTGATCTGAAGGCGTCGATCGTGCGCCCGGTCGCGCAGCTGCTGGGCTACGTCCGCCTGGACCTGGAGCCGGGGGAGTCACGCCGGGTGACCTTTGAGGTGCCCAGCACGCGGTTCGCGTTCAGCGACCGGCGCATGACGCGGATCGTCGAACCCGGTGACGTCGAGGTGTGGGTGGCTTCCCACGCGTCCGCCTCGACCAACGGGCTACCGAGCGTCAGCACCACCAACGGGGCGATCTCGAACACCGGCCTCACCGTCGCGGTCCCCGTGCCGGGCCAGGCGACCGGCCGCGCCCTCCTGGCGATCACCGGCGAGGTGTACGAGGTGACGATCACCGACCCGAGGGTGGTGGAGGCCACCGTCGCATGAGCCTCGTCCCGAACCCGATCCTGCCCGGTTGTCACCCGGACCCGTCGATCTGCCGGGTGGGCCAGGACTACTACCTGGTCACCTCGACCTTCGAGTACTTCCCTGGCCTGCCGGTCTTCCACAGCACCGACCTGGCCCACTGGGACCTGGTGGGTCACGTGGTGAACCGGCCCGGCCAGCTCGACTTCGACGGGATCGCCTCCTCCGGCGGGCTGTACGCGCCGACGCTGCGGCACCATGACGGGCTGTTCTGGGTGGTCTGCACGCTCGTTGACCAGGACGATCCGGGTCGTGGCGGCAACTTTCTGGTGACTGCAACGGACCCGGCCGGCCCCTGGTCGGATCCGGTGTGGCTGGACGCGGACGGCATCGACCCGTCGGTGTTCTTCGACGATGACGGACGGGTCTGGCTCCACGGCACCCGGCTCGCCCGTGAGCCGCAGTGGCATGACCAGACCGAGGTCTGGCTGCGCGAGTTCGACCCGGCCCAGAAGGTACTGGTGGGCCCGGAGCATGTGATCTGGAAAGGCGCGATGCTGGGCGCCGTCTGGGCCGAAGGGCCCCACCTGTACAAGGTGGACGAAACCTACTACCTGCTCGCCGCAGAAGGCGGCACCGAGTTCCACCACGCCGTGGCCGCCGCCCGATCGAGCTCCGTGACCGGCCCGTACGAGGGCTGCCGGAGCAACCCCGTCCTCACCCATCGCCATCTGGGACGGAACACAGACATCGTCGGAGCTGGGCATGCCGACCTCGTGCAGGCAGCCGACGGGAGCTGGTGGGCGGTACTGCTGGCGATGCGCCGCTACGGCGGCTACCACTACCCGTTGGGCCGCGAGACGTTCCTGGTCCCGGTGTCGTGGGAGGACGGTTGGCCTGTGTTCGCCCCCGGCGCCGGGCGGATCTCCGATCGGGTGGAGGTCCCCTTCGCAGGCTCCCTGCCGGTCCGGGCAGAACAGGGCGGCGGAGGTGGCGCCATCCTGCCTGCCGACCTGCGCTGGACCTCGCTTCGCCGGCCGGCCGCCGAGTTCGCGTCCCCACGCGGTGAGGGCTTCAGCCTGCGGTTGAGCCCGCACACCCTCGCCGAGCCGTCGGCGCCCGCCTTCCTGGGGATTCGCCAACAGCACCGCCGGCTGGACTTCGTCGTCACGCTGCGCGCTCCGCTGGTGCCCGGCGAGGAGGCAGGGTTGGCCATCCGCCAGTCCGAGCAGGATCACGTCCGGCTGGCGGTCCTCACCGGGCCCGGCGGCGAGGTCGTGGTGCGCGCCATCCACCGCAGGGCCGGTGTCGAGGAGGTCCTCGGTGAGGTGTGGCCGGACGTCGCCGTGGGCCGGCCCCTGCGCCTGGCGGTGCGAGTACGGGACCACGACTACGCCCTCACCGTGGCTACGGGCGAGGCTGCGGAGACGAGGGTGGCGACGGCCGACGGACGCGACCTTGACAGCGTCGCGACCGGCGGCTTCCTCGGCCTCTGGCTCGGGATCTACGGCACGAGTGCCGGTGCCGCATCCTCGACCGTCGTGGAGGTCGACAGCGTCGAGTACCGCCACGCCTGACGGTCCGAGCAGGTCGACACAACCCGGGTCACCTCTCGTAAACTCATGTGGCCAGCAGGAGTGGTGGAACTGGCAGACACGCAGGATTTAGGTTCCTGTGCCGAAAGGCGTGAGGGTTCGAGTCCCTTCTCCGGTACCGCAGGGTCAGGTGACCCCTAGACCCCCAGCTCCCCGCGCAGCTTGGTGACGTGACCGGCAGCCCGCACGTTGTACTGCGCGAGCTCGATCGTGCCCTTGCCGTTCGCGTCCACGTCGATCACGAATGTCGACCGAAGGACGCCGATGATGGTCTTCCCGTACAGCACCTTCTCGCCGAAGGCTCCGTACGCCTTGAGCACG
>DASRUA010000336.1:0-4370 GCA_035655615.1 Dermatophilaceae bacterium
GAGGGCCAGAAGACGGCGTCCTTCGAGATCGTCGACGTGCTGGGCGACGCACCTGATATCCACTGCCTCCCGGTCGGCAACGCCGGCAACATCACGGCCTACTGGCGTGGCTACCGGGAGTACCACCGCGAAAGTGAACAACCAGGCCCCGCAACGCAGCTGCCCAGGATGTGGGGGTTCCAGGCCGAGGGCGCGGCGCCGATCGTCAAGGGCCACCCCATCGACCACCCTGAGACCATTGCCACCGCCATCCGGATCGGCAACCCCGCGTCGTGGCGGCAGGCCATAGAGGCACGCGACGAGTCGGGTGGCCGGATCGATGCCGTCTCCGATGCGCAGATCCTGTCCGCACACCGACTCCTGTCGTCCAGGGAGGGCATCTTCGTCGAGCCTGCATCGGCCGCCAGCGTCGCCGGGCTGCTCGCCGCGCATGCCGCAGGTCTGGTCCCGGCGGGCGTGCGCATCGTCTGCACGGTGACCGGTCATGGGCTCAAGGACCCGGCGTGGGCGCTGAAGAACGCACAGGGGGTCGAGATCATCCCGACTCGGGTGCCGGTCGACGCCTTCACCGCGGCCACCGCGCTCGGGCTGGAGGGCTGAAGAACGTGGCCAGTCTCGTCAGCTTGGCCAAGGGGTCGTCGGTCCGGGTCCGGGTCCCGGCCAGCAGCGCCAACATCGGCCCGGGGTTCGACTCCATCGGGCTCGCGCTGGGAATCTGGGACGAGTGCGTGGTCACCGTAACCGAGGAGCCCGGTCTGCGCATCGACGTCGAGGGTGAAGGCGCGGGAGAGGTGCCACGCGGCGAGCTGAACCTGATCCACCGGTCGATGATGCAGGCGTGGCAGCGGCTGCAGGTTGACACCCCGCCCGGTCTGCACCTGAGCTGTCGGAACGCCGTTCCGCACTGTCGGGGGCTGGGGTCGTCCGCGACCTCGATCGTGGCCGGAGTCGTTGCCGCGCAAGGGTTGTGTGACATTGCCACCGGGCGAGAGCACCTCGATGACGAGTTCGACGACTTTGATCACGGGTTCACCAACAATCTGGCCGCTGCGATGGAGGGCCACCCCGACAACTCGTCTGCAAGCGTGTTCGGAGGGATGACGCTGTCGTGGACCGACGACGTCGAACCAGGGCAGATCCACACGGTCCGGCTCGAGGTGAACGCGGACGTCATACCCCTGGTGTTCGTCCCCGCCGCGAAACTGTCCACGGCCTCGGCGCGTGCGGTCCTGCCGGCTCAGGTTCCCCATGCCGCTGCCGCCCGGAACTCCGGCCGTGCCGGCCTGCTGGTCGAGGCGGTCACCCGTCGGCCTGACTTGCTCCTCGCGGCCACGCGTGAGTGGCTGCACCAGGAACAGCGACGCCCGGCCTTCCCTGAGTCCATGGCCTTCCTGGATCTCCTGCGTGACAAGGGACACGCGGCCGTCATCTCCGGCGCCGGACCCAGCGTGCTCGTCCTCACGACGCCGGCGCAGCTGGACGATGCCCGAGCTCAGGGCGATCAGTCTGTATGGCGGGTGCTCCAGCCGGGGATACCGGCCACGGGCGCCGCTCTTGAGAGGATTCACTCCTGAGCGGCAGGCTGAACATTGCCTGAGCGATCGCCTCAGGACGTGAGCGGTTGAGAGACGAGTCACGTTGCTTCTGGGTGGAATGATCGCCCGACAGGCGGGACACGGAAGCGCAACACTGCAGCGAACGGTGTTATATTGGCGATGCACCCCGGTAGTAACCGGCGATCGTGTTTGATCGAGGAGATCACCGCAGGTGCGACAACCACTACGCAAGTGCACCTTCGTGATGCACGCGACGTCCTAACGTCGGCTCAGTGGTTCCCACACGTCAGTCTTCCCGCACATCAAGGGATCGCTGACACCACATCCCCGGTCCGGCACTCTGCGTGGACCGAAAACGAGGGGAAAGGTCCTTCGTGACAAACACCACCTATCTCGCCAGCGTGCCCACCAGTGGCGCTGACGAGCCTGTCAAGCGTGCCGGCAGCCTCAGCACCATGAAGCTGGCGGAGCTTCAGGGCCTGGCCAGCAGCCTCGGCTTGACCGGTACGGCCAAGATGCGCAAGGGCGACCTGGTCACCGCGATCAGGGGTCGCCAGTCCGGCGCTTCGACCCAGGCTGAGTCCACCCAGGCTGACTCGGCGCAGGCCGGCTCAACCTCCTCGGCCGACTCGACCGTGGTCGCAGCCGCGTCCACGCCCGCGGCCCAGGCCGTGCCCGCCGCCCAAACTTCGCCCGCTGCCCAAGCCGTGTCCGCCGCCGCCGAGCGTCCGGTTCGCACCTCCCGCCGGGCACAGCGTCCCGTCGGAGTCTCACCGGCTGACGCTGAGCCGGCTGCAACAGACACAGACCAGGCTGCGCCGGTTGCCGTTGACCAGGCCGCACCGGTCGCCGTTGCCTCGCAGGACACTCCACGTGAAGACGGCGCCGGTGATGACGGCCGCCCGCCGCGTCGGAACGACCGCGGGAATGACCGTCAGAATGACCGTCAGAACGACCGTCAGCAGGGCGGCCAGAGCGACAACCGCCAGAACGACCGTCAGCAGGGCGGCCAGAGCGACAACCGCCAGAACGACAACCGCCAGAACGACAACCGTCAGCAGGGCGGTCGACAGAACAACCGCCAGAACGACAACCGGCAGCAGGGCGGCCAGAACGACAACCGTCAGCAGGGCGGCCAGAACGACAACCGTGGTCGTTATGACCAGGATGAGGACTCGCCGGGCGGTCGCCGACGGAACCGTCAGCGCAGCCGCGACCGCAAGCGCCGTGGCGGTTCGGGCGAAGGCTCGGGCGGCCAAGGCCAGAGCGAAGCCATAGACACCGTCAATGAGGACGATGTCCTGGTTCCGGTGGCGGGTCTTCTCGAAGTGCTCGACAACTACGCATTCCTGCGCACCAGCGGCTACCTGCCCGGTGAGAACGACGTCTACGTGCCGCTGGGCATCGTCAAGAAGAACGACCTGCGCAAGGGCGACGCGATCACCGGTGCCGTCCGGGCCCTTCGTGAGGGTGAGCAGATCCCGGCCCGCCAGAAGTTCAACGCGCTGGTTCGACTGGACACGATCAACGGGCTGACCCCCGAGCAGTCCCTCAACCGTGTCCACTTCAACAAGCTCACCCCGCTCTACCCGCAGGAGCGTCTGCGTCTGGAGACCGAGTCGAACATCCTCTCGACCCGGTTGATCGACCTCATCGCCCCGATCGGCAAGGGTCAGCGCGGTCTGATCGTCAGCCCGGCCAAGGCCGGCAAGACGCTCATCCTGCAGGCGATCGCGAACGCCATCACCACGAACAACCCTGAGGCCCACCTCATGGTCGTCCTGGTCGACGAGCGCCCCGAGGAAGTCACGGACATGCAGCGGGCCGTCAAGGGCGAGGTCATCGCCTCGACCTTCGACCGGCCGGCCACCGATCACACGACGGTTGCCGAGCTGGCCATCGAGCGGGCCAAGCGCCTCGTCGAGATGGGTCACGACGTCGTCATACTGCTGGACTCGATCACCCGGCTGGGCCGCGCTTACAACCTCGCCGCGCCGGCGAGCGGCCGGATCCTGTCTGGTGGTGTCGACTCCAGCGCGCTCTATCCACCGAAGCGTTTCTTCGGTGCCGCCCGCAACATCGAGAACGGTGGTTCGCTGACCATCCTCGCCACGGCCCTGGTCGACACGGGCTCCAAGATGGACGAGGTGATCTTCGAGGAGTTCAAGGGCACCGGCAACATGGAGCTGCGCCTGTCGCGTCACCTCGCCGAGCGCCGCATCTTCCCGGCGATCGACGTGAACCCCTCGGGCACGCGTCGCGAGGAGATCCTGATGGCCAACGAGGAGCTCAAGATCGTCTGGAAGCTGCGCCGGGTGCTTTCTGCCCTCGACCAGCAGCAGGGCATCGAGCTGCTCATCGACCGGCTCAAGAAGTCCAAGAGCAACGTGGAGTTCCTCATGCAGGTCCAGAAGACGTCCTCGATCCAGATGGACGAGGACGACTGATCTGGTCCGCATTAATCTGGTGACATCATGCGGCAAAACCCGTTCAGGACATCTCTGAACGGGTTTTGTCATATTCCGCCGCGGGAGTTTCGCTCCCAGTAGAATTGTCCCTAAACCAGTCAAGTCGGCACAAAGGGGCATTCGATCATGACTGAGCCGGTCAAGGACCGCATTGTCATCCTCATCGCAGACGATGACAGGGACATCTTGGACCTCGTTGTCTACAAGCTGAACCAGGCCGGGTTCGACACCGTCGCCGTCACCGATGGCGAGGCGGCTCTTGCTGCCATCGAGGCCGACCCTCCGAGGCTAGCCATCCTGGACATCATGATGCCCGGGATGTCAGGTCTCGAGGTCCTGCCGAAGG
>DASRUA010000337.1:0-4706 GCA_035655615.1 Dermatophilaceae bacterium
CCCCGTCGTACTTCGCCCGATCGTGCGGCGGAGCACCACTGCACATCGTCAAGGACAACATCGCAGACCAGAAACGACCCGACCAGGCAAGGCTTCCTCCCTGCCCCGAAGGACAGGGTTTCCGCCCCCGATCACCGATGACTGCGGCAGCAGCGCAGTCGGGGCCGGCTGATACCGTGCGCAAGTCGGACATTTCGCGGGTGCCGCGGTCTCTGTTTGGCACCACGAGATGAGTCTCATGAGGCAACGTCGCACACCGTTTTTCGCCCTGCTCACAGCCGTCGCACTCAGCCTGAGCGGCTGCACGTCCACCGCCGCAGCGGGTCAGACCAGGTTGCGCAGCTCTTCAGGCGCTACTCGCGTGACCGCCACGCCAGCCACAGCCGCGGCGGTCTACCAGCAGATGCGAAAGAGCGTCACCGCGGGCAAGAGCGTGCACATCAAGGGTGTCTACGCCGACAAGGGACAGAAGACGCGGCTCGACGTCGCTGGTGACCGCGCCGGGATGACCATGAGGCTGCAGGTCAACTTCGGAACTGGGTTGATCGAGGTCATCAAGGTCAACGACGCTTTCTATCTCAAGGCCGACGCGGGGTACTGGACGAGGCTGACAGGCTCCGCGGCGACTGCCAGGTCGGCCGCAGACAAGTACGTCAAGGTCCCGCCCGGGTCGGCAGCCGGTATGGGCGATTTCCGGGTGGGCGCGCTGCTCGACCAGGTCTTCGCAGAAGATATATCGACATCGGACGAGCTGAACACCAAGGTCCAGACGACCGAGGTCGATGGGGTCCCCGCCTACCTCCTGACGACCAAGGTCGGCGGCGACGCCAAGCTCTACGTCTCGGTCGACGGCCAGGCGCGTCTGTTGCGTGCCGAAAGCGCGAAAGGCGGCACTCTTGACTTCACCGAGTGGGATTCTGTCGCATCCACGAGCACACCGCCGGCGGGCCAAATGGCCGAGACCCCGAGTCTGTAGCCTCTCTGCTGCCGGTTCAGCCCCTCTCCTGCCGGTTCTCTTCGGCACAATCTCAGCTCCGGCGGCGCGCCCTGTCCTGTCTCATGGTCGTCAGCGGCGACCATGGAGGCCTGATGAGTCTGTTCGATCGCGTTCGCCGCGTCCTTGTCATGGGCACACCCTCGGATGCGCTCTCTGGTGCTCCCCTCCTGATGCGCTCAGCGGTGGCGGGTGCCTCTGCGGCCCTGGTGTCCATGCTGACCATTGCGCTGCCCGCGCTCCTCGCCTGGGTCGCCAGTCCGCAGAGCACCGTGGGCTGGCCCAGGGCCCTATCCGTCGGTTCCTGCGTCTGGTTGCTGGCCAACGGCGTACAGCTGAGCTCTGGGCCCGCCGCAATCTCCCTGATGCCCCTGTTGCTCACCACCATCCCGCTGGCCATCGCCACGATCGCAGCTCGCCGGGTGCTCATGCAGCTCGGCGACGAGCGCCTGCGCAGGTGGGGAGGCCTCCGTCGCGACGTGGCTGAGGCCGGTGTGGTCTTCGCTTCCTCTTATGCCGCGGTGGGACTTGTCGTCGCCCTTGCCACGATCGGACACCCCCTGCACGCATCGGCGCTGGGGGCCGTCGCAGGCACGGCCATCCTCGGCGCGGCCTCGGTGCTGATCGCCCTCGCTCTGGAGTTCCGGAGCAAGATCGGTTCGGTGGCGCCCGGGTTTTCGGGGTGGCTGGAGGCGCGGGTGCCCATACACGTACGCCGGGCCATCCGTCCGGGGCTGTGGGGGGCATTGGCCATCTTCGGCGCCGGGCTGGCCCTGACCCTGTTGATGATCGTGATGCATCTTGGCAGGATCAGCCGGCTGGAGGACGCTCTGGGCGCCGATCCCGTCGGCATGGTCCTGCTCAGCCTTGGCCAGCTGACGGTGCTGCCCAATATCGGGCTGTGGGCTGCCTCCTGGCTGGCAGGACCCGGCTTCGGCCTCGGCCAGGGCACAGCAATCACCTGGTCGCACTCTGACCCCGGCCTGCTACCGCTGATCCCCGGTCTGGGTGCCGTGCCGGCCCCCGGCCCGCTACCGGCCGGCCTGTGGCTCAGTGTCATGGTCCCGGTCGCCGCCGGAGCGCTGGTCGGTTGGCGGGCTCTGCGCGTCGTGGCCCGGCTCTCGTCCTGGCGGGCCAAGGCCGAGACCGCCGCATCGGCATGCCTGATCGCTGCCCTGGTCCTGACGTTGGCGAGCTCCCTGGCCGGCGGTTCGCTCGGTGCCGCCCGGCTCAGTGGGTTAGGGGCTCCCTCGCTGGTGTTCGGCGCGACGGTGCTGGGGGAGCTGTTGATCGGGGCAGCAGTCTTCGTCGGCCTCAGCCACCTGCGCGCTTCCCGGAGCTGAGAAGTCCACTGAAGACGGAGTCGAGACTGTTGTAGAAGCGCGAGTTGCAGTCCGCCGCAGCAATCGCGGTGTTCGCTCCGAGGGTGCAGTCCTGGAGGCTCTTGGCTGTGTCATAGAAGGCATAGGGCAACAGCACCATCACGGCGAGAACGCACACCAGGACCAGGCCGACGACGCTGGACACGATGCCGCGAGTCCGTCCCCGGGTTGCTGAATGAGACGTTGAGGGGGCTGGCCGGACGGCTGACCGGTCCCGGATCGAGAGGACCGACTCGACCCCGGCCCACACCAACGGGACCACGGCCGCCGCGGTGTAGGGCAACGGGGATGTGGAGGCGATCAGACCGACAAGCAGCAGCACGGCGGACCATCGTGAATGCGCCACCCCTGGCGACAGGGGGCGTGACTTGCGAGTTGAGGCCAAAGGGGGCTCCTGGCATGGGACGGTGGACAGAGCGGGTGCGCTGTCCGATATCGTCTCCCATCGTGACGAATATGGCAGAGACCGGGGCGACCACCCGCTCCATTGTGGTCCTTGTCTCGGGCGGGGGCACCAACCTCCAGGCGCTCATCGACGCCACGGCCGATCCGGCATACGGTGTCCGGATCGCAGCGGTCGGCGCCGATCGTGACGACATCGAGGGACTGGCTCGCGCGCGGCGCGCCGGGATCCCCACTTTTGTATGCCGGGTCGCCGACTTCGCGACACGCGCCGACTGGGACGCCGCGCTCGCATCGCAGGTGGCGGAATACCGCCCTCAGCTGGTGGTTCTGGCCGGCTTCCTGAAGCTGACCGGCGAAGCGTTCCTGAGACAGTTCGGTGGACGCACGGTCAACACCCATCCGGCGCTGTCGCCCTCTTTCCCGGGTCTGCATGGTCCGCAGTCGGCGCTCGACTACGGCGTGAAGGTCACTGGCTGCACGCTGTTCGTCGTCGACGCCGGGGTCGACACCGGCCCGATCGTGGCCCAGAGTGCCGTTGACGTGCATGACGACGACACTGCTGAGACTCTGCACGAACGCATCAAGACTGCCGAGCGCCAGATGCTCGTCGACTACGTGGGCCGGATGGTCCGCGATGGTTTCTCTGTCACAGAACGAAAGGTCACCCTCTCATGAGCGAGTCGAAGGCTTCAGGCAAGCGCATCGTCCGCCGGGCGCTCATCTCCGTCTACGACAAGGCAGGGTTGGAGGTCCTGGCCAAGGGCCTGCACGAAGCCGGGGTCGCCCTGGTGTCGACGGGCTCGACTGCCGCCCGGATCGCTGACGCCGGTGTCCCGGTGATGCGGGTTGAGGACCTCACCGGTTTTCCGGAGGTCCTTGACGGCCGGGTCAAGACCCTGCACCCCACTATTCACGCCGGGATCCTTGCCGACACCGGCAACCCCGACCACGTGGCGCAGCTGAGCGATCTCGGCATCGAGCCGTTCGACCTGGTTGTCTCCAACCTCTATCCGTTCACCGACACGGTGAGCTCGGGTGCCACTCAGGAGGAGTGCATCGAGCAGATCGACATCGGTGGGCCCTCGATGATGCGGGCCGCGGCGAAGAACCATGCGAGCGTCGCGGTCGTGACGAACCCCGCGGAATACGGCTCGGTGTTGGTTGCCGTGCGCGGCGGCGGTTTCACGCTCAACCAGCGCAAGACTCTCGCGGCGGAAGCGTTCGTGCACACGGCAAGCTACGATTTCGCCGTCGCCAGCTGGATGGGCAGCGTGCTGACCGACACGAGTGACGGCACCGGCTTCCCGGCGTGGGTCGGTGCGACGTGGACCCGGGCGAAAGTCCTTCGCTACGGCGAGAACCCGCATCAGAAGGCCGCGCTCTACGCGCACTGGCGCCCCGGAATCGCCACCGCCGAGCAGCTTCACGGCAAGGAGATGTCCTACAACAACTTCGTCGACGCCGATGCCGCCCAGCGAGCGGCCTACGACCACGCCGAGCCCGCTGTTGCCATCATCAAGCACGCCAACCCCTGCGGTATCGCGGTCGGAACCGACATCGCGCAGGCCTACCGGAGCGCCAACGCGTGCGACCCGCAGTCGGCGTACGGCGGTGTCATCGCGACCAACCGCACCGTCACGGCAGCGATGGCGGAGCAGGTTGCCGAGGGTTTCACCGAGGTCGTCGTCGCCCCTGACTACGAGCCCGAGGCGCTGGAGATCCTTCAGCGCAAGAGGGCGATTCGTCTCCTGAAGCTACCCGAGGGCCTGGGACACGGCGACCAGGTTGACTTCCGTGCGGTCAGCGGCGGGGTCCTGATGCAGACTCGCGACAAGATCGACGCAGTGGTCGAGGGCAAGGCCGGCGAGACCGGCGGTGACGACCCGTCGCGGTGGACGCTCGTCTGCGGTGACCAGGCGGACGCC
>DASRUA010000338.1:0-2203 GCA_035655615.1 Dermatophilaceae bacterium
GGCCGTGCACCTGGCGCGCGCCAACGGCTTCACACCGCCCGTGACGCTCCAGCCGCAGTACAGCCTGCTGGTGCGGGAGATCGAGTCCGAGATCGTGCCAGCCTGCCAGGATGCGAACATCGGCTTGCTGCCGTGGTCGCCACTGGCGGGCGGCTGGCTCACCGGCAAGTACCAGCGCGACGCCGACCCGACGGGCGCCACACGCCTGGGCGAGGACCCCAAGCGCGGAATGGAGGCGTGGGAACCTCGCAACAAACCGGAACGGACATGGCAGATCCTCCACACGGTCGAGCAGATAGCGAAGGCCAAGGGAGATATTCAGGGGCAGGTGTCGCTTGCCTGGCTTGAGGCGCAGCCCGCGGTCACCTCGGTGATCCTGGGGGTGCGCAACACCGACCAGCTCGCCGACAACCTGGGCGCCACATCCGTCGAGCTCACCGCCGACGAGCTCAAGCGCCTCGACTTGGTGAGCGCACCCGTCGTCTCGGACTATCCCTACGGTGCGGCTGGCGCCGACCAACGCCACCGCGCCATCGACGTCAGCGACTGAGCATCGGATCCCCGGACCCGCACTTGTCCGGGTCTTCCACTGGGGTTCCTTGGTTGTGGTGGGTGGGTTGGGGTGTTGCCCTCTGCCTTATAGGTGAAGGTCTTGCCGCGGACGGTGGTGAAGGGCTCCCCGGAGTGCGCCTGGACCCGGCTCCACACGGTCTCGAATGTGATGCTCATGCACTCCAGAGTGATGGGTAACACTGGGGGTTCGTCAAGCGACCAGCGCGCTCATGCCGCAGAGGGTCGTTGTGTAGCTGGTCGCCTGCTGGCATGCCATGAGATCAGCAGGCTTGTCGCCTTGTGTTGGCCGATGTTGGACGCTGGAGGCCAGAGCGCTAGACCTTCAGCGGTTGGGCGATGTCGAGTTGTCCGTTGTCGATGAGCCAGCGCACCGATTCCAGGATGGCGTCTTCGGGCTCGTATCGCGGCGTGTAGCCGAGAAGGTCGCGGGCCTTGTTAATGCTGAAGTAGTGGTCGCGGTACAGGTGTCCCCAACTCGACTCGTATGCGTCGGCGCTGGTGGTGCGGCGGAACTCCTCCCAGGTGACGGTCTGCAGATTGGCGGTCTGGCCGAACCAGGAAGCGGCGATCTGGGCGTATCCGCGCACGTTCAGGGCGGAGGGTGCGACGACGGTGAAGTCCTGCCCGGCCGCAGCGTCGCGGTGGGTGAGAGCGAGTTCGAAGGCTTGGGCGACGTCGTCGGCATGGACGTGATGCATGAACTCGGCCCCGATCCCCGGAACTGCGATGGACTCTCCCGCAGAGAGTTTGCGCCACACGGTGGGCTCGGTGTTGCCGAGCGGGCCGATGGGGTGCCAGCCGGGGCCCGAGATGTGGCCCGGGTGCAGGGAGGTGGTGACCAGGCCGCCGGCAGCGGTCTCTTCCTTCAGCATGCGGGCGGTGGCGGCCTTCGCGATGCCGTACTCACCGACGGGTGGGGTGGCGTCGTCCTCGGTGATCGGCAGCTTCCAGCTGGGGCCGTGACGCCAGATCGAGCCGCAGTAGAGCAGGTGCCCGGTATTGTCGCGCAGCCGCTCGACCAGCGCCTTCTCCGACTCCAGGGTGAAGCTGATCAGATCGATGACCGCGTCGGCCCTGAGCTCTGCGACCCGGTCGGGGAAGGTTCCCTCGGTATCCTCGGCGGCCCGGTCGGCGCTGACGTGCTGCACCTCCTGCCAGGCTGGATCGTCGACATAGCTGCTCCGCCGGCCGCGGCTGATATTGACCACCTCATGGCCGGCACGGACCAGCCGAGGGATCAGAAAGGTACCGATGTGGCCGCTGCCACCAATGACGACGATTCGCATGCCGTCAGGATAGGCACGACGCTTACACCTGTGAGATCCGAACCGGCACCTCCGCATGGCCCGGCGAGGAACATCCGCTCATGCCGCGGTCATCGCGGTCGATCCCGCTGATCCCAGCGCGTGTGGCGGAGACTCGCCTAGGCTCCGAACATGATCGAGATTGGTTCGCGGGTGCGCAAGTTGCCAGCGCCCCAATCAGTGGTCTGGGACTCCTTCGTGCAACCTGAGCGGGAGGGGACTCGTCCGTGGCTCAGCCTCGCCGCCGATGAAGCAGCGCCAAGGATCCTTGGCGCCGAAGAGCTCCATCGAGTCGTGTGGTCATCATTGTGGCCCAGCAGACCGAA
>DASRUA010000339.1:0-8261 GCA_035655615.1 Dermatophilaceae bacterium
GGTATTTATTACTAGACATCAAGACGACTCCGAACGGGCGGACGCCGCAGGCGGCGACGATGGTCAGGATGGACATACAGCCCGGAACTGGCTCCAGGAGCAACACACCTCAGTGGGATATTGGGCGCCAAGTGATGGCCAGCATGGATCGGGCCACGGCGACCAAGGCCTTGAGCTTTCCGCATCGTTTGACCAGTCGCCGGCGGCGGTGGCCGAGGAACCGTCAAGTCCACGACCACCACAAGCGAAGCAACCAGCTCAAGGCCCTGCTCGTCAGCGCCGACCAGGGCCTGCGCGATTAGGTGCTGGTCAAGAGCCTGCTCCAGCTCGCCACCCGGTGCAGGCAACTCGCGCCGAGCAGCGGCCTGCACACGGCCAGGCCATGACGCAGACTCTTGGTGAGCTGATCCTGTCTGCTACAGACCTCGGCGATGCCGGCGCGGCGGCGTTTGGCCACGGACTGGTCACGGGTGGCACTTCAGCCGCCGAACTGACGTTTCCGCACGGACTGAGCGTCCACCCGGGTTTCGCGTGAGGATGACGTGTCACTTGGGGAGACCGAGCAGGTGGTCGCGGACGCCGGCCCCCTCACCGCTGGGCGTGCCGTCGTAGGACGAGATCAGCGCCGGCTCGCCGGCACAGTTGCCGGTGAACCAGGACCACGCCAGGTAGCTCACACCCTTGGTGTCGGCCCAGCGCAGCAGCGGCATCATCAGTGCCGAGTCGCAGTCGTGCTCCCCGACCTCGCCGATGACGACCGGCGTGGTTGCGCTGAGCGGCGCGATGGTCCCGTCCCAGCAGGACTGCAGATAACACGGCGCCCACTCCGGGTCGGCGGGGTTGTTGTAGTAGATGTGGATCGAGGCTGCCAGCTGCCCGGCCGGGTCGGCTGGCTTGAACTCGGTCCAGCGGTCCACCACTCCTGCGTACTGCGGGCCGCCGACCAGGACGACGTTTGTCGCTCCCGCGCCACGAATAGCGTTGACCATCTCTTGGCTGCCGGCCGCAGTGAATGGCACGCCGGGGCAGGTTCCGCCGTCGCGGATACAGGTCCAGGCGGCAGTCGTGTTGTGGTTGCTGTCGGGATACGGCTCGTTGTAGAGATCGAAGACCACCGCGGGCCGGTCCTTGAAGTAGCCGGCCACCCCGGCCCAGAACGCCGGTGAGTGGTCGCGGTCGGCCATCGGCTTCTGATCGAGCGCCTTGGCCGTGCCGGGTGCGTTCGAGTGCAGATCCAGGATCACGTACAGGCCGGCGGCATTGAGCCGGTCGACGAAGCCGCCGATGGCAGCCTGATAGTTGGCACCGCTGTAGGCGGCCGGGACACCGTTGATCCCCAGCCAGCAGTCCTCGTTGAGACTGACTCGTACGGCGGTCATGCCCCAGGCCTTCATGGTGGCGATGGAGGCCGAATCGGACGGGCCGTCGAAGATACCCGACCCCTCAAGGCAGGCGTACTGGGTGCCAGAGCGGTTCGCGCCCAACAGTCGCACCGTTGACCCGGCGCCGTTGACGAGATGGTTGCCCGACACCCTGACCCTTAAAGCCACCGCCGTCCGGGAGGGCGTGTGGCTCGCTGCGGGCCCACGCGTCGCCGTCGGCGTCGCATTGGGGGACGCCGACGGCGATGGCGTCCGTGTTGCCACCTGGTTCATCCCGAGGTCATCCGGCGTCGACGAGGCGTTGCGCGGCATGGGTCCCACGTAGTCTGGCAGCCGCAGGAGCAACAGTCCGAGCAGTCCGACGACTGCTGCCGCGATCAGTGCGATGCGCCAGCGCAAGTTCACTCCGATGACTGGCCGCAGGCTGGCCACCTGATTGGCCCGGGCCAGTCATCGACACGCGCCGGCGATGCCTCGGGGAAACAGGGCCAGGCAGAGGAGTTGCGTTCTCTGCCTGATCCCCGTCGCTTGGGTCGGGCGATTGCGAGCCGGCAGGCGCTCTTGCCATGCGGGACACCCAGGTCAGTCCGCATGTCCAGGCGGGCGAACCGCGGCCAAGGTGATCCCGATCTGGCCATGTTCACCCGAGGGTGATTGAGGCGTCGTCGGCGTAGAAGCCCGTCGTCCGTGCGGGCACACTATTGACGAAGGCGTTGAAGTCCAGCGCCGTCCTGGTGGGCTGCTTGACGGTGTAGCTGACGGTGATCAGCTGCCAGGACGTGCTCAGGGTGATCGTGGACGTGGCCGACCCGACGACCGTGGCGCCGTTCAACTCCTGCAACCGGAGTGTGAGGGTGGCGCCCGCGATTGCCCCCTTGACCCATAGCGAGGCGGTGTAGGTGCCCGCGGCGGTCTTGTTCACCCAGTTCGGAGAGTCGTTTAGGGTGCAGACAGTTGCGGTGCTACCGGTGTTGGCAAGCTGGGCCGCCCGACTTCCCGAGTGCCCGCCCGCCACGCGAGTGAGTGTTACCGCGGAACTACCGGTGGTCCACCCGCTTGTGTTGTTCTCGAACCCGGAGTTTCCGATGAGGTTCAGCTTCGAGATGACCTGCTGGGTCGCGGTCGAAGACAGGTTGGCCGTGTCCTTCACTGTGACGGTCACGGTGAAGGTCCCCGCCTTGGTGAACGTGTGCGAGGCCGATGGTGAGGCCTGTGTCACCGTCGCTGTGCCGTCACCGAAGTTGAACGCGTACGAGGCAATCGGCGTCGGGTCGGTGTCAGTTGAGCCCGAAGCGTTGGCTGTCACCGCGAAGGGAGCAACGCCGGATGTCGGCGTGACGGTGAGAGCCGCCACCGGGGGGGCATCGGCTGTCACCTGGATGGCCTGGCTCTTGGTTGCTTCGACGTTGCCGGCGAGGTCCCACGATCGGAACTTCACGGTTGCGGTGCTGGACAGGGTGAAGGGCGCGGTGTACGTGGGGCTCGCAAGGGTTGGGTCGGTCCCGTTCGTCGTGTAGTGGGTGCTGGACATCCCCGAGCCGCCAACGTTGTCCGTGGCCGTGAGCGCAACCGTGACGGAGGCGAAGTACGGCGAGCTCTGACATGCCGCGTTGTTGCAATTGATGGTTGTCACTGGCGCCGTTGGGTCAATCTGGATCGCTTGGGTCTTGGTGGCTTCCACGTTCCCGGAGTTGTCCCACGATCGGAACTTCACCGTTGCCGTGCTCGGCACGCTGAACGGTGCCGTATACGTGGTGCTTGACAGGGTGGGATCGGTCCCGTCGGTGGTGTAGTGGGTGCTGGCCACGCCGAGTCCGCCGGTATCGGTCGCCGCCAGGGCAACGGTCACGGCGGCGCCATACCAGCCGCTCGAGCACGCCGCGCCATTACAGGTGATCGAGGTGACCGGCGCGACGCTGTCGAACTGGACGACCTGGGTATTAGTCGCTTCGACGTTGCCGGCAACATCCCACGATCTGAACTTCACCGTGGAGGTAGCTCCTATCGTGAATGGAGCCGTGTAGGTGGGGCTGGCCAGGGACGGGTCAGTCCCATCCGTGGTGTAATGCGTGCTTGCGACACCGGAACCACCCAGGTTGTCCGTAGCCGTGAGCGAGACCGTTACCGGCGGGCCGTAGAGCGAGCTCTGGCAGGGCGCGTTGTTGCACGTGATGGTTGTCACAGGCGCCGTGATGTCCGGCACCGGTGGCTTGCCGTGGCAGGTGCTTGTTCCGGAGTCGACGAACGTCCCCTCGTCCGGCACGAAGCCCCAGTCGTAGGAACCATTGTGCAGCGTCATCCGGATGACGCCGTGGGTGGTGGCATTGAGCACCTGGCTGGTGGCCAGTTCGGTACCGGGCGTATCCAGTCCGGCACCGCCGGTCCCGACGATGAACTGTCGGACACCATGGGTGGCATCGGGAACACCTGATGCGTTCAAGGGCTGGAAACGTTCGTACCAGTGCGAGTCGCCGTTGAGCACGACGTCCGCACCACCTGCGTACAGGTCCTGCCAGATCTGCTGGTACGTCGGATCACCGCCCGAGCCGGAAGCCGTCGAGGCGAAGCGTGGGTTCTGGTAGTACGCCAGGGTGCATGCCGAGGTGTTGGCGGCCAGATCCTGCTGAAGCCACAGGTCCTGGGCCGAGCCGGCCGCACAGCTGGACGGGTCGGTCGGGCAGGCAGCGGTGTTCAGTGCCACGACGTGCCAGGTACCGATGTTGTAGCTGTAGTAGCCCTTGGCCGGGTCGCCAGCTGCGCTGCCGAAGTAGGAGTAGTAACCAGCACCGGCCGTCGTCGGGCAGTCGGTGCCGCCGGTGGTCGCGTAGTCTTTGTCGCCGGGCACCGGGTGGGTGATGGACTTCTTGGCACCCCAGGTGGGGTCGTACGACTGGTTGTATGCGCTGAGTCCGCCGCACTCGTACTGGTTGTCGCCCAGTGGCAGCACCGCATCGACCCCGTTCAGCAGGCCGACGGTGTGCGAGGCGCGGCAGTCGGTGCCGGTGCCGAGACCGCCGTTGAAGGCGGGCGCCGTCGGGTCACAGGCGATGTCCCCAGCAGCGCCGATAATTGGATCCGGGTTGGCTTGCACCAGCACCTGCTGGGTCCGTACCTGCTCGACGTTGCCCTTGTTGTCCACGGAGAAGAACTTGAACGTGGTCGGCTGGCTGATGGTGAACGGACCCGTGTACATCGCACTTGAGGTGGTGGGGGTGGAGCCGTCCGTCGTGTAGTAGGTGGCCTTCACGCCGGAGCCGCCGGGGTCGGTCGCGGCGAGGGCGACCGTTGTCGAGCCGTTGTAGGTGCTCGCCTGGCAGGGCGATCCATCGCAGCCGAGCGTCGTGATCGGCGCCAGCAGGTCGGGTCCGTTGATCAGCTGTGAGACGGTCTGCACGGTCGTGCGTGCCGGGGCTCCGCCGGGTTGACCCGCAGTGTTCAGCCAGTCCAGGAACGCATTGAGAGTGTCGAGCTCGATCGGACCGTAGTCGGCGATGCAGGTGCTGTACTCGGCCGGATCGAAGGTCTGTGAGCACACCTGGTGGAAGACGAGCGGCACCCAGCCGCCACCGTGCTGAGCCGCAGCAGTCACGGAGTCTTGAAGGTGGGCCAGGGTGATAGGGGGGACGTTGGGCGGGTTCCCCGTCGGTGGGTCAAAAACCGTCCGGGTGGCATAGGGATCCTTGGCAGGGATCGTCTCCGCGTACACCGGGCCGGCGCCCGTGCCAGCAGTGTCGATGCCGCCCGCTGCCCGTCCGGTCGTGTACCCACAGCTCTGCACGATGGACTCGGCGGTCGCGTCGTAGGCACCTTCGGGGTAGGCGAAGCTGGTTGGGTAGAAACCGTGCTGGATCAGGTTCTGGCGGTCGTTGCAGACCTCGTTGACCTTGGTGGTGAAGTCAGTTGTGGTCTTCAGGTTGACGTGGTTGACCGTGTGGCCACCGATCTCGTTACCGCCGTTGTTGAGGGCGGTCAGCTCGGACCATGTCATGTGCTGAGGGTCAACGTCGTTGAGACCGCTGATGTTGTAGAACGTCCCGTTCAGGTTGTGCGGTTGCAGTGCGCGCCGGAAGGCGAGATCGAACTGGGTCTGAAGACCATCGTCGAAAGTGAGGGACACGACGGTCAGCGGCGGAAGTACCTGAACCTGCTGGGACTGAACCGGTTCGGCGTTGCCTGCCAGGTCCGTGGAGAAGAACTGGACGTTGTAGGTCGCGGGCGTGGTGAGCTGGATGGGTCCGCTGTAGACGGTGCTAGAGACGGTTGGCGCGGATCCATCGGTGGTGTAGTAGGTCTTGTCGACTCCCCAGCCACCAGGATCGGCGGCGGTCAAAGTCACGGTCGCCTTCCCGTTGTATCCGGTAGTCGTGCAAGCCGAGCCGTTGCACGAGATGGTGGTCGAAGGCGGGGTCGTGTCCGGGGGCTGCGTCGCCTGGATCACCTGGGTGTTCGTCGCCTCGATGTTGCCCGCGTTGTCGAAGGACCGGAATTTGATGGTGGTGGTGCTGGTGACCGGGATCGGGGTGGTGTACGCGGAACTGGTCAGCGACGGGTCGGATCCGTCGGTGGTGTATCGCGTGCTGGCCACGGCGGAGCCGACGTCGGTGCTGGCCAGAGTCGCATACACGGTGCTGGTGTAGACGTCGGTCGAGCATGGTGCTCCGTTGCACGCAATCGTCGTGACTGGCGCGGTCGTGTCGGCGCTGATGGCGGCATCGCGAACCGTGCTCAGGGCGGCGCCTGACGGAGCGCCGCCGGTCTGGCCGGCGTTGGCCATCCAGTCCAGGAACGTGTTCAGGTCGGCGAGCTCGATCCATCCTGCCGAGATGGAGCATGCGGTGTAGTTGTTAGGGTCCAGGGCCTGGGAGCAGATCCGGCCGATCACGATCTGGCTCCAGCCGCCGTTGTGCGACGCCGCCCCGGTGACCAGTGCCTTCATGTTGGCGACGGTGACCTGGGTGTTCGGCGCGTAGGCGCGGGTTGCGTACCAGTCAGCTGGCGGCAGTGGTTCGGCGTAGGTGGGACCGGTGGGCGACAGCGACCCCGCACTGCGGGCGCTGCCGTACCCGCAGTTCTTCACGATGGTCTTTACGGTGGTGTTGAACGCTCCGCCGGGGTAGGCAAAAGCGACCGGGCTCAGGCCGTGCTGGATCAATGCGGCGCGGTCGTCGCAGACCTGCGCGGTCGGGTTCGGGTCGGTGGTCAGATTGGTGGCGTTGACCGTCTTGCCGCCGATGTCATTCCCGGCGGCGGACAGCGTGCCCAGCTGGGCCCAGGTCATGATGTTCCCCGACACGCTGACCGTGCCGGAGTTGACGAAGAATGAAGCATGCGCGTTGTGTGGCTGCAATGCCTGCAGGTAGCCGAGGGTGTATTGGCTGACGGTGCCGTTGTCGAAGGTCAGTGAGACCTTGGTCGTCACCGGCACGACCTGGACCGCTTGGGACTGCACCGGCTCAGAGTTGCCGGCCACGTCCGTGGAGAAGAACTTGATGTTGTAGGTCGCCGGGCTGCTGAGCTGGAATGGCTTGGAGTACACAGTGCTCGAGGTCGTCGGAGCCGAGCCGTCGGTGGTGTAGTAGGTGCTGGCAAGGCCGGATCCGCCGGTATCGGTTGCCGACAGGCTCACCGTCACGGAGTCGACGTACGGCGAGGTTAGGCACGCCGCGGCGTTGCACGAGATGGTGGTGGTCGGAGCGGTGGTGTCGGCCGGTGCCTGGATGACCTGGGTGTTCGTCGCTTCGGCATTGCCCGCATAGTCCCATGACCGGAACTTCACCGTCGTCGACGCGCTCGAACCGTTGACGTTGAACGCACCCGAATAGGTCGGACTCGCCAGGGTCGGGTCGGATCCGTCAGTGGTGTAGTGCGTGCTCGCGAGACTCGAACCGATGTCCGTCGGCTGGAACGTCACGCTGACTACGCCGGAGTACGGCGTGGCTGAACACGGGGCACCGTTGCACGCGATGGTCGTGACCGGCGCGCTGGAATCAGCTGCCGTCACCACCCCACGCACGGTGTTGAGGGCGGCCCCGGCGGGGGCGCCTCCGACCTGCCCCGCGTTGGCCATCCAGTCCAGGAACGCGTTCAGGTCGGCGAGCTCGATGTGGCCGCTGCCTGCGCTGCAGGTGCTGTAGTTGCCCGCGTCCAGGGTTGCCGAACAGACCTTGCCGATCACAATCTGGCTCCACCCACCGTTCAAGGCGGCGCCGTTGACCAGCGACTGCAGGTTTGCCAGGGTCAACGCGGAAGGCGCGTAGGCGCGGGTGGCGAACCAGTCCGCCGGGGGTTTGGTTTCGGCATAGGTGGCTCCGGTCGCAGAGAGCCCGCCGGCGATGCGGGCATTGCCGTACCCGCATGCCTTCACGACGTCTTTGACCGTGGCGTTGGTCGCCCCGCCGGGGTAGGCGAACGCCACTGGCGCCAGACCGTGCTGGATCAGCGCGGCCCGATCGTTGCAGACCTGAGCGGTCGGGTTGGGGTCGGTGGTGAGGTTGGTGGCATTGACGGTCTTGCCACCGATGTCGTTCCCGGCCCCGGCCAGTGTGCCCAGCTGAGCCCAGCTCATGAAGTTCCCCGACGAACCAACGGTCCCCGAGTTGACGAAGAAGGTGGCCTTCGCGTTGTGCGGCTGCAAGGCCTGTTGATAGCCCAGCGTGTACTGACTGATCGCGCCATTGTCGAATGTCAACGACACCGCGGTCTGGGTCGCAGCCGCAGCCAGATTCGCCAGCATCGGCAACAGGCCCAGCACGAGTGCGCCGGGCATCACCATGTGCAGCAGCATCTTTCGCCGGCGCCCTTTGTCGGTGGATGGCAACCGAGACGGTCGCGCGGGGGAGTGGGGCTTCGTCCTGTGACTGTCTCGGTTGCGATCCACCG
>DASRUA010000340.1:0-3819 GCA_035655615.1 Dermatophilaceae bacterium
ATCACCATCGACGCCGACGGCCCCGAGTTTCGGATCTCCTCCGGGCACGAGCTCTGGGCCGATCGCCGGCTCTACGACCTCTACCAGGAAGCACACACCCCGTGGGAGTGGCACGCTCCGATCTTCGAGCTCGCCCACGAGCTGGGGCTTCTCGCGTTCTCCAGCCCTTTCGACCCCACGGCGGTCACGTTCCTGGAGGACCTCGACGTCCCCTGCTACAAGATCGCCTCGTCGGAGATCGTGGACCTTCCTTTGATCCGGCTCGCTGCAGCCACAGGCAAGCCGATCATCATCTCGACCGGCATGGCCTCGGTGGGTGAGATCGACGCCGCGGTCAAGGCCGCCCGCAGCACCGGCAACGACCAGATCATCGTGCTCTCGTGCACCGCCTCCTACCCGGCCGACCCCGCCGACTCCAACCTGAGGGGCATCCCGGTCCTGGCAGACACCTTCGACACCCTGGTCGGCCTGTCCGACCACACGATGGGTATCGGCGCGGCAGTAGCCGCTGTGGCTCTGGGCGCCTGTGCCATCGAGAAGCACGTGACCATCTCGCGCGCGGGCGGCGGGGTTGACTCGGCGTTCTCGCTCGAGCCGGACGAGCTCGCCGCACTGGTTCGCGAGACCGAGATCGCCCGGATCTCGCTGGGACGGCCGCGTATCGGCGCCACCGCGTCCGAGACTGAAGGCCTGCGCCTACGCCGCTCCCTGTTCATCGTGCAGGACGTCGTCGCCGGCGACGTGGTCACCGAGGCGAACGTCCGATCCATCCGGCCTTCGGGTGGGCTCGCGCCCGACCTGTTCAGGGTGGTCAAGGGACGCTCGTTCCGCGCTGATGCGAAGATGGGGACGCCCCTGAGCTGGGACGTCATCTAGGCTCACCCAAAGGAACACACAGTGCGCATCAACGTCGTCATCCAGGCACGAACAGGCTCGACCCGCCTTCCCGGGAAGGTCCTCGAGGATCTGGGTGGACATCCGGTGCTCGAGTGGGTGGTTCGTGCCGCGAAGGCTGCCACCCAGATCGACACGGTCATCGTGGCCACCTCGACACTGGCCGGGGACGATGTCGTCGCCGATCTCGCCGACTCCCTCGGGGTTCCGGTCGTCCGGGGGAGCGAAGACGATGTGCTCTCCCGTTATGTTGCCGCGCTCGATGCCCACCCCGCCGACGCTATTGTGCGGCTCACGGCGGACTGCCCACTGTTGGACCCGTCCCTCATCGACGCCGTCGCCGGCGCCTGGGCCGCGTCTCCCACCCACGACTACGTCTCAACCCTTGTCTCGCGCTGTCTGCCGCGGGGTCTGGATGTCGAGCTGGTCACCGCCCAGGCGCTGCGGGCCGTCGACCGTATCGCGGTAGGTCACGATCGCGTGCATGTCACGTCCCTGCTCTATGCCCAGCCCACGGCATACCGCCTGCTGGGCGTGTGCGTGACACCCCCTGCGAACGACCTCCGGGTCACCCTGGACACCCAGGAGGATCTGGTCCTGTTGCGGGCGCTGGTGGCCGAGCTGCCCGATGCGCCGCCGGCCTGGAACGACGTCGTGGCGGTCCTTCGATCCCGACCGGATCTCGTGGCCATCAACTCCGCGATCAAGCAGAAACCCCTCGCGGCCGGCTGATGCGGGTCCTGCTGCGTTGTGACGGAGGTGGGCCACTCGGCGTAGGGCATGTGATCCGCTCGCTGGCCCTGGCCGAGGCGGCGGTGGGTGCCGGTCACGAGGTGGTGGTTGCCGGACACTTCGAGGGATCGTTCCTGCAGGGCCAGCTCGCGGCCGCACCGGTCGAGGTCGCCCAGCTCTCGGCGTGGGTGGCCGATGGTGACTTGCAGCCCCTCATCGACATGGTCCGGCGGCTCCGCCCGGACGTGCTCCATGTCGACTCCTATCTGGCACCTGATGGGCTCCGGGCACTCGTGACTTCTGGCGGCGCCGGCGTTCGCCTAGACGGCAATGACCCCACCAGCGTGGTCGTCAGCAACATGGAGGACGGCACGTTCGGCCGCAGACCCGCGGATGTGGTCGTCGACCCGACCTTCGGCGCTGAGCTCTCGGCCCGGCCGGCGGACGGAACCCCCTGGCTGCTGCGCGGATCCCGCTACGCACCGGTTCGACAGCGGGTCATCGACGCCCGTCGCCGAGCCTCTGATGACCGACCCCCTGATCACCGACCCCCTGATCACCGACCCTCTGATGTCATCGTGAGTGGGGTCGGGCAGGTTGCCCGATCGGTGCTTGTGGTCATGGGCGGGACAGATCCCGCTGGCCTGGCTCCCGGCGCGGTCGAGCTGCTGGCCCGCACCGGCCGCGCCCTGGAGGTGACGGCGATTGCCGTGGGTGAGAACGCTGACCGGGCTCGCGCAGCCGCGCTGGGCTCGCGGCTGTCGCTGAACGTCCTGGCCCCGGTGGACGACCTCGCCGCGATGATGTCGGCCCACGATCTGGTGATCAGCGCGGCCGGCACCTCGATCTGGGAGCTGTGTTGCATCGGTGTGCCGACCGCCGTGGCCTGGGCCGTGGACAACCAGCGTGAGGGCTATGAACGGGTGGTCGCCGCGGGGGCGGCGATCGGACTCGGCGGGCCTGAGCTGGGCAGGGATGAGCTTGGCGGGGATGAGCGTGCCGTTGACCGGTTGAAGAGGGCGTTGACGGACCCGGAGGTGCGCGCGCGGCTGGTGCGCGCAGGTCGCCAGATCGTCGACGGACTGGGCGCCTGGCGGGTGGTGCGGACGTGGGAGCAGGCGTTGGCCGTGCCGTCCCCGCCCGAGATCGGTTTCGACCCTATGGTCGCTCGCCCAGCCACCCTGGAGGATTCCCGACAGCTGTGGCAGTGGCGCAACGACCCCGTGACGAGGGCCGGATCGAGGTCATCGGCCGAGGTGTCGTGGGACGATCATCTCCGTTGGTTCACCGCGAGCCTGACCAGGGCCGACCGGGTGCTGCTGGTGGTCGAGGACCCCGCCGGCCCCGTCGGCACCGTCCGCTGGGACCTTGTGCGGGAGCGAGACGGGGAGCCTGGAGGTAGCCACGAGTGGGAGGTCTCGATCACGGTGGCACCCGAGCGTCGCGGACAGAATCTGGGCCGCCCCCTGCTTAGGGCCGGGGAGGTCGCCCTGGCTGAGAAGACTTCCGGCGTGACGCGGTCGGGCGGGACCGAAGTCCACGCCTATCTTGCCGTGGTCCGCATCGACAACCAGTCCTCTATGCGGTTGTTCGAGACCTCGGCATATCTTCCCGACCTGCCGCCGGACCCGGGAGGCTTCATGCGGTTTCGCAAAGATGCTCGGGTAACCTGACTTCGATGCCCAAACCTTTGGAGAGTGTGTGAACGCGGATCTAGTCATCGTCGGCTCGGGGTTTTTCGGGCTGACGGTTGCGCAGCAGTGTGCGGAGAACCTCGGACTGAACGTCGTCGTGGTCGACCGTAGGAACCATCTCGGCGGCAACGCCTACAGCGAGAAGGATCCGGAGACCGGCATCGAGGTCCACCGCTATGGCGCGCACCTGTTCCACACCTCCAACGAGCGGGTGTGGGAGTACGTCAACCGTTTCACCGCCTTCACGAGCTACCAGCACCGCGTCTACACCAACTTCCGCGGTCAGGTCTTCCCCATGCCGATCAACCTCGGCACCATCAACCAGTTCTTCGACGCCGCCTACTCGCCGGACGAGGCACGAGCGCTGATCGCCGAGCAGGCCGCCGAGTTCTCCCCGGCGCAGGCCAGCAACCTTGAGGAGAAGGGGATCTCGCTGATCGGCCGGCCCCTCTACGAGGCCTTCATCAAGGACTACACCGCCAAGCAGTGGCAGACCGAC
>DASRUA010000341.1:0-35521 GCA_035655615.1 Dermatophilaceae bacterium
AGCATGCCACAGGGCTGGCGCCTGACACGATCGACACTTTTGCCGCACAAGGGATTGCGATCGTTCCGACCCTGGTGAACATCGACACTTTCCCGTCGATTGCAGCTGGCGCACAGGACAAGTACCCGATCTACGCGGCGCACCTGCGAGACCTGCACTCCCGACGTTACGAGACCATCGGGGCCGCACATGACGCCGGCGTGCCCATCTACGTGGGCACCGACGCCGGCGGATCCCTCCCGCACGGTCTGGCGGCCCACGAGGCGGCCGAGCTGGTCAGAGCGGGTTTGTCCACCATCGAGGCAATGACAGCCGCCAGCTGGGGTGCACGATCGTGGCTGCACCGGCCGGGTCTGGAGGAGGGTGCAAGTGCTGATCTTGTGATCTACCAGGCGGATCCGCGTGACGATATCGGGATTCTGGCGGCGCCGGAGCACATCGTGATGCGGGGCAAAGTTGTTCTCTGAACCGGGGGCCTGGTCCTCTGATCCGGGCGAGCTTCAGACCAGTGGCGATCGCGTCCGGGTCGCCACGGTCCGTGAGCAGGACATTGCGCCATACCGGCGCGCGGTCGGGCAGTCCCGTCAACGGCTGGCCAGGTGGAACCCGGTCGATCCTGAAGATCTCGCCGGGGCGCTGCCGCTGCAGTCTCGTGACCGGCGCACGTTCCTCATCCACGCACTCCGCCCTGAGGCCGACCACGACATCGTGGGCAAGATCAATGTCAGTGACGTGGTTCGTGGCCGGTTCGAGTCGGCCGCCATGGGGTATGACGCTTATGACCCGTATGCCGGCCGTGGGCTCTTCTCCGAAGGCCTGCGGTTGCTCCTGAGCCTGCTCTTCGCGCCGGAGGATGCCGGCGGCATGGGCCTGCACCGGGTCCAGGCCGCAGTGCAGCCAGGTAATGTTCGATCGGCTGGACTCCTGCGATCATTGGGATTTCAGCGTGAAGGCTTCTCGCCCCGAATGCTCTGGCTGCCAGGTGCCGACGGCAAAGAGGCCTGGCTGGACCACGATTCCTATGTCGTGTTGCGAGACGAGTGGCCGGCCCCGCCCTATCCGATGGCTCGCGGCCGAAAGGTCGTCGTTCTGGTCAACGGTGAGCCCGGTGTCGGCATGGCCAACGGGGTGCCCGGTTCCGGCACCAAGACCCTGGCCCGTCAGCTTGCCGCGGAGCTGCGGGTTCCTTTGTTCTCCAGGGATGTCGCTGGTTCCGACGGTGCGCTGTGGGCGCTGCTGGCGGACTCGCCGGTCGGCGGGGTGGTTGAGAACTGCTTCATCACGGACGATGCGCGGTCCGCGATCGAGGGGTTGCAGCGCTGCGGGCTCGATCCGGCGACAGTCCCCGAGGTCTGGAGCTACTCGGCGCGGGTCAACGGGTCGGCCCGCCCGCTGGGGCTGGGTCCGGTGGTGACTGTCGATACCGGCTACGTCATCGGGCCGGCTGACGTCGTCCGGATCGCTCTGCAGGTTTACGCCGGGCTGTCTCCAGCATCCGAGACATAACGACAAGTTACTTGACCGATAACGTCAGGCTATAGAACACTCCTACCGTCACATAGGAATGGCAAGCGCCCCGAACGAGGTGCGAACCAGCGCGGCCGGCGGTCGCGCGGAGAATCTGGAGCCCTTGATGTCTCGACCCCTTGGTCGCGTTGCACTTGCCGTCGTCGCCATCGTTGCAACGCTCGGTATGTCGGCCTGTGGTGGAGACACCCAAGCCGCTGGTACCGCACCTGCTGTCGTGCGGCTGGGCTATTTCCCCAACCTGACGCACGCCACGCCGATCGTCGCCGAGAAAGAGGGCTTCTTCAGTAAGCACCTCGGGGCGACCAAGCTGCAGGTCTCGACGTTCAACGCCGGACCTGCGGCCATCGAGGCGTTGAAGTCCGGCGCGATCGACGCGACGTACGTCGGTCCTGGGCCCGCCACCAACGCCTTCATCAACTCAGGCGGCCAGGCCCTCACCGTCGTCGCCGGTGCGGCCACGGGCGGCACGTCGCTGGTGGTCGACCCGTCGATCAGGAGTGCAGCCGATCTCAAGGGCAAGAAGGTGAGCACGCCCCAGCTGGGCAACACCCAGGACATCGCCTTGCGCTACTGGCTCAAGCAGCACGGGCTCAAGACCGACCTGCAGGGTGGGGGTGACGTGAACGTAGTTCCGCAGGACAACGCGCAGATCGTCGACGCCTTCAAGCAGAAGCTCATTGCCGGCGCCTGGGTCCCGGAGCCCTACGCCACCAAGCTGGTAGAGGCGGGGGGCAGAGTCCTCGTAGACGAGCGCGACTTGTGGCCGAACAAGAAGTTCGCGATCACCGTGCTCGCCGTGCGCACCGACTTCCTCAAAGCGCATCCACAGACCGTCACAGCCCTGTTGGCGGGTGATCTTGATGCAGCGGACTTCATTGCCAAGGACCCGGCCAAGGCCCAGGAGGACGTCGCTGACCTGATCGCCAAGATCTCGGGCAAGCCCCTCAAACCTGCCGTGATCACGGCGGCGTGGAAACAGCTCGAGTTCACCGTCGACCCGGTTGCCTCCTCACTGCTCACCGGGGCCCAGCATGCCTATCAGGTCGGAGTCCTCACCAAGGAGCCCAAGCTCGACGGCTTGGTCGACCTCACTCTGCTCAACCAGCTGCTCAAGGAAAGAGGGAAGCCGGAGATCGCCCCATGACGACTCAATGGACGGAGTCGGCTCACTGGATACCGTCGACTCAGGCGATACGGTCGGCCACAGCGTCGACAGCCGTGCACCCCGCTGACAAGACTTCGGTCCCGGGACCGGCCGTCTCCCTCGAACAGGTGACCAAGCGTTATCTCGGCGACAACGGGATCCTCGCCCTGGACGGCATCAGCCTCACCGTCGGGCAGGGTGAGTTTCTCACTCTGGTCGGCGCCTCAGGATGCGGCAAGTCCACCCTGCTGAACCTCGTCAGCGGGCTTGACCGGCCCACATCTGGGTCGGTGGAGGTGGACGGGCAGGCCGCTTTCCTCTTCCAGGAACACGCGCTCTTCCCGTGGCTGTCCGCCCTTGACAACGTGGCAACACCATTGCGGCTCAGGGGAGTCGGCAGGAAGGATCGCGAAGCACAGGCCCGCGACTACCTGGCAGCCGTTCACCTGGCTGACTTCGCGGATCGTCGCCCGCATGAGCTGTCCGGCGGCATGAAGCAACGGGTGGCCATCGCCCGCACGCTGGCGACCCGGGCGCCCGTGCTGTTGATGGACGAGCCGTTCGGCGCGCTCGATGCGATGACGCGTGACCTGTTGCACGATGAGCTCGAGTCCATCTGGCGAGAGCGCAACCTGACCGTCCTGTTCGTCACGCACAACGTGCGTGAGGCCGTGCGTCTGGGGGACAGGGTGGTGCTCCTGTCCAGCCGGCCCGGGCGCATCGTCGCGGAGTATGACGTGGCCATCGACCGGCCGCGTCGGATCGAGGACCGGGTCGTGTCCGAACTGGCCGGCGAGATCACCGACGCCCTGCGCAAGGAAGTGGCCCGCCATGGCGCTTGACCTGCACTCGGTGAGAGGAAATGGTCCGAAGGGCACTGGTCGCGGGAGCAGTTCCCGAGATGCGTCGCAGGAAAGCGAGATTCGAGGACTCGATGCCCTGCAGGTCGGTTCCTCGGTGCCGCCCCGAGCGCATGCTCTGTGGAGGACGGCATGGCCCAAGCTGGCCGCTCTCGCCATCGCGCTGGGCCTCTGGCAGCTCGTGGCCATCAGCGGGTGGAAGGAGAGCTATGTCCTTCCAGGCCCGGTGGCGGTGCTCGTCGAGCTCGGCCACCAGCTCGTGGTCCAGGACTTCTGGAAGGCCGTCGGCATCACGATGGCGCGCGGCGTTCTCGGATTCGCCATCGCTGCCGCACTGGGCCTGACGCTCGGCGTTCTCGTTGCCCGGTCGCGCCTCCTGCGGGCCGCCATCGGGTCCCTGATCACAGGGCTGCAGACCATGCCGTCCATCGCGTGGTTCCCCCTGGCAATCCTGCTCTTCCAGATGTCAGAGCAGGCAATCCTGTTCGTGATCTTGATCGGCGCTGTGCCGTCGATCGCCAACGGTGTCATCGGCGGGGTCGACTACGTGCCCGCCTTGCTGGTCCGGGCCGGCCGCAACCTGGGCGCCAGCGGGCTGTCGTTGTACCGCCATGTCGTCCTGCCCGCTGCGTTACCGAGCATCGTGTCGGGCCTCAAACAGGGCTGGGCGTTCGCCTGGCGTTCCCTGCTCGCCGGCGAGCTCATGGTCTCCATCGCTTACCGGCCCAGTCTCGGCCAATACCTGAACCAAAGCCGTGAGCTGGGCGACACGTCATACATGATCGCCCTGATGATGGCGATCCTGGCGATCGGCATCGGGGTCGACGCGGTCTTCTCCGGCATCGAGCGTGGCATTCGTCGGCGTCGGGGTGTGGTCGTCGGCGGCTGACCGTGGCGCAGGTGGCGGGATGGGCAGTCAACCCGCGAGCGCGCCCGAGAGAACCGGGTCAGGCGAACGGGGTCAAGTTGCCCTGCGGCGGTTGTAGTGCCCGACGTAATCCTGGCCGGAGAGCTCCTGAATGGCGGCCATGATCGTGTCGGTGGCCTCGCGCCGGGCCGGGCCGGGTTTGGCGCCCTGCAGATGGCTGAAATCCAGTGGCTTGCCGAACCTGATCGTGATCTTGCGGATCCGTGGGAACCGTGAGCCCACCGGCTGGATGTCCTGCGTGCCCGAGAGGCCCACGGGCACGACCGGGCACCCGGCAGTCAGCGCCAGCCAGGCCACTCCGGTGCGACCGCGGTACAGACGACCGTCGCGTGATCGCGTTCCTTCGGGGTAGATGCCGAAGGCCAGCCCGTCGTTGAGGATCTCCAGCGCCGAGTCCAGCGCTTCTTGTGCTGCGCCGGCGGTTCCGCGCCGGATGGGCACGGCGCCCACGGCCGTGAACATCGCGCGCTTCAAGCCCCCGCGGATGCCGTGGCCGGTGAAGTACTCCGACTTGGCAAGAAACACCACCCGCCGTGGTGCCACCAGCGGGATGACGATGCTGTCGACGAACGACAGGTGATTGCTGGCCAGCAGCAGCGGCCCGGTGCGTGGGATGTTCTCCGTGCCCTCGATGACAGGGCGATAGATCAGCCGGGCAACCGGACCCATTGTCTTTCTCGTCAGCGTGTAGAGCATGGCTCCCAAGTCGTCTTCAGGTGTGGCTACCGTCCGGCAATGGCCGTGGTCGCACTAATTTTACTGGCATTCGGGAAAGCCCATTGCGGGTGGTTCATGGCAGCGATCTGCCGGGCCTGATCCACGTGGGTTCGAAGGATGGCGCCTCATCTGGCAGACTAATGCGCGTACTCGTCTGTCTGCGGCCCCTCTCTCCGCTTCGGACGTGTCCATCCGAGCGTCACGAGCCGTATCCCCACGCGGAAGCCGTGCCGACTCAACCCAGACAAGAAACAGGAGTCACCACCACAGTGGCCGTCAAGATTCGTTTGAAGCGCATGGGCAAGATCCATGCACCGTTCTACCGCGTCGTCATCATGAACTCGCGCACCAAGCGCGATGGCCGGGCGATCGAGGAGATCGGCAAGTACCACCCGACCCACGAGCCCTCGATCATCGAGATCAACTCCGAGCGTGTGCAGTACTGGCTCGGAGTCGGCGCGCAGCCGACCGAGCAGGTCGCGGCGCTCCTGAAGATCACCGGCGACTGGCAGACGTTCAAGGGCCTTCCGGGCACCGAGGGCACCCTGCGCCTTGCCGAGCCCAAGGCCGACAAGACCGCTTTGTACGAGGCGGCCACCAAGTCCGCGATGGCGGAGCCCAAGGCCGGCGCCACCACCAAGAAGAAGAAGGCCGAGCCGAAGGCGGACAAGGCCGATAAGGCCGAGCCGAAGGCTGACAAGGCTGAGAAGGCCGAGCCGAAGGCCGACAAGGCCGAGCCGAAGGCTGACAAGGCCGACAAGGCTGAGCCGAAGGCTGACAAGGCTGAGGCCAAGACTGAGAAGGCAGCGCCCAAGGCTGAGGCCAAGACCGAGAAGGCTGAGCCGAAGGCTGACAAGGCCGACAAGGCTCCTGACGTAGCCAAGCCCGAGGTCTGATCGTGCTCGACGAGGCGTTGGAGCACTTGGTCAAGGGCATCGTCGACCACGATGAGGATGTGGCAGTCCGGCGCAAGGATCTGCGCCGGGGCGAGGTCCTCGAGGTCCGGGTCCATCCCGATGACCTCGGTCGGGTCATCGGTCGCTCCGGCCGGACGGCCAGGGCCCTTCGTACCGTGATGGGTGCCCTCGCGGGCGGCCAACCGGTGCGGGTCGACATCGTCGACACGGACCGTGTGCGATAGACCACATCGTTTCAGGGTGCGACTGCCCGCTAGGGAGCGTGCGATTGCCTGCTGAGCAAGGTGCGAGAGCCCGTTGAAAGGCGTGCGATTGCCCCGCTGGGTATTCCTTGACAAGGGGTATGTCGGAAGGTCACCTTCCGACATACCCCTTGGTCTTTACTGGTTGCTCTTCACTGACTGTGTCCGCATCATCTTCTGAAGGACTGGCTCATGCAGGTAGTCGTCGCTCGTGTTGGCAAGGCGCACGGACTGCGCGGTGAGGTGACCGTGCAGGTTCTCACGGGCGCTCCGGATGAGCGGTTCGTGCCAGGCGCCACCTTCGTGACGGAGCCCCCGGAAGCCGGCCCGCTGGTTCTGCGCAGCGCCCGTGACAACAACGGGATCCTCCTGCTCGGCTTCGAGAACACCGATGACCGCAGCGGTGCCGAAGCCCTGCGGGGCATCAAGCTCCTGGCCGATGTCCTGGCCGACGACGGGGAAGAGGAAGCCTGGTTTGAAAGGGATCTGGTCGGGCTCAAAGCGGTGACGGTGGGCGGCGTCGAGGTCGGTGAGGTGACTGCCCTGGAGTCCCGGCCCGCCCAGGACCTGTTGGTTCTCCGGCTAGCCGATGGTCGCGAGGCACTGGTCCCGTTCGTGACGGCGATCGTGCCCGAAGTCGACATCGAGGGTGGTCGCGTGGTCCTGGACCCGCCCCCCGGTCTGCTGGACCTGGACGAGTTGTGAGGACCCGGCCATGAGACTGGACGTCGTCACCATCTTCCCGGAGTACCTCTCTCCTCTGGACCTCTCGTTGATCGGCAAGGCCCGTCAGGAGGGTCTGATCGACCTGACGGTCCATGACCTGCGCGACTTCACGCACGACCGCCATCGCACGGTGGATGACACTCCGTATGGCGGTGGGGCAGGCATGGTCATGCGTCCCGAACCGTGGGGCGAGGCGCTTGCACACCTCGTGGCGTCGGGGAGCCGCGGCGAGGTTCCACATCTGCTGGTCCCGGGACCGGGCGGTGTCCGGTTCACCCAGGAGATGGCTCACGCGCTGGCGGTTCAACCCTGGCTGGCATTCGCCTGTGGTCGCTACGAGGGCATCGATGAGCGGGTCATTGATGAGGCGCGCGGTCATATGCCGGTTACCGTGGTCTCGGTTGGTGACTACGTCCTGAATGGCGGTGAGGTCGCCGTGCTTGTCATGGTTGAGGCCATTGCACGACTGGTTCCCGGCGTCATCGGCAACGCCGACTCCCTGGTCGAGGAGTCCCACGAGGACGGCTTGCTGGAGTACCCGGTGTTCACCAAGCCGCCGCAGTGGCGCGGACGCGGCATACCCGACGTGCTTCTTTCCGGACACCACGGGCAGATCGCGCGATGGAGGCGGGATGAGCGACTGCGGCGTACCGCTGTGCGCAGACCCGACATGATCGCGCGACTGGATCCGGCTGACCTGGATGCCCGGGACCGCCAGGTGCTCGCCGAGGTAGCTGAGGTGCTGGCGAGCGGGGGCAGCTCGACGCAAGACGCCCAATTTCAGGCTGACCCCCCTGCTGTGGCAGACTGACTGCTCGCGTCCTGCAACGGTTTCGTGCCCCTGCCACAGGGGGAGAGCAACGAGTGACGGATAGCAGGCGCACCCCATACGAATCGCCCGCCCGGCTCGACGCCGCGGCGTGCATCACATCCGTGAGCGACCTGTGGCGCTGACGAGAAAGCGAAGCGAACATGCACAAGCTCGACGACGTCGACAAGGCCAGCCTGCGCGACGACATCCCGGCATTTCGCGCCGGTGACAACGTCAAGGTTCACGTCAAGGTCATTGAAGGCACACGCTCGCGCGTCCAGGTATTCCAGGGTGTGGTCATCCGTCGTCACGGTGGCGGTATCGGCGAGACCTACACCGTTCGCAAGGTCAGCTTCGGCGTTGGCGTCGAGCGCACCTTCCCGCTGCACAGCCCGGTCATCGAGAAGATCGAGGTCGTAACCCGCGGCGACGTGCGCCGTGCCAAGCTCTACTACCTGCGCGACCTGCGCGGCAAGGCAGCCAAGATCAAGGAGAAGCGCAACGTGACGCCTGCCCGCTGAGGCGGCGCGTCCGTTCGACTTCCAAGACACCCGTAGCACTGATCCGGGAGATCGACCCGTCGGGCTCGCGATATCGGTGGCTGGTCGTGATGGGTGCCGGGCTCGTGCTTATGATGCTGGTACGGGGCCTGCTCGTGGAGTCCTTTTACATCCCCTCGGGCTCGATGGAGCCCACGTTGATGCCCGAGGACCGTATTCTGGTCAACAAGATCGGAGGCGCCTCATCGCTGCAACGAGGGGACCTTGTCGTCTTCGACGGCACCCACACTTTTGCCGATCGTGCTGCGGGCCCTGGTTCGGACCAGAGGTCAGCGGTGGGCGGGGTCATGGGTTCGATGGCATCGGGGTTGTGGCCCCATCTCAACGAGAGCGACTACGTCAAGCGTGTCGTCGGACTTCCCGGGGATCACGTGGTGTGCTGTGATGCCAGAGGTCTCCTTATGGTCGACGGCGTCGCCGTCGACGAGCCCTACCTCTATCCGGGTGACAGACCCAGTGACCTGACCTTCAACGTCACGGTTCCGGCCGAGCGGATCTGGGTGATGGGCGACCATCGCAGTGACTCGGCAGACTCACGTGCCCATCTAAGCGATTCTGGAAGAGGAATGGTGCGACTCGACGACGTGATTGGCAGGGCTGGGATGATCTACTGGCCGCCTAGCCGGGTCGGCATCCTGCGTGCGTCCACCTCACGTGCACCTGAGTCACCCACACCTGAGTCACGTGGATCTGATTCGATGGGGGACATGCCAGACAGCACGATGGGGGCGAGGCACAAGTGAGCGTGCCCGATACAGGCCAGGGCGACTCTCCTCGAGACGTGGATAGCCCGGGAGGCGTCGACTCCTCTCGGGATGTCCAGCATCGGCCCTGGGTGTCGCCGGTGCTTCGCGAGTCCGTGATCGTCATCGGTATGGCGCTGCTCTTGTCGCTGGTCGTCAAGACCTGGCTGATGCAGGCGTTCTACATCCCTTCGGAGTCGATGGAGAACACCCTGGTCAAGGGTGATCGGGTGATTGTCAACAAGCTGGTTCCTTCGCCCATGACCCTCAAACGCGGTGATGTCATCGTGTTCGAGGACCCCGATCACTGGTTGCCGGCTCCGATCCCGCCCCAGCGCTCCCCGATCGCAAGCGCCGTGAACTCGACCTTGGTCTTTGTCGGGCTGTTGCCCACCGACGAGGGTAATCACCTCATCAAGCGGGTCATTGGCCTTCCGGGGGACCACGTCGTCTGCTGCGACAGCAAGAAGCGGCTCACCGTGAATGGTGCGGCGCTGAACGAGCCATACCTCTATCCGCGGGACGCACCGAGCGAGGAGTCCTTCAATATCACCGTCCCGGCTGGGCGGGTCTGGGTGATGGGCGACCACCGCTCCTTCTCAGCCGACTCCCGCCCCCACGACGAGAACTCAGGCGGCGTCAAGGGTTCAGTCCCGGAGAGCCTGATTGTGGGTCGTGCCATCGCCGTGGTCTGGCCGGTTGAGCACTGGGCCTGGCTGTCCGACACGTTCGCCAAGGTCCCGACGGCAACAGCGAAATGACTGCAGGCACCACGTCGCGCAAACCCTCGCTGAGGCTCGAGCGGGAGCTTCAACGTGGCGGTCACCGCCTGGTGGCCGGCATGGACGAGGTCGGTCGTGGTGCCCTCGCCGGTCCGGTGTCGGTCGGCGTCGTGGTGATCGACGAGGTATGCCGCTCGGCGCCGGTCGGCGTGAAGGACTCCAAGCTGCTCTCGCACCAGGTGCGCGAGCGACTGGTGCCCAAGATCCAGGGGTGGGCGACGGCTTATGCGGTCGGGCACGCCTCGCCGGGCGAGATCGACCGCTACGGAATCATGGTGGCCCTGCGTTTTGCCGGCACCCGCGCGCTCGCCGCGCTGTCCGTCATACCGGATCTGATCATTCTCGACGGAGATTATGACTGGCTGACCGAACCCGGACGGGTCGGGTTGTTGGGGCTACTCCAGGACGGGCTCCACTGTGTCCCGGTCAGGACAATGGTCAAGGCCGACATGTTCTGCTCATCTGTTGCCGCCGCTAGTGTGTTGGCCAAGGTCGAGCGCGACGCGATGATGGTCGCACTCGCGGCCGAGGTGCCTGGTTACGCCTGGGAGCTGAACAAGGGTTATTCGGCGCCCGAGCACGTCGCGGCACTTGAGTCCCGCGGTCCGAGCGTGTTTCACCGCCGATCGTGGCGGTTGCCCGGTGTGAGGGTGGCTGAGGCGGAGGGCGCAGCGATGACTGCCCTGTGAGACGCAGTGATGCATGATGGTGCCGTGTGGACCGAACGCGGAGGCGAGCAGACTCACCTGCCCACCTCGCTTGGGGGCACACCCGCCAGCACCCCGGGGGAGGGGCATAAGTGAGCGTGCCCGAGACAACTCGGGGCGAGCGTCGCCGAGAGGTCCAGCACCGGCGGGGGGCCCCACCTCGTCGAGAGGCGCAACATCGGGGAAGCGGCGACTCTCGTCGAGTCGTCAGGCATCGGCGAGCAATCGTGACCCCGATGCTGCGCGAGTCCGTGATCGTCGTCAGTCTGGCGTTGCTCTTGTCCTTGATCGTCAAGACCTGGCTGATGCAGGCGTTCTACATCCCTTCGGGGTCGATGAACAACACTCTGCTCAGGGGTGATCGGGTGATCGTCAACAAGATGGTTCCTTCGCCCATCTCGCTCACGCGCGGCGACGTCATCGTGTTCGAGGATCCCGATCACTGGTTGCCGGCCCCGATCCAGCCCCAGCTCTCCCGGGTCACAAGCACCCTGAACTCGACCCTGACCTTCGTCGGACTGCTGCCCAGCGATGAGGGTAATCACCTCATCAAGCGGGTTATCGGCCTGCCGGGGGACCATGTCGTCTGCTGCAACAACAACAGGCAGCTCACGGTGAATGGCGTGGCGCTGAGCGAGCCCTATCTCTTCCCTGGCGACACCCCGAGCCAGGAGCCCTTCAATATCACCGTCCCGCCCGGGCGGGTCTGGGTGATGGGCGACCACCGCTCCGACTCGGGCGACTCCCGCCCCCACGACCAGAACTCGGGCGGCAAGAAGGGCTCGGTCCCGGAGAGCCTGATCGTGGGTCGTGCCATCACCGTCGTCTGGCCTTTTGGGCGCTGGGCCTGGTTGTCCAACCCCTCTGAGACGTTCGCCAGGGTCCCGACGGCTACGGCGAGATGAGGCAGTGATGCATGATGGAGCGGTGCGGACCGATCACGGAGGCGAGCAATGAGCGAGGCAGTCGATGAGCGAGGCAGTCAATGAGCTCAGAGGACCTGGAGAAGTACGAGACCGAGATGGAGCTTCAGCTCTATCGCGAGTATCGCGACGTCGTGGGGCTGTTCTCTCACGTCGTTGAGACCGAGCGGCGTTTCTATCTGGCCAACTCCGTCGACGTGAAGGTCTGCGGCGACGGTGGTGAAGTCTACTTCGACGTCACCATGGCTGACGCCTGGGTCTGGGATGTCTACCGGCCGGCGCGGTTCGTCAAGAACGTGCGGGTCGTCACCTTCAAGGACGTCAACGTCGAAGAGCTGGCCAAGAACGAGCTCGAGCTCCCCAAGGATGGCGGTTTCTAGGCTGTCCTGAGCCCCCGGTTGGCTCCCGGAGACCGGACAAAGTCGACGAGAGCAGATCGTTAGACTCCAGACATAGCTCGAGAGTGTCCGACCCGTTGCCCAGTCGCGCATGACGTCACGAGCTCGGCAACGGAGGCCTTCAGATGTTCACTCGTATCGCCGTGGTCAACCGGGGTGAGCCTGCTGTACGGCTCATCCGCGCTGTGCGGGAGCTGAACGAGGAACATGGCTACGGCATCAAGGTCGTCGCCCTGCACACCGAGGCTGAGCAGCGAACACTCTTCGTGCGTTCGGCCGACGAGTCGGTCTGCCTGCAGGGCGTCGGTTCGCCGAGCGGTCCTTACCTCGATCACGAGGAGCTTGAGCGGGCCCTGCGGGTCAGCCGGGCTGATGCGGTGTGGGTGGGCTGGGGCTTCGTGGCCGAGGACCCTGCATTCGCGGACCTCTGCGAGCGTCTGGGGCTGGTATTCATCGGTCCGCCCGCCGGCGCCATGCGGCAGCTCTGCGACAGGATCGAAGCCAGGCTGCTGGCTGAGAAGACGGGTGTTCCGGTAGCCCCCTGGAGCGGGGGACCGGTGTCCAGCCCGCAGGAGGCAGCTCGACATGGCGACACGATCGGATACCCGCTCCTGATCAAGGCCACGAGCGGTCGGGGCGGTCGGGGCATCCGGGTCGTCCGCTCGGCTGATGAGCTGAAGGTCGCCTTCGAACTCGCCCGGACCGAAGCCCAGGACGCGTTCGGCGATCCGGTCGTCTTCATGGAGCGACTGGTCAGCGATGGTCGCAACGTCGAGGTGCAGATCATCGCCGACGAGCACGGCACGGTCTGGGCGCCCGGAGTCCGCGACTGCTCCATCCAACGACGCAACAACTGGAAGCTGGTCGAGGAGTCTCGTTCTCCCGCACTGAGCGCGGGGCAGGAGGCCGGGCTCCGTGCCGCGGCAATCGCGCTTGTGAAGGCCGCCGGCTTCCGGGGCGCTGGCACCGTCGAGTTCGTCTACCAGCCGACCGACGGTACTTTCGCTTTCGTCGGGGTGAATGCCCGGCTGCAGAGTGACCATTCGGTCACCGAGGCGACCACAGGGCTGGACCTGGTCAAGCTGCAGCTGCACATCGCTGACGGCGACCGCCTGGTCGGTGAGGCACCCCCGCACATCGGGCACGCTATCGAGGCCCGCCTCAATGTCGAAGACGCCGACCAGGGCTTCGCGCCTGCGCCGGGGACTGTGGTGCTGCTCAATCTGCCGTCCGGTCCAGGCATCCGCGTTGACACGGGGATTGCCTCCGGTGACGTCATCCCCCCCGGATACGACTCCATGGTCGCCAAGATCATCGCCTGGGGGCAGGATCGCCCTGAGGCCTTGTCCCGGTTGCGCTGTGCCGTACGCGAGACCACGGTCGTCCTGCGGGGTGGCACGACCAACAAGTCGTTCTTGCTGGATCTGCTCGCGCGTCCGGAGGTGGTGGCCGGTGAGGCGTACACGGGCTGGGTGGACCACGTCCACGATTCCGCGACCCCGGCACCCTCTCGCCACGCCGCCGTCGCCCTGCTCAGCGTCGCCATCGATGAGTATGACGCGGAGGAGGCGCTCGAGCGACGCGCCTTCCTCGGTTCAGCCCGCGGTGGTCGACCGCGGGCCAGCCACGCCGTCGGCCGCAAGATCGAGCTCCGCTACCAGGGCCAGACCCATCGGATGGTCGTGGGCCAGGTCGGCCCCCGCCGATACCGGCTGGAGGTGGACGGGGAGCTCATGGACGTAGACATCGACCGGCTGAGCCCCTTTGAGAGCCGGCTCGGGCTCGGTGGATCGCCCTTCCACATCGTGTCGGTTGCCGGACCCGGCGGTCACCTGGTTGAGGTCGACGGGGTCAGCCACCGGATCGCGGGTGATGAGTCCGGACTGATTCGCGCCCCGGCGCCGGCTGTGGTGGTGGCCGTGAACGTCACGGCCGGCGAGGACGTAGAGGCCGGAGCAACGATTGCCGTGCTCGAGAGCATGAAGCTGCAGACCGCGGTGAAGGCTCCCCGCTCGGGGCGCGTGCGTGAGGTCCTTGCCCGCGTCAACACCCAGGTGGACGCCGGGGCGCCCCTGCTGAGGCTCGATCGTCCCATCGGCGAAGCCGCAGCCTCGGATGTCCCCCCTGTCAGCTTCACGGCGCCGATAGCCGCAGCGGACTTGCGGGCGCGGGCCTGTGCGCAGCTCGAGGCACTGCGGGCCATGATCACGGGCTATGACGTGAGTGCGAAGCGGGCCAGGACCCTGGTAGCCGAGTACAGTGAGCTGCGCGACGATCTCGCGCAGGACGTCGACCTGAGGCGCGCGGAGCTCGCGCTGCTCATCACCTTCGCCGACCTGTGCGAGCTGTCGCGTAACCGGCCCACCAGCGCCGAGGAAGACACCGACGAGCGCGTCCACAGTCCGCAGGAGCACTTTCACACCTACCTGCACTCCCTTGACGTCGAGCAGGAGCGTCTGCCAGAGACGTTCCGGACGAGATTGTCACGAGTGCTTCGCCACTACGGCGTCGCAGATCTGACGCGGAGCCCTGAGCTGGAGGAGGCTGTCTACCGGGCGTTCCTGGCCCAGCAGCGGGCGGCCGACCAGACCCCCGTGGTGGCTGCCCTACTCGAGCGGTGGCTGGTGGAGGGAGATGCCTTCACGGGTCCTGCCCGCGACGAGATGAAAGAAGTTCTCGACCGGCTGATCGTCGCCACCCAGCTGCGCTACCCGACGGTGGGTGACCTCGCCCGCAGCATCCGGTTCCGGTTCTTTGACAACCCCCTGATCCTGGCGGCCCGGGAGCAGGTCTACAAAGGAGTCCGCGCAGAGCTTCAGTACCTCGATGAGCATCAGGGCGCAGCTGACTACGAGCAACGGGTCGAGAGCCTGACGGCGTCCCCTGAGCCCCTGATCCGGCTGATGGCCAAGCGCATCGGAGTGAAAAGCCTGGGGTCGGAGCCGATGCTGGAAGTGCTCACCCGGCGCTACTACAAGATCCGCACCCTGGAGGACGTCCGCGCCTTCCAGCACGAGGGTCGGCAGTGCGTGACGGGTGCGTACGAGCTGGGCGGCAAGCGGCTCCACCTGATTGCAACCATGGGTGCCCTCTCCGAGCTGCCGGCCTGCCTCGTCAGTGTGGCGGCCCTGGCCGCAGCGGTCGAGGACCCCACGAATCTTGTCGTGGACCTCTACCTTTCTGTGGGCGACGGGTCAGCGGACCAGGACTCGGTCGCTTCCAGGCTGGGGGACATGCTCGGCGACGTGCCGGTCCTGGTCCTCGGCCGACGCGTGACGGTCACGGTGTGCGACCAGACCGGCGCGCATGTGCAGTTCACCTTCCGCCCATCGCAGGGACGCATGCAGGAGGAGCGTGTGATCCGCGGCATGCATCCCATGATCGGTCAGCGGTTTGAGCTGTGGCGTTTGAAGAAGTTCAAAGGCACCCGGCTTCCTTCGACCGAGGATACGTACCTCTACCACTGCGGCGCTCTCGACAACCCCGCTGACGAGCGCCTCGTCGCATTTGCGGAGATCCACGACGTGACACCGCTGCGCGACGGGTCGGGCCAGGTCGTCGCATTCCCCGCAGTCGAGCGCAGGCTCGCCGCCTGTCTGGAGAGCATCCGCGCAGGCCAGGCCGAGCGCGGGACGACCCGGCGGCTCGACGCCAACCGGATCGTTCTCTACGTGTGGCCTCCGATCGACGTCCCCCTGAGTGAGCTGAGCGTCTTCGCCCGTGCGTCGGCGCCCATGACGGCCGGGGCGGGGCTGGAGGAGATCATGATGGTGGTCCGACACCGGGTTCAGCCGGGCGCCGAGCCACGAGAGGTCGCGGTGATCTTCTCCTACCGGCCCGGGGCGGGTGTCGGCATGATCGTGACCCAGCCGCCGACGGAGCCGCTGGCACCGCTGGACGAGTACACCCAGAAGGTGCGGCGCTCGCGTGCCCGGGGCACCGTCTACCCCTACGAGATCGTGCCGATGCTCACCGGGATCGGCGGCACCTTCACCGAGCACGACCTCGATGAGGCCGGCCGGCTCATTCCGGTCGACCGCCCTCGCGGGCACAACCGGGCGGGGATCGTCGCCGGAGTGGTGTCGACGCCTTCGGCCCGTTACCCCGAGGGCATGGTGCGGGTGGCACTCTTCGGCGACCCGACCAAGTCGCTGGGTTCGGTTGCCGAGCCGGAGTGCGCGCGGATCATGGCGGCCCTCGACCTCGCCGAGGAGATGTCGGTGCCGCTCGAGTGGTTCGCCCTGTCCTCCGGCGCGATGATCTCCATGGACAGTGGCACCGAGAACATGGACTGGGTCGCCCGGGCGCTGCGCCGGTTGATCACCTTCACCCAGGCTGGCGGCGAGGTGAACGTGATCGTGGCGGGGATCAATGTGGGAGCCCAGCCATACTGGAACGCTGAGGCGACCATGCTCCTGCACACCAAGGGCATCCTGGTCATGACACCCGACAGCGCAATGGTCCTGACCGGCAAGCACTCGCTGGACTACTCGGGCGGAGTGTCAGCCGAGGACAACTTCGGTATCGGCGGATACGACCGGGTCATGGGGCCGAACGGACAGGCGCAGTACTGGGCACCCAACCTGAGGGCAGCGTGCAGAACGCTGTTCGCCCACTACGAGCACACCTATATCGCCCCGGGTGAACACATCGGGCGTCGAGCGGATAGCAGCGACCCGCACGACCGCGATGTGCGCACCTACCCGCACGTCCATCCGTGCAGCGACTTCACGACCGTGGGGGACATCTTCTCCGACGAGGTCAACAAGGAGCGCAAGAAGCCGTTCGACATCCGCACCGTGATGCGTGCCGTGGTCGACCAGGACCACGCGGTGCTGGAGCGCTGGGCAGGAATGGCTGACGCGGACACCACGGTCGTCCTGGACGCTCACCTCGGTGGTCACCCGATCGCGATGCTTGGCATCGAGTCCCGGCCGATCCCCCGGCGGGGCTGGTTCCCTGCCGATGGTCCGGATCAGTGGACCGCCGGGACGCTGTTCCCGCGATCATCCAAGAAGACCGCTCGAGCCATCAACACCGCCAGCGGCAACCGCCCCCTGGTGGTGCTGGCAAATCTTTCGGGGTTTGACGGTTCACCTGAGTCGCTGCGCGGGATGCAGCTTGAGTACGGCGCCGAGATCGGCCGGGCCATCGTCAACTTCGACGGCCCGATCGTGTTCTGCGTGATCTCACGCTTTCACGGGGGGTCGTTCGTGGTCTTCTCCAGTGTTCTGAACGCCAACATGGAGATCATTGCCGTCGAAGGTTCTTTCGCGTCGGTCATCGGAGGGGCGCCGGCCGCTGCCGTCGTGTTCACCCGCGACGTCGCGGCCCGCACTTCCGCGGATCCCCGGGTCAAAGCTCTGGAAGCCACGCTGGTTGAGGCAGACGAGGTCGAACGCCCCCGGCTGCGGGTCGAGCTGGCCGGTCTGCGCGCCGAGGTGCGCTCCGAGAAGCTCGGCGAGGTGGCGGATGAGTTCGAACAGGTCCACAACATCGAACGGGCTCTGGCAGTCGGCTCCGTCCATACGATCATTCCCGCGCGAGAGCTCCGGCCATACCTGATCGGCGCCGTCGAGCGGGGTCTGCGCCGAACTGGCCCTGACTCGATGGATTCGCCGGTTACCCAGCCCAGAGGCGTGGAGGGGCGCGGCTTGGGCATCTCACTGAACTGATCGACAGTGGGCCGGTTGTTGAGCCAGTGGTCGAGCTCAGCGGCGGGGACGGGTCTGGACATGAAGAAGCCCTGCGCCTGATCGCAGCCGAGGCGGGTCAGCGCGGCGTAGGCCAAGTCGGTCTCGACACCGTCGGCGACCATGCGAAGGCCGAGGCTGTGAGCCAGGTCGATGGTGGAGGCGACCAGGGCGGCCGTGCGGTCGCACTCAGCCACGGGGAAGATGAACGCACGGTCGAGCTTGAGCTCGTCGATGGGCAGGTCGCGCAGGTAGCTCAGCGAGCTGTAGCCGGTGCCGAAATCGTCTACAGAGATCTGGACACCACTATTCCGCAGCCGAGTCAGGATGGAGCGGGCCCGGTCGCGGTCGGCCATCAGGAACTCCTCGGTGGTCTCCAGCTGCAGGGCATGGGGCGAGACTCCCCGGGCGCTGAGCATCGAGGCGACCTGTCTGGGCAGGTCGGAGTCGACCAGCGAGCTGGCCGAGAGGCTGACCGCCACGGTCAGTTCTTGGCCGTGTGCGTGCCAGCGCGCCACCTGGTCCAGGGCCTGGGCGAGCACCACGCGGGTCAGCGTTGGCATCAGCCCGGACTCCTCGACCAGGGGCAGGAAGGCGTCAGGGTGGATCAGGCCACGGGTGGGGTGGTTCCAGCGCACCAGGGCTTCGACACTGTGGACTTCGCCGCTGTCCAGGTCGATCTTGGGCTGGTAGTACAAGACGAGCTGGCCGGTGCTCAGCGCGGTCCGCAGCTCCTGGACGGTCTGCAGCAGGGTGGCGTCGTCGGCGGTGCCGAACCAGCCCGACCAGTCCGGTGCCCAACCGAGGCTGTGCAAGGCCAGGCCGGCTATGTAGGCAGCGGCCAGCAGCCACATCGACCACATGAGCCCCGCGCGGAAAGCCCCGCGCGTCCTCGGCTGCACCCATCACCGCCAGTTGCTCGCTGTGCCAAGAGGTTCATTCGTGCTTCCTCCAATTTTGGCGCTCACCGAAGCTGGCCGGGGAGGGAGGCGTGCAACACGGCCCAAATGGGTTGAAATCACCGGCCAATCGGACGAACTGGTTGTCCACAAGTGGTCCCGCCCTGGTCCCATCGTCCACAGGGCGGGCGATCGCTCTGCGTCCGTGGCAGTCGAGTTGCCAGGGTCGACCACGGAGGTGGTCAAGGTGACCGATTCAGTTCCCACTTCGGGGCAGCCTGACAGGGCGTCGAGGGCGGTTGTCGCGAAGGCGGGTGTGGCCAATGCGGTCGGAGCCTATGGCGAGCGTCTCGCGGCGCGATATCTGGTGGAGTCCGGCATGCAGATCCTGGACCGTAACTGGCGCTGCGACCAGGGCGAGATCGACATCGTGGCCATGGATGACACGGCCCTGGTGATCGTCGAGGTCAAGACCCGTCGAAGTCTGGCGTTCGGTTCGCCGGTTGAGGCAGTGACCGCAGTCAAGGCCGCTCGGCTGCGTCGCCTGGCATGCTGCTGGCTGACCGAGAACCGATCCCTGGTCGACTCCGTGACCGATATCCGTATCGACGTGATCGGCGTGTTGCGACCCTTGAGCGGTCCGGCCCAGATCGAGCATCTGGTTGCGGTGGCGGCATGAGCCTGGGTCGTACGCGAGGCGTTGCCCTGCAGGGGATCGAGGGTGCCCTGGTCGATGTGGAGGCCGATCTTGTGCAGGGGCTGCCACAGGTCATGTTCAGCGGTCTTCCCGATGCGGCGTGCCGGCAGGCGCCGGACAGGATCAAGGCCGCGGCGGCGAACTCCGGTGTCCCGATTCCGAATCGGCGTCTTACCGTCAACCTCTCGCCGGCCTCGATCCCCAAGGTCGGCAGTGGCTGGGACCTTCCTATCGCGATCGCCGTCCTGGCGGCTGCGGAGGTGTTCCCCGCCGGGGTTGTTGACGAGATCGTGCACGTCGGCGAACTGGGTCTGGACGGTTCGATCCGCCCGGTGTGCGGTGTGCTCCCCGTGGTGCTTACCGCAGCGCGTCTGGGGATGGCTCAGATCGTGGTGCCGGCGGGGAACGCGGCGGAGGCTGCACTCGTCCCCGGCATCTGCGTGGTCCCGGCCCGTCACCTACGTGAGCTGGTGGCTCGTTACCGGGCTATCGGGCGTGGTGAACAGCCAGCGGAAGTGTCCGTCGACCCCGTCGAGGCGTCTGATGATGTCGTGGCGCCCGATCTGCGTGATGTGGTGGGGCAGGACGAGGGGCGGCTGGCACTGGAGATCGCAGCTGCAGGCGGCCATCATCTATTCCTGTCCGGGCCGCCCGGCGCCGGCAAGACGATGCTTGCCGAGCGCTTGCCCTCACTACTGCCCGACCTGGAGCCAGCACAGGCGTTGGAGGTGACGGCGATCCATTCGGTGCTGGGCGCGCTGCCCAAGTCCGGTGCACTCATCGTGCGACCGCCCTTCGTGGCACCGCACCACGGCGCGTCGATGCCGGCGATCGTTGGAGGAGGTAGTAGCTGGATCCGTCCAGGCGCCATCTCGAAGGCACACCGTGGAGTGTTGTTCTTGGACGAGGTCCCGGAGTTCAAACCCGGAGTCCTTCAGGCGTTGCGCCAGCCGGTGGAGTCAGGCGAGGTGGTTGTCGCGCGAGCATCAGGGGTGGTCAGATATCCGGCCCGCTTCCAGCTGGTGCTGGCGGCCAACCCCTGTCCGTGCGGTCGCGGCTTCGGCAAGGGCGTCGACTGTTCATGTTCGCCGCGCGCTCGTCGCGACTACATGGGCAAGCTGGCGGGTCCCCTCCTGGACCGCGTCGATCTCCAGCTACAGGTGCGGGCCGTGTCGCGAGCAGGCCTGTTCGCGCCGACGGGAGAAGCCAGCGCAGTAGTGGCCGAGCGGGTGGCCATCGCGCGGAGTCTGCAGGCCGAGCGCCTGGCCCGTACGTCCTGGCGGCTCAACGCTGAGGTCCCCGGCCCGATGATGCGCGCCGGCTTCCTGAAGCTTCCGGCGGCGGCCACACTGGATCTCGAGCGTGCGCTGGAACGAGGAACTCTGACCCTGCGTGGCTACGACAGGGTTCTGAAGGTCGCGTGGACAGTGACCGACCTGGCTGGTGGAGGAACGCCCAACCGCGACGACGTGGGACTGGCCCTGACTCTGCGCGCCCAAGGCGCGGTGGCGGCATGAGTACGTCCCTGCGTAGCAGCCTGCTCGGACAGGATCGGTTTGCCCGAGCGGCCTGGAGCCGCGTCGCAGAGCCGGGGGACGCGGTCGCTGCCCGGCTGATCAAGACTCTTGGTCCGGTTGCCGCTCTGCAGCTCGCAGCCTCGGGTGGCGAGCAGTGTCTGCAACGCTTCCTGCCCCGTCTCGAGATGCTCGATGTGGAACGTGACCTGGAGGTCGGTGCCAAGTTTGCTGCCCGCGTGGTCTGTCCCGGTGATCCCGAGTGGCCCCAAGGACTCGACGATCTGTCTGCGCCGCCGTACTGCCTCTGGGTCCGCGGACCCGTCGATGTCGCGTCGTCGTGTCAACGCAGTGTCTCCGTCGTGGGAGCCCGAAGCGCCACGGCGTACGGCGAGATGGTGGCGACCGAGATGGCGGCGGGACTGGGCGAGCGCAGGTTCACAATCATTTCGGGAGCCGCGTTCGGCATCGACGCAGCCGCGCACCGCGGTGCGCTGGCCACCGGAGCCACCACGATTGCGGTGCTGGCCGGTGGTGTCGAGAGGCCGTATCCCTCGTCACATGCCGCGCTGATCTCCCGCATTGTCGAGGTGGGCGCTGTCATCAGTGAGGTGGCGCCGGGTTCGGCGCCCACCAAGACCCGCTTCCTCCAACGCAATCGAATGATCGCCACGATGGGTCGCGGGACCGTTGTGGTCGAGGCGGGGCTGAGGTCGGGGTCGCTGAACACGGCTCGGACGGCCGCTGAACATGGTCGAGTGGTGGCTGCCGTGCCAGGCCCTGTGACGTCAATGATGTCCGCGGGATGTCACGAGGCGATCCGGTCCGGGATGGCCCAGCTTGTGACGGACGCAGCAGAAGCAGCCGAAGCCATCGGGGACTATGGCAGCGACCTCGCTCCGGCTCGCCGGGGCCCAACCTTTGCCGGAGACGAGCTCGACGAGCACGCGGCTCGGGTGCTGTCCGCCCTTCCGATCCGCAAGGGCGTTCCGATTGCCCGACTGGCGGTGTCGTCAGGTCTTTCGGTCTCCGAGGTCCGGTCCCTGTTGGGGCGTCTGGATCTGAGCTCTCTTGCCGAACGTCATGCTGAGGGTTGGCGCCAGGGCCCAGCGGCGCGAAAGGCACGAGCCGGTGAACATGGCAGGCCAGGGACTGAGTTCACCGTCTCCGCTGGGTGAAAGGGACAGGGTGGAAGCGACGGGTGGAAGAAAATGGGGTGAAGGGGCTATTGGGTGAAGGGGGTTACCAGGTGAAAGGCAGGACACGGAGTGCTCGGCGTCGATGTCCTTGCTGAATGCCTCCGGCTTTGTCAGCGTGGGGTCGTGCACGCCGACCCCATCGACCTCGCAGACCCCGTTAGTGCGTTCGCTCGACACCTTGGCGCCGAGCGGGGTCTCTCCGAACACACCCAGCGGGCATACGTGGGTGACCTGCGCAACCTGATGTCATATGAGCGCGATCGTGGGATCACAGACCTGTCCGAGGTAAGGCTTTCGGATCTGCGGTCCTGGCTGGCAGCCCAGTCGGAGCGCGGGGCAGCCCGGTCCACTCTCGCGCGCAGGGCGGCTTCGGCCCGGGCTTTCTTGCGCTGGGCCACTCGGACCGGGGTTATCGACTCCGATCCCTCACTGCGTCTGGTGGCGCCCAAGCGCGTGAAGTCCCTGCCAGGAGTGCTGCGACAGGACGAGATCAGCGCTGTGCTGGATGTGGCCGCGGTTGCCGCTGACGACCAGGATGCAGTGCATCTGCGAGACCGCGCGATGTTGGAGCTGTTGTATGCCAGTGGGATCCGGGTCGGTGAGCTGGTGGGCCTGGACATCGACGACATCGACTTCGGGTCCAACCTGGTCCGTGTCATGGGCAAGGGAGCCAAAGAGAGGACGGTCCCGTTCGGTGGGCCCGCGGCCGCCGCGCTGCAGGCATGGCTGCAGCTCGGCCGCGGTCAGGTGGTCGCGGCGGGCAGTGGCCCGGCATTGTTCCTGGGCCGGCGAGGCGGCCGGGTCGACCCGCGCCAGGTCCGTACCGCGGTTCACCAGCTCCTGCAATACGTGCCTGGCGCCCCTGACATGGGACCACACGGTCTGAGGCACAGCGCGGCCACTCATCTGCTGGAGGGCGGAGCGGATCTCCGGGCCGTCCAGGAGATGCTCGGCCACGCCAGCCTGGCGACCACCCAGATCTATACGCACGTCTCCGTCGAGCGGCTGAGGCGCTCATATCAGCAGGCACACCCTCGGGCCTGAGGTGCAGTTGAGGTACCTCAGCCGAGCATGACTCAGCTCAGCCGAGTGTGACTCAGGTCAGCCGAGTGTGACTCACGTCAGCCGAGCGGAAGGAGGATCGGCCGCCCAAAACCCAGAAGTGACAGGGGGTCTTGGTAGGTCTGTCCGACGATGGCGCCCCAGTGAAGACAGGTGAGTGGCATGCAGTGTCCTGCAGCGGCGGAGACCACGCCGATCGGGGCGCCTCGATGAACGACCGCCCCGGACGTCAACCGTGCGTCGACCGGCTCATAGCTGGTGCGCAGCCGGCCGGAATGCTGAATGGTGATCACGCCACGGCCTGCGATCACTCCTGAGAAGGCCACGACGCCTTCCGCCGCGCTGAGCACCGGCTGGCTTACAACTGCGATGAGGTCGACCCCTCGGTGTCCCTGTGAGTACTTGGTCGGGGGTTGTTCGAATCGGCGATAGACCGCGGGCCGGGGAGACAACGGCCAGCCGAGAACCCCGCGCGACGGGCCCCCGATGGCGGTGGTTGGTGGAGTCGTGTAGGCCCCGGCGATTGTTGTCGTTCCGGTTCCGGTTGCGGCGGCAGACCGTGGCCGGGCAGTTGCGGCGGCAGCCCGTGGCCGGGAACCGGCATGGGGGACCGCCGCCGTGGTGACAGATGGCGTGGGGCCAGACAGGGCTAGGCCGGCGATGACGGCGACTATTGCCGGCGGGACCAGGAAGGGAACCAGGAGATGCATGAGCCCAAGGTTCCCGTTCGGACCTCCGGGGTACAGCGGGCAGCGCCCACCTGTGGACGGGATGACGAACCGGCATACCCCTGTGGACGGCGACCTTCAGGGTGCGGTTGGGGGCGGTTCTCAGCTTGCGGCCAGAGCGGCGAGACGCACGACTGCCTCGCTCAGCACTGCGTCGCGCTTGCAGAACGCGAAGCGCACGAGGGTCCGCGTCGCTTCTTTGTCGTCACAGAAGACCGACACAGGGACGCCGACGACACCGCACAGCGCCGGCATCTGCCGGCAGAAATCGAGTGCATCGCTCACTCCAAGGGGTGCTGCATCGGCGATCACGAAGTACGTGGCAGCCGGGCGCGCCACGGTAAGCCCGGCCGCGGAGAGCCCGTCACACAGCAGGTCGCGTTTGGCCTGCAACGACGACGCGACACCCCGGTAGGCGTCGTCGTCCAGGCCAAGTGCGACAGCCACCGCCGGCTGAAACGGTCCGCTCGCGACGTAGGTCAGGAACTGCTTGACCGTGCGGGCCGCGGCGACGGCTTCAGCCGGGCCGTGCAACCAGCCAACCTTCCACCCGGTGGCCGAGAACGTCTTGCCCGCAGATGAGATGGTGATGGTCCGGTCCGCCATGTCGGGCAGAGTCGCCACCGGGATGTGCGCCGAACCTTCGAAGACGAGGTGTTCGTACACCTCGTCGGTGACCACCCACGCGTCATATTCACGGGCCAAGGAGCAGATCAGGTCCAGCTCGGCCCGGCTGAACACCTTGCCGGTGGGATTGTGCGGGGTGTTCAACAGGACCAGGCGGGTTCGCGAGGAGAACGCCCCGCGCAACGTGGTCTCGTCCACGGCGAAGTCGGGGAACTTCAAGACCGACGTTCGCCGGACGCCGCCGGCCAGGGCGATCGTGGCGGCGTAGCAGTCGTAGTAGGGCTCAAAGGTCACGACCTCGTCGCCGGGCTCGCACAAGGCCAGGATCACTGCTGCGATCGCCTCGGTCGCCCCCGCAGTGACCAGGACTTCCCCGTCAGGGTCAACCGACAGCCCGTAGAACCGCTTCTGGTGTTCAGCAATGGCCTGACGCAGCTCGGGGACGCCGGCTCCAGGGGGGTACTGGTTACGGCCTGAGCTGATCGCGCCGATGGCGGCGTCGAGCATCTCGCGCGGCCCGTCGGTGTCCGGGAAGCCCTGTCCGAGGTTGATCGCGCCGGTGCTCAGCGCAAGCTCGCTCATCTCGGCGAAGATCGTGGTGCCAAAGCCCCGCATCCGGGCGACAAGCGGATTTCCCATGTCTGGCAGGCTACCCGTACCATGAGGACACCACAGGTTCGCCTTCGGGCAATCGGTGGAATTCGCGCGTCTACTCGCCGTCGTATGACGGGTGTGCACCACCGCAGTCCCGAGAACTTCGGGCGGGGTGCGCTCGCAGACGCCAGGCACGAGTATGGCAATCCTGCCGGCCTCGTGGATAACTGAAACGAACGAAAGCGAGACCACGGCATGGCCGTCGTCACAATGCGTCAGCTGCTCGAGAGCGGCGTCCACTTCGGGCACCAGACCCGTCGTTGGAACCCCAAGATGAAGCGCTTCATCATGACCGAGCGCAATGGCATCTACATCATCGACCTGCAGCAGTCGCTGACCTACATCAACGACGCCTACGAGTTCATCAAGGAGACCGTCGCCCACGGCGGCACCATCCTGTTCGTCGGCACCAAGAAGCAGGCGCAGGAGCCCATCGCCGAGCAGGCGACGCGCGTCGGCATGCCGTACGTGACCTACCGCTGGCTTGGTGGCATGCTCACCAACTTCCAGACGGTCAGCAAGCGACTGTCCCGGTTGAAGGAGCTCGAAGAGATCGACTTCACCGATGTCGCAGGCTCCGGTCGGACCAAGAAAGAGCTCCTCGTGATGAAGCGCGAGAAGATCAAGCTTGAGAAGACCCTGGGTGGCATTCGGGACATGGCCAAGATTCCCTCGGCCGTGTGGATCGTCGACACCAAGAAGGAGCACCTCGCCGTCACTGAGGCGCGCAAGCTCAAGCTTCCGGTCATCGCGATCCTGGACACGAACTGCGACCCCGACGAGGTCGACTACAAGATCCCGGGCAACGACGACGCGATTCGCTCCGTCACCCTGCTCACCCGTGTCGTTGCCGACGCTGTTGCCGAGGGCCTGATGGCTCGCGCCGCGGCGCGTGGCGGCGGCGAGGCTGCTGAGGAGGGCGTCGTGGCTGTTGACGAGCCGATGGCCGAATGGGAACGCGAGCTTCTGGCCGGGGCTGCCTCTGAGGCGACCGCGGCGGAGGCTGCTACCGCCGCCGAGGCTTCCACTGCCGCTGAGGCACCTGAGGCTGAGCCGGCTCCTGCGGTTGAGGCACCCGAGGCTGCTGCTGAGGCACCTGAGGCTGTCCCTTCAGCTGAGGCACCCGAGGCTGCTGCTGAGGCACCCGAGGCTGCTGCTGAGGCAACTGAGGCTGACGCTGCCCCTGCCGCTGAGGAACCTGCTGCCAAGGCCTGAGCACTTCTGCTGAACCCCTCAACGAGTCAGCGCGCCGGTTTCGATCACACCGTGGTTTCGATCACACCGTGGTCGCACCCGGCGCGCACTCACGAATAGAGAGCGATAACGATGGCGAACTACACCGCTGCTGACATCAAGGCGCTTCGCGAGTCCACCGGCGCCGGCATGATGGACGTCAAGAGGGCCCTCGACGAAGCCGACGGCGACCATGGCAAGGCCACCGAGATCCTGCGCGTCAAGGGTCTCAAAGGTGTAACCAAGCGCGAAGGCCGTTCGGCGACCAACGGCCTCGTCGCGGCTCAGGCCGGCGACGGCGTCGGCACCATGGTGGAGATCAACTGCGAGACCGACTTTGTGGCCAAAGGTGACAGGTTCATCGCCCTGGCGGGTCGGGTTCTCGCTCAGGCTGTCACCGTCGGAGCCTCGAGCGCCGATGAGCTGCTCGCCAGCGACATAGGCGGCACAACGGTCAAGGAGATGCTCGACGAAGCGAACGCGACCATCGGCGAGAAGATCGAGGTCCGTCGTGTGGCGCGCCTCGAGGCCTCCCACGTTGTTTCCTACCTGCACAAGACCAGCCCTGACCTTCCCGCCCAGATCGGCGTACTCGTGGCCACCGACGGCGGCGACGAGGTGACGGCTCGCGATATCGCGATGCATGTCGCGGCGTTCAGCCCTTCGGTCCTGTCGCGCGATGAGATCGACGCTGACACTGTTGCGAACGAGCGCCGCCTCGCCGAGGCCACGGCCAAGGAAGAGGGCAAGCCGGCAGCAGCCATGCCCAAGATCATCGAAGGCCGGGTCAACGGGTTCTTCAAGGAGAACGTTCTGCTCGAGCAGCCGTTCGCCAAGGATGCCAAGAAGACGGTGGCCAAGGTCCTTGAGGAGTCCGGTGCGACGGCCAAGGCTTTCGTCCGGTTCCGCGTCGGATCCTGAGCGTTCTGAACGTCCCTGACCCGATGAGTGGGGGGGACACGGTATCGCCGAGTCATCGCCGGGTGGCACCTCGATCGATGCTGAGTGCGCTTTATGGAAGACTCGCGACACACGCTCTGTTTTTGCCCTGGGAGGCCCCATGACCACCGAAGCCGCAAAACCGACATATAAGCGGGTGCTGCTCAAGCTCTCCGGCGAGGCATTCGGCGGTGGCAAGATCGGGCTCGACCCGGACGTTGTGCGTGAGATCGCCGAGCAGATCGCGGAAGCAGCCAGTGCCGGTGTCCAGGTGGCCGTGGTCATGGGTGGGGGCAACTTCTTCCGTGGGGCCGAGCTTCAGCGCCGGGGGATGGACCGCGCCCGCGCCGACTACATGGGCATGCTCGGTATCGTGATGAACTGCCTCGCGCTGCAGGATTTCCTGGAGAGCGCCGGCGTCGCGACCCGTGTTCAGACTGCAATCACCATGGGCCAGATCGCCGAGCCGTACATTCCACTCCGAGCGATCCGGCACCTCGAGAAGGGCCGGGTCGTCATCTTTGGTGCCGGCTTCGGTCTGCCCTTCTTCTCGACCGACACGGTCGCCGCCCAGCGGGCCCTGGAGATCCAGTGCGAGGTCGTTCTGATGAGCAAGAACGGGGTGGACGGCGTCTACAGCACAGACCCCCGGGTGGACCCCACGGCGCTCAAGTTCGAACGCGTCTCCTACGACGAAGCGCTACTTAAGGGCCTTCGGGTCGTCGACGCTGCGGCGTTCGCATTGTGCTCCGAGAACAAACTGCCGATGATCGTCTTCGGGATGGAAGGCGACGGCAACATTGCCAGAGCCATCCGGGGTGAGAAGATCGGCACGCTCGTTACTGCGGATGAGGAGTCCTGATGATCGACGAAACCATGCTCGAGGCCGAAGAGAAGATGGAGAAGGCCATCGAGGTGGCCAAGGAGGACTTCGCCACCATCCGCACGGGACGAGCGAACGCCGCGATGTTCAACAAGCTCACGGTGGAGTACTACGGCTCGCGGACCCCCCTGCAACAGCTGGCGTCCTTCCAGACTCCTGAAGCCCGCACGATCCTGATCACGCCCTTCGACAAGTCGGCGATGGCTGAGATCGAGAAAGCGCTGCGTGACTCCGACCTGGGCATCAACCCCAACAGCGACGGCACCGTCATCCGCGTGAACCTCCCGCAGCTGACCGAGGAGCGTCGCAAGGAGTACATCAAGCTCGCGCGCACCAAGGCCGAGGACGCCAAGGTGTCCATCCGCAACATCCGGCGCAAGGCCAAGGAAGAGATCGACCACATGGTCAAGGGTGGCGAGGTCGGCGAGGACGAGGGCGCCCGCGCCGAGAAGGAGCTCGAGATCTTCACCAAGAAGCATGTCGAGAACGTCGACTCCATCCTCAAGGTCAAGGAAGGCGAGCTCCTCGAGGTCTGAGGCAGCCGAGCTGACAACCGTATGACGACTCCACCGTCCCACCGCAGCGAACGGCGCGCCGCAGGTGGCGCCTCCGGGACGACACCCAGCCGCGCAGGACGCAACGTCCCGATTGCCATCGGCGTCGGGGTGGGCCTTGGTGCTGTGCTTCTCGCGAGCCTGCTCTTCCGCAAGGAGGGTTTCCTCGGGGTGGTGATCGTGGCCAGCTGTTTCGCGGTCTGGGAGCTGCGCGACGGGCTTGCCCGGGGCGGGATCAAGGTACCGCTGGTGCCGAGCATCGCCGGCGCCATCACCATGATCACCGCTTCTTTTGTCGGCGGCGGCCAGGCGCTGACCGTCTGCTTTGGCCTGACCTGCATCTCGATGCTGCTCTGGAATGTGCTCGATGGGGTGCAAGGTTCGATCCGAGATCTCACCGGCGGTATCTTCGTCGCGGCCTACGTGCCGCTGCTGGCGTCATTTTCCATCCTTCTGCTGTCTGCGCCGGACGGCGCCAAACGCGTCATCGTCTTCATTGGTGTCACGATCTGCAGCGACATCGGGGGCTTCGCCGTCGGCGTCATAGCCGGCAAGCATCACATGGCTCCGTCGATCAGCCCGAAGAAGTCCTGGGAGGGCGCCGCTGGCTCGGTCGTTGCCTGCGTCATCGCTGGCGTTGCGACCGTCATGATGCTCCTGGGAGGTTCGTGGTGGGCCGGTGCCATCGTCGGTCTTGCCGCGGCTCTCTCGGCCACGTTGGGTGACCTGACCGAGTCGATGATCAAGCGAGATCTCGGCATCAAGGACATGGGAAGCATCCTCCCTGGCCACGGTGGGTTCATGGACCGAATGGACTCGTTGCTGCTGTCGGCCCCGGTCGCCTGGGCCATTCTGACCCTGCTCGTCCCCCTCGCGTTTGTCCCGGCCTCCTGACGCCTGAGACAATCAGGGGGATGTCTGACGTCGAACCCCCCACAGCCCCCGCTGCCGCGATATCCACCCCCGCGCCAGTAGCCCTGCCGACGCCGTCAAGAGTGCGCCCCAAGCCCGGGGAGCTGAATTTTGCGGCACCTCGCGCGGGCAAGCCTCCGCGGCACCTTGCCGACCTCGACCCTGCTGAGCGCAAAGCTGCGGTGGAAGCGTTGGGGCACAAGGGTTTTCGTGCCAGGCAGCTGTCGACTCACTACTTCGAGCGACTTGTGGAGTCGCCCGAGGAGATGAGCGACCTGCCGAAGTCGATCCGCGACGACCTGGTGGCCAGGCTGCTGCCCCAGCTGCTCACGCCGATTCGAACCCTGGCCGCCGACAAGGGCAGGACGATCAAGTCGGTATGGCGGCTGCATGACGGAGCTCTGGTCGAGAGCGTGCTCATGCGCTATCCCAAACGGGCGACGATCTGCATCTCCAGCCAGGCCGGCTGCGGCATGAACTGTCCGTTCTGCGCCACCGGGCAAGAGGGCCTGACCCGCAACCTGTCAACGGCCGAGATCGTCGAGCAGGTCGTGCAAGCCGCCCGAATGCTCCGGCGCGGCGATGTGGCCGGCGGCGCGGAGGGCTCCCCGCTGAGGGTCAGCAACGTCGTCTTCATGGGGATGGGTGAGGCACTGGCAAACTACAACGCGGCAGTCGGTGCCATTCGCAGGATCACCGACCCGGCGCCGGACGGCCTGGGCATGTCCGCACGGGGCATCACGATGTCGACCGTGGGGCTGGTTCCGGCAATCGACAAGCTGGCCGCTGAAGGCATCCCGATGACCTTGGCACTGTCGCTGCATGCGCCCGACGACAAGCTGCGGAACGAGCTGGTGCCGGTCAACACACGCTGGTCGGTCGATGAGGCGATAGATGCGGCATACCGCTATTTCGAGGTGACCGGTCGTCGCGTCAGTATCGAGTACGCACTGATCCGCGGCATGAACGACCAGGGCTGGCGCGCGGATCTGCTGGGCACGAAGCTCAACTCTCGTGGCCGAGGTTGGGTGCATGTGAACCCGATCCCGCTGAACCCGACGCCGGGTTCCAGATGGACGGCATCGGACCCGGGCGTCGAGCGTGAGTTCGTGCGCCGGCTGCGTGCCCTGGGCTTGCCGACGACGGTGCGTGATACCCGAGGCTCGGACATCGACGGCGCGTGTGGTCAGCTGGCGGCGGCGACCGCCTGAGCCGGCCGCTCCAGCGACCTTGCGACCCGGCCAGACTTCCAACGGCCGGCTGTTCTCCCGGGTCCCGCTCACTGCCGGGACGACATCCTTCACCGGTATCCAGGTCTCGGCAGACGGCACCGCACCCGTCGGTGATGACATGTTCATCGACCAGTTCGGCAAGCTGACGCCGCGGTCATGCCCCGGCGCGGTTGCGTCTGGGGGCAGGACCTAGACTCCGGATCGCCTCTTGTGGGGCTCCACGGTCGTTGACTGTGGCAGAGCCAAGAGGTGGGTTCAGAGTGGGTCTTCTCAAGCGTGTCGGCACGGTCGTGTGCGTTGGTCTTGTTGTCTGGGGGACCGGGACCGCCATGACGGCAGTCGCCGACACGGCATCCTTGACCGGGATCGGCAGCGGAGGCGAGACGACGGTCGTCAGTGGGCTGGTCGTCCCCAGCAACCTGTCAGGTGCAGCGACGTTCATGCAGTTCCCTTTCGCCGAGTCGTTCCCGTCCCCGTCCGGTGGACGAGGGCCCCGGGTGGTTCTGCTCTCCTACAGCGAACAGGTCGACTCCGGAGCATTCCCCGAGCGACTACGTACCCTTCGCTCGGTCGACGGGGGTAGGACTTTCACCCCGCTGGCGACCGACGTCCCGATCAATGCGATGACGCAGCTAGCAGACAGCTCCCTCGTGGCATTGAACTTCCGCACGGCCAGGATTGGCATCAACCCGCCCCCGGGGCCGGTTGCCCCCCCCGCAACCACGCCGACACCCACTGGTGCGGTGACGACGCCGACGCCGACAGACACGAGTACGGCTACGCCCGTGGCTACGAACGCGATGCCGGCGACGACCCCACTGCCGACGACGAGCACCACGCCGGCGCCGCCGCCGGGTGGGGGTGCCAGTGTTTTTCAGACTAGGTTCTGGCGTTCGCATGATTTTGGGTCGACGTGGGTTGAGCAGAGTGGCACCATCTCGGCGCCTGACTCCTATGACGCCCTGTGGTTCCACCGGGGGATGGTGGCCGGTCGGGACGGGTCGTTGTTGGCGACGACCTATGGGTATCTGAACGGCGATCCGAAGTACCGTTCGATGCTCGCGCGTAGCACTGATGATGGGGCGACGTGGCGGATCGTGTCGACGATCGCGACTTCCCCGGCCGGGTGGTCGATCGAGGGCCGGTCTGAGCCGACGATGGCCAGGGCTGCCAATGGGGACCTGGTTGTGGTGATGCGTCAGAGCGCACCGATCAATCCCGCCGTGTGCAACGGTTCACGGCAGGGCTCTGGTCTGGTGATCTCCCGGTCTGGTGATGATGGTGCGACCTGGTCACCGGTGGGGTCGCTGGTGGGAGCCGGGCTTGATGTCTACAACGTGTCCAGCGCGGACCCGCATCTGATGACCATGCCCGGTGGGCAGCTGATCTTGAGCTATGGCCGGCCGGCGAACAAGATGCTGGTCTCGGCGGACGGCAACGGCACGACCTGGAGCAACCTGACACTGACCAAGTCGGGGACCTCCAGCGGCTATACCAGCATCGTGCCGGTCAGTGAGAACACCGCCGTTCAGGTGGGTGACTTCGGGTCCAACTGGTGTTTCCCCGCGGGCACCCCGAGCGCCAAGGTCGGTATCTGGTCCAAGTCCATCGATCTGCGCCCCTCGGATACCAGACGGATCGACCTGCGCAGCCGCTACCTTGGTGGCTCACTGAACGTGGTCACCAACCTCACGGACCAGCCCACCGCGGCGGCCGGCCCGGCGGCTGCCATCGACGGCAGCACCGACCCTGCCTCGGTCGCGGTCCGGGGCGCCAACGACGGCTACTTCCAGGTCGACCTGGGTAGCCCGAACGTGCTGACCGGAGCCTCGATCGCGTTGCCGCACTCGCGGGCTTCGGCGGCGGTCGATGTGTCCAACGACGGGGTTACCTGGCGCACTGTGGCCGGCTGGTACAGCTCGGGGCAGTACCGCTCGCAGACCGCCCGCCCGTTCCCGGCTGGCACCTCGGCCCGGTATGTCCGGGTCCGGGTCACCGATGTCGGCGGTTCCACGGCTCTTGGCGAGGTGCAGCTGCATACCAACGCCAGCACGTTCGAAGATGAGCTTGTCGGCACGGCGCCGCAGGGGTTCGTGGTCCTGCCTACCGGGGCGCCGCTGGTGACGGTGGCCTCCGGGGGTGCGGGCCTGCTTAGTGACCGGGCTGTGCGCCTGAACGACACGTCCTCGGGCGCGATGGCGGTGATGGCGATCGGTGAGCCGCAGCGCACGACCCGTAACCTGGAGCTCGGCCTGCGGTCCAACCGGGTGGCCACCGCTTTCCTGATCTCTTTGGAGGGAAGGCGTGGCGGCACTTATCAGCGTGCGTTGCACCTGGGGGTGTTCCCCGATGGGAGTCTGCGTCGCTGGACCGGGTCGAGCTGGGTCGCCCTGTCGGGCCCGGGGCTGGTCAAGGCGACGGGCTGGGCTGGGGTGCGGATCAACGCCAACCTCTCGGGGGCCTGGGTCTACGTCAACGGGCGCCTGTTCTCCCGGGTCCCGCTCACCCCCGGGACGACGTCCTTCACCGGTATCCAGGTCTCCTCGGGCGGCACCGCCCCCGTGGGCGATGACATGTACATCGACCAGTTCCGGGCCAGCTGACACCGCCGCCCCCGGCTCGAGGGACACTCGCCACCGGTTCTCAGGACCGCGCGTGCCGTCAAGGAGTCGTGGTTGCTCTCAGATGTCCGGCCGTTCATCGCATTACAGTGACGGTTCGACGCATTGCGGACGTTGCGGTGTGGTCTGGCAACGCGCGCGGGACGATGATGGTGCCATGACAGACGGCAGCTACGCACGAGCCCATCACCGCAGCATCGAGGACCCTGAAGGTTTCTGGGGAGAGGCTGCTCTCGGGATCGACTGGATCACCCAGCCCCGGAAGGTGTTGGACGACTCCAACCCGCCGTTCTACCGGTGGTTCGAGGGCGGTCAGCTCAACACCTGCTACAACGCCCTCGACCGGCATGTGATCGCAGGCCGGGGCGACCAGCCGGCGCTGCACTACGACAGTCCCGTCACCGGCACCGCACGCACCCTGACCTATGCCGAACTGCTGGACCAGGTGTCCCGGTTCGGTGGAGCCCTGCGGGCGCTCGGGGTGGACAAGGGCGATCGCGTGGTCATCTACATGCCGATGGTGCCTGAGGCTGTTGTGGCCATGCTGGCCTGCGCCAGGATCGGGGCGGTGCACTCGGTGGTGTTCGGCGGCTTCGCGGCCGGCGAGCTGGCGGCCCGGATCGAGGACGCCGAGCCGAAGGTGGTGGTCATCGCCTCCTGCGGGATCGAGACCTCGCGGGTCATCGAGTACAAGCCGCTGCTGGATGCCGCCATCGAGCGATCCACCCACAAGCCTGACTACTGCGTGGTGTTGCAGCGGGAACAGTCCGTGGCGCCGATGGGGCCGCGCGACCTCGACTGGTCCGCCCTGATGGATCCGAAGCAGATGACGGTGTCCGAGTGTGTGACGCTCGAGGCGACGGACCCTCTCTACATCCTCTACACCTCCGGCACCACAGGTCGGCCCAAGGGCATCGTGCGCGACAACGGTGGCCATGCCGTGGCGCTGCACTGGTCGATGAGCAACGTCTACGGGGTCGAGCCGGGTGAGGTGTTCTGGGCGGCCAGTGACGTCGGCTGGGTGGTCGGCCACTCCTACATCGTGTATGCGCCGCTGCTGGCGGGGTGCACAACGGTGCTCTATGAGGGCAAGCCGGTGGGCACGCCCGACGCGGGGGCTTTGTGGCGGGTGGCTGCGCAGTACGGCGTCGCAGCACTTTTCACGGCTCCAACTGCGATCCGTGCGGTCAAGAAGGAAGACCCCGACGGCACGCTCATCGCGGGCCACGACCTCTCCAAGCTGCGCACGCTGTTCCTGGCGGGGGAGCGCCTCGACCCGGACACGTATCACTGGGCGGGTGAGCGACTCGGCATACCAGTGATCGACCACTGGTGGCAGACCGAGACCGGCTGGGCGATCGCGGCCAACTGCATCGGTCTGGGGCTCCTTGCGATCAAGCCGGGGTCACCCACCGTGCCCGTCCCGGGCTATGACGTCAGGGTCCTCGACGAGCGGGGAGAGCAGGTGGCACCAGGCGTCGAAGGGGCCATCTGCATCAAGCTCCCCTTGCCACCCGGCACGCTGCCGACGCTGTGGCAGGACGACGAGCGCTACGTCTCGGGCTACCTCGCCGCTTTTGATGGCTACTACCTGACCGGGGACGGCGGCTACTTCGACGAGGACGGCTATCTCTACGTCATGGGTCGCACCGACGACGTGCTGAACGTGGCTGGACATCGTCTCTCGACGGGGTCGCTCGAGGCGGCATTGGCCGGCCATCCGTCGGTGGCCGAGTGCGCCGTGATCGGGGTGGCCGACGAGCTCAAGGGCCAGGTGCCGAGGGCGCTCGTGGTTCTGAAGGCCGGTGTCGACGTCTCGGGCGCTGGCGCCGTGGAGGCGCTTCAGGCCGAGCTGGTCCAGCGGGTCCGCGATGAGGTCGGGGCGCTCGCGTCGTTGCATCTGGTCGACGTCGTCGTGGCGCTGCCCAAGACCCGCTCGGGCAAGATGCTGCGCAAGACCATGCGCCAGATCGCCGATGGCGGCTCTCCTGCGGTTCCCAGCACCATCGAGGATGCCTCCGTGCTGGAGGCTCTGAGGCCTGTTCTGACGAGGGGCATGGCCCCAGTGGCTGGTTCGAGCTAGTCG
>DASRUA010000342.1:0-15071 GCA_035655615.1 Dermatophilaceae bacterium
CACCCAAGAAAACGTCCCCGCCACCCAGCTCACCCTCGGCGACAAGGTGGTCGTGGTGGCCGGCGAGATCATCCCGGGCGACGGCGACGTCGTCGAAGGGATCGCCAGCGTCGACGAGTCCGCCATCACCGGCGAGTCCGCACCCGTCATCCGCGAGTCCGGCGGGGACCGCAGCTCGGTCACCGGCGGCACCAAGGTCCTCTCCGACCGCATCGTCGTGGAGATCACTGCCAGGCCCGGGGAGAGCTTCATCGACCGGATGATCGCCCTGGTCGAGGGTGCGTCCCGTCAGAAGACACCCAACGAGATCGCGTTGAACATCCTGCTCGCCAGCCTCACGATCGTGTTCCTGATGGCGACCGTGACCCTGCAGCCCTTCGCGATCTACTCCGGCGCCCAGCAGTCCCTGATCGTGCTCGTCGCGCTGCTGGTCTGCCTTATCCCCACCACCATCGGGGCGCTTCTGTCCGCGATCGGCATCGCCGGCATGGACCGGCTGGTCCAGCACAACGTTCTGGCCATGTCGGGGCGGGCTGTTGAAGCCGCTGGTGACGTGAACACCCTGCTCCTGGACAAGACCGGCACCATCACGCTCGGCAACCGGCAGGCCGCCGAGTTTATCGCGGTCCGCGGAATCGAGGCGGACGAGCTCGCCGACGCCGCGCAGCTGTCCAGCCTGGCCGACGAGACCCCCGAGGGGCGTTCCATCGTGGTGCTCGCCAAGACGGCATACGGCTTGCGAGAACGGCAGGCCGGCGAGCTCAATAACGCGCACTTCGTGGAGTTCACCGCGCAAACCCGGATGAGCGGAGTCAACCTCGAAGGACGGCAGATCCGCAAGGGTGCGGCCGCCGCAGCCATGAAATGGGTCCGCGACAACGGCGGACACCCCAGCGACGAGGTCGGCTCCATCGTGGACGGCATCTCCACCGGTGGCGGCACCCCCCTGGTCGTGGCAGAGCTGGTGGCTGGCCGGCCCGCGCGGTGCCTGGGGGTGATCAGCCTGAAGGATGTCGTCAAGGAGGGGATGCGCGAACGCTTCGAGGAGATGCGCCGGATGGGCATCCGCACCATCATGATCACCGGAGACAACCCTCAGACCGCCAAAGCCATCGCCGACGAAGCCGGGGTCGACGACTTCCTCGCCGAGGCCACACCAGAGCAGAAGATGGCCCTGATCAAGGCCGAGCAGGAGGGCGGGCGGCTGGTCGCGATGACCGGCGACGGCACCAACGACGCACCGGCCCTGGCCCAGGCCGACGTCGGCGTGGCCATGAACACCGGGACGTCGGCCGCCAAGGAGGCCGGCAACATGGTCGACCTGGACTCCAACCCGACCAAGCTCATCGAGATAGTCCAGATAGGCAAGCAGCTGCTCATCACCCGCGGCTCACTGACGACGTTCTCCATCGCCAACGACATCGCCAAGTACTTCGCGATCATCCCCGCGATGTTCGCCGGCGTGTTTGTCGGCTTGGGCACGCTCAACATCATGCGACTGGCATCGCCGGAGTCCGCGATCCTCTCGGCGGTCATCTTCAACGCGCTCATCATCATCGGGCTCATCCCCCTGGCGCTGCGCGGAGTCCGGTACACGCCGTCCTCGGCGGCCCAGATGTTGCGCCGAAACCTGCTCATCTACGGCCTCGGCGGCATCATCAGCCCGTTCATCGGCATCAAGCTCATCGACCTGCTGGTGTCCCAGATCCCCGGCATCCGCTAGAGAAGGCGAAGTCACAGACCATGGCAACCCGAACCTCCTCGACACTGCGGCAGTATGTCGCCGCACTGCGGACACTGCTCCTGCTCACCGTCATCCTCGGCCTGGCCTACCCGCTGGCCATGACCGGCTTCGCCCAGGTGGCCTTCGGCAACAACGCCAACGGCTCCCTGGTGCAACGCGGTGGCAAGACCGTCGGCTCCCACCTCATCGGGCAGGCGTTCACCCGTCCCGTCCTGAAGAACGGCCAGCCAACCAAGGACGCCAAGGGCAACCCTGTCGTCGAAGCGGACCCAAAGTACTTCCAGAGCCGGCCCTCGGCAGCCGGGGCCGGATACGACCCGACGTCCAGCGGCGCTTCCAACCTGGGCCCGGAGAACAAGGACCTGATCGCCTCCATCAACGAGCGCCGCGCCAGTGCCGCCGCGCTCGACAGCATCAACCCGGCGCAGGTCGCCCCGGACGCGCTGCTGGCCAGCGGATCCGGCCTCGACCCCCACATCAGCCCCGCGTACGCCCGAGAGCAGATCCCGCGCGTCGCCCGGGAACGGGGCCTGAGCCAGGCGCAGGTTCAGGCGTTGGTCACCGAGAACACCCAGGGACGCACGCTGGGATTCCTCGGCGAGACACGCGTCAACGTCCTCAACCTCAACCTGGCACTGGATGCCCTGAGGCCCTGAGGCCCTGACTACCTGAGTCACCGATTCATTGGGTCACTGAAGTGACCTTCCCCCATAGTTGGCGGCGCACCAGCGGACAGGCCAGAATCGCACCATGGCACGCGGACTACTGCGGATCTACCTCGGCGCCGCACCAGGCGTCGGCAAGACCGTTGCCATGCTCGGCGAAGCCCACCGTCGCTTGGGACGCGGGACCGACGTGGTCGTCGGACTGTGCGAGCCGCACGGGCGCGCCTACACGACGGCTCAGATGGAGGGCCTGGAGGCCGTTCCCCAGCGGGAGATCGAGTATCGCGGGACGTCGTTCCGCGAGCTTGACCTCGATGCGGTGCTGGCCCGCGCTCCTCAGGTGGCGCTCATCGACGAGCTGGCGCACACCAACGTGCCGGGCTCACGCAACACCAAACGGTGGGAGGACATCAATGAGCTGCTCGATGCGGGCATCGACGTCATCTCCACCGTCAACATCCAGCACCTCGAGTCCCTGAACGACGTGGTCGAGTCCATCACCGGGGTGAAGCAGCGCGAGACCGTGCCGGATGACGTGGTCCGTGCGGCCGACCAGATCGAGCTGGTCGACATGACACCGGAGGCGCTGCGACGAAGGATGGCACACGGGAACATCTACGCGCCGGACAAGGTGGACGCGGCGCTGTCCAACTACTTCCGCCCGGGCAATCTGTCCGCACTGCGGGAGATCGCGCTGCTCTGGCTGGCGGACCGGGTGGACGAGGCGTTGGAGCGCTATCGGCTGGACCATGGGATCTCGGAGCCCTGGCCGACACGTGAGCGCGTCGTCGTGGCGCTGAACGGCCAACCTGAAGGGGAGACCTTGCTGCGCCGTGGGGCCCAGATCGCTTCAAGGGGGGCGGGAGGTGAGCTGATGGCAACGTACGTCACGCTGTCCGACGGCCTCGTCGGCGCTGATCTCTCAACGATTGCCGCACAGCGCAAGCTCACCGCCGAGCTGGGCGGGACGTTCCACTCCGTGACCGGCGACGACGTGGCTCATGCGATCCTCGACTTCGCCCAAGGAGTCAATGCGACCCAGATCGTGCTGGGAGTCAGCCGTCGGGGACGCTTGCAGTCCGTGTTGTCCCCCGGGGTGGGAGAGACGGTGGTGGCGGGCTCGGGTGACATCGATGTGCACCTGGTATCGCACGCCTACGCCGGCAAGGGTCTGGACAAGCCGCCCCACCCCGGTTACGGCAGCGGCATCGTTTTCGACACCGGCGCCGGCATCACCCGCCAGAGGATTGCCGTGGCCTGGCTGATAGCCACGTTAGGCCTGGGCTTGTCGACGTGGCTGCTAGCAACCCGCCAGAGCCACGACATGGCCCTGGACATCCTGGCTCTGCTGGCTCTGACCGTGGCCTGCGCCCTGGTCGGCGGGCTTTGGCCGGCACTGTTCTGTGCCGTGACGAGCAGCCTCGTGCTCAACTTCTTCTTCACCCCGCCAATCCACACCCTCACCATCTCGGACCCGCAGAACGCCGCCGTTCTGGCCGTGTTCGTGCTGGTGGCGGCAGCAGTGGCCTCCGCGGTCCATCTCAGTGCCCGGCGCACGGCTCAAGCGGTCGCCGCCGAACGGGAGGCGCGCGTTCTGGCCCACCTGGCACGCTCCCTCCTGGGCGCTGCCGACCAGCTGCCCGCTCTACTGGACCAAGCGCGCGACACGTTCGGGATGAAGGCCGCGGCCATCGTCCGACGTGACTCGGTTCGCGAACCGTGGGAGGTTCTGGCGAGCACCGACGCCTTCGCCGTCGACCAGGTGCGTGACGCGCCCGTGCGGGCGCCGGTGGACGACAGAACCGAGCTTGTCCTGTGTGGGTCGGTCATCGAGGCCGATCAGGAGCGTCTCGTCTCGGCCTTCGCGTCGCACGCGTCGGCGATCCTGACCCGCGACGAGCTGCTCGCCCAGGCCCGGGCCGCGAGCAGCCTCGCGAAAGACAGCCGGACCCGCACAGCCCTGCTCGCCGGCGTCTCACATGACCTCCGGACGCCCCTGGCCAGCATTAAAGCCGCTGTTTCCAGCCTGCGTCAGGACGACATCACCTGGTCCCCCGCCGACGAGGCCGCGCTTCTCGAGTCCATAGAGGAGTCGGCCGACCGGCTCAACGCCATGGTGGGCAACCTGCTCGACATGTCACGGCTGCAGACCGGGTCCGTCACCGCCCACATCACGGACCTGCACCTTCTGGACGTGCTCAAACCGGCCATCTCAGCCCTTGGCGACCAGGGTCGGCGGGTCCGCACCTGGTTCCCCGACGACCTGCCGTTGTTCCGTGCTGATGCCGGCCTGCTCGACCGGGTGTTGGCCAACGTCTTGGAGAACGCACTGAGGCACTCCCCCGGACGTCAGGAGGTCGTCGTCAGCGGCAGCGTGATCGGCGCCCGGCTCCAGATACGCGTGGTCGACCGTGGCATCGGCGTCCCGGACCGTTCGAAGGAAGAGATCTTCGCTCCATTCAGACGTCTGGAGGACACCGGGCGAGGTGAAGGTGTCGGCCTCGGACTCGCCGTGGCTCGCGGGCTCACCGAGGCGATGGACGGCACGCTGAGCGCTGAAGACACTCCTGGCGGCGGGCTGACCATCGTCATTGACCTACCGTTGACATCTACCGGCCAATGACCAGGCAGGAACCCACGCAACGAACCCACGCAACGAACCCACGCAGTGAACCCAGGCAAGGAACCCAGGCAAGGAACCCAGGCAAGGAACCCAGGCAGTGAACCCAGGCAGTGAACCCAGGCAGTGAACCCAGGCAAGGAACCCACCGCCCGGTGGAGGGAGGCAACAGCACGTGACGTTCATCCTGGTCATCGACGACGAGCCGCACATCGTGCGCACGCTGACCATCAACCTGAGGGCTCGTGACTACGACGTCGAGTCTGCCGGTGACGGGCGCTCTGCGATAGAGCTCATAGGGGAGCGCACCCCGGACGTCATCGTGCTCGACCTCGGCCTGCCTGACATGGAGGGCGTGGAGGTGCTGCGCCGGATACGCACGACGTCCATGGTCCCGGTGATCGTACTGTCGGCGCGGCAGGAATCAGACGACAAGATCGAGGCGCTGGACGCCGGAGCCGATGACTACGTCACCAAGCCCTTCGGCATGGACGAGTTCCTGGCCCGCGTACGAGCTGCGGCGCGCCGCGCGGGCACCGAGGCCGAGTCGCTCGCCACCGTGCAGACACCCGACTTCACTCTGGACTTCGCGAACTATCGCGCCACACGTGGCGATCAGGAGGTTCATCTCACCCCCACCGAGTGGCGGCTGCTGACCGCGCTGGCTGCAACGCCAGGTCATCTGGTCACTCACGCGGCGCTGCTGCGTGCTGCCTGGGGACCTTCATATGGCCGCGAGTCCAACTACCTGCGCGTCTATGCCAACCAGCTTCGCCGCAAGCTCGAACCCGACACCGGCCGCCCGCGATACCTCATCACTGAGCCAGGCATCGGGTACCGCTTCATGATCTGAGCCAGACTCAACACCCACCCGACCCCTTGGTCTTGATGTTGGCCACCGCCCACCGGGCGACCGCGGTCAGGTTGGCGGTCCCGGTCTCGAACCGGCCATCCGCAGGCTCCGAGGCGATGGCCAAACCGATCCGCGAGCCGTCTGCGAGAGTGACGATACCCATCTGGCGAACGAGATATCCCCCGCCCAGGCCAGGGCCCCAACCGCCCTTGAACTGCGCAGGCAGGCCGACGGCGCCTATCCCCCAGCGCTGACCCGCTTCGACGTCTCCCATCAGCCGGAGCACTTCGTCGCTGTACTTGATGCACGGCAGCGCCGCCATGAACGAAGCCTGGTTGGTCAAGGACCAGGTCGTCTGCCCGAAAGCGCTGAACCCGGGGCGGACTCGCTGGGACTGAACGCGCGTCTCACCATCACCCCCGGAGCGGAGAACAGCCTGCACCTGAGCCGCCGCGGTGAGAGGTTCGCCCAGGGAGGCCCACAGCTGCTCGGCAGCCGCATTGTCAGAGGCCGTGATGGAACGTCGCATCAGGCTCTGTACCCCGGCGTCTGGCTGGCCATGAGCCTTGGCGACTGCAGCCACCGCCAGGGGCACTTTGACTGTTGACCAGCCAGGGCCTGTACGCCACGATCCGAGCTGAGTAGTCGCCGCACCACTCGCCCCGGTGTAAGCCAGCCCCACGGATCCGCCCAGCTGGGCTGCCAGCTGGCTGAAGCCCACCTGCGGACCCACCGAACCACCCACGGCAGGCGGTGGCCGGGTTGTCGTCCCTGACGCGCTCGGCGAGGCGCTTTTCGTCGCATTGTTCCCCTGAGCGGAGAGCTCAGCCTTGAGGCGATCGCGTTCCTTGCGCAGCCGCTCGGTCTCCTGCTCGATCTGCTTCATGCTCTTAGCATGAGCCGCATCCGTAGCCGTCGTGGAGCCCGCCCCGCCCGCGAACTGGCCTGACGCCCCCTGGCAGCCGGACAGGAGACACACGCTGGTGATCGAGGCCATGACGGCGCACAACATCCGCCGACCTGCGCTTGCGCTCACGTGCCAGTCATATCATTCGCGGTCACGTGGCACGCGGTCACGTGGCACTACGTGGCGGTCAGCGAATATAGACGACGGCATTGTTGCCGCCACGACACACGGACGGAACACCGGCCACACAACTCATCGTGTAGTACCTGCCAGTTACCGGGCTGTAAACCTCGATACTCCTGGTCCCGCCGCCCTGGGTGAGGTACTCGGCCGCCACATTCAATGCGAAGGGACAAGTCGTGTTGGCGCCCGCGCTGACATTGCCTCCGCAGGAGGTGCCTTGCGGTTGCGCCGGTTGCACCGGTTGCACCGGCTGCCCAGGCACCACCTGTGTCACAGTCGACGACGAGGCGGTTGCCGTCTTGGCAGCCAGCTGTTCCTGCAGCTTCTGGACCTCAGCGGCGAGCTTTGCCTGCGCCTCCGCTGAGGCTGATTCGCTTTGCTTCGCGGCCTGTTCAGACGCCCCCGCGGCCTTGGCCTTCTCAAGATCCGACTGGGAAGTCTTGGCACACCCTGACAGCAGGAGGGCCACACCAATGGCGAGAACGACAACAGGACGACATACTGCCTGACCTGGCCTCATAATTAGACGATATTCCTGATATCGCCGCCGGGGTAGAGCAGTTGGGTGATCAAATTCAATGATCGAATTGCGCGGTTCTCTTGGCGATCAATCAGTTAGGGATACCTCAGTTTGAGAAGTGAGGAATGCCTTAGTCAGAAGTCGTCGCGCCGACCGTTGCGGGTGAGAGACCAGGCGTCCTCGCCGCCCTCGTCCTCGACCTCTTCGTAGCTGTCGGGTGCCAGGGAGTCACGAGGCGGACCACCCAGTGGAGCCCCCACGACTGACGCGCGGGCCGTGTCGTTCAGGTCAACATGATCAGCAGGCGGTGGGGCTGTCCGGTCAAAGACCGGTTCGGCTTCGGGAACCTCCTCGCCGCGCATCAGGGCAAGCGTGGTCGGCAGATCGTCGAACCTGACCAGGACGTCGCGGGCCTTCGAGCCCTCGGAGGGACCGACGACGCCGCGGGACTCCAGGAGATCCATCAGCCTGCCGGCCTTCGCGAAGCCGACGCGCAGCTTGCGCTGAAGCATGGAGGTCGAGCCGAACTGCGTCGTGATGACGAGCTCGGTGGCCTGCAGCAGCAGCTGCAGGTCATCGCCGATGTCGTCCTCGACCACCTTCTTGGCCGCCACCACAGTGACGTCGTCGCGGTAGTGCGGCTGGAGCTGACCCTTGACGTGCTTGACCACCGCCTGGATCTCGGACTCGGTGACCCAGGCACCCTGTACCCGCATCGGCTTGGAGGAACCCATCGGCAGGAACAGCGCGTCGCCCTGGCCGATCAGCTTCTCGGCGCCGGGCTGGTCAAGGACGACCCTGGAGTCGGTGACCGAAGAAGTCGCGAACGCCATCCGGGAAGGGATGTTTGCCTTGATCAGACCGGTGACCACATCGACCGAGGGGCGCTGCGTGGCCAGCACGAGGTGGATGCCGGCCGCCCGGGCGAGCTGGGTGATCCGCACGATCGACTCCTCGACGTCACGCGGCGCGACAATCATCAGGTCGGCGAGCTCATCGACGATGATCAACAGGTATGGGTAGGGGTGAATGACCCTCTGGGACCCCGGCAACGGCTTGAGCGTGCCGGCCTTGACCGCCTTGTTGAAGTCGTCGACGTGCTTGAACCCGTATGCCGCGAGGTCGTCGTAGCGGGCATCCATCTCGCGGACCACCCACTGCAGCGCCTCGGCAGCCTTCTTGGGGCTGGTGATGATCGGCGTGATGAGGTGCGGAATCCCCTCATAACCGGTCAGCTCGACCCGCTTGGGGTCCACCAGGACCATGCGTACCTCATCCGGCGTCGAGCGCATCAGGATCGAGGTGATCATCGAGTTGACGAAGCTGGACTTGCCCGAGCCGGTGGCGCCCGCGACGAGCAGGTGCGGCATCTTGGCGAGGTTGGCGATGACGTAGCCACCCTCGACGTCCTTGCCCACGCCCACCACCATCGGATGCTCGTTGCTGCGCGCGGTCTGGCTGCGCAGCACATCGCCGAGGCTGACTTTCTCGCGGTCTGCGTTGGGGATCTCGATGCCGATCGCGTGCTTGCCGGGGATCGGGCTCAAGATGCGAACGTCAGCTGAGGCAACGGCATACGCGATGTTCCTGGAGAGCGCGGTGACACGTTCCACCTTGATGCCCGGACCGAGCTCGACCTCATAGCGGGTGACAGTCGGACCGCGGCTGAAGCCGGTGACCTGGGCGTCAATATCGAACTGGTCGAGCACCTCGGTCAGAGAGTCGACCACCGCGTCGTTGGCCACGCTACGAGTCTTGTGCGGGCGGCCGGCCTCGAGCAACGTGTTGACGGGCAGCGTGTAGGTGATATCGCCGGCGAGCGAGAGCTGTTCCACCCGCTGAGGCATGGGAGTTGTCGGCGGAGCCTCGAGAATAGACTTGCCCCTGAGGGCACCTCCCGCCTGCGACGGAATCCCCGCCGCGCCAAAGGCGCCTCCACCGAAGTCCCCGGGCGCACCCTGTGCAGCCAGCGCACCTGCCGCGCTCACGGTCGCTCCGGGTGCCAGGACGCCCGGCGCAGTGGGACGTTTCTCACCGGGCCGGAACCGAGCAGCAGCAAGCTTGTCGGCCTTGGCCTTCGCAACGATGGCGGCCTGCCGGAAAGCCTCGTCACCATCGAACGGACCAGTGCCGATGGGTCCGGGACGGCGGCGCAACGCGCGCTTGGCGCCCGGAGCGATCTCTTCCGTCTCATCCATGTCACGGCCCTCGTCTGCGCCCTGTCCTCGCGGATGGTGCAGCAACCGGTCGCGCAGCTCGCCTAGGCGGGTGGGAATCATCCGGACCGGTGTGGCAGTCATGACCAGAATCCCGAAGAACCCCGCCAGCAACAGAAGAGGCACGGCCCCCACGGTCCTGATTGCGGCAACAATCGGGCTCGAGGCCAGGAACCCGATCATGCCGCCTGCATCATTCATCTTCAGCGCGCCGTCGGGCGGGCTTGGCAGGCCGGCAGAGATGTGGACCAGGCCGGCTGCGGCGAAGGTCAACACGGTCGTGCCGATCGTGATCCGGTTCGTCGACGCCTGGTCCTGGGGCGCACGCAGCAGCCGGATACCGAACAGGAGCACGGCGATCGGGACGGCATAAGCCACCCGGCCGAAGGTTCCGGCGACCACGGCGTGGACGATGTTGCCGGTCGTGCCCTTGAGCCCCCACCACTCGCTGGCGGCGACCAGCACGGCCAGTGAGAGCAGGAAAAGTCCGATGCCGTCGCGGCGGTGCTCCGGCTCGAGCTCGCTGGCGCTGCGCCCGATCCGGCGGACGGTCCCGCCGGTGACGTGCGCGATACCCATCCAGGTGGCACGAATGGCCCTTACGGGCAGGGCTGCGCGCTTGACCTTGGCCCTGCTGCGCCGCGGTGCAGGCTTGCGCCGAACTGGTCTGCGCGGCGCAGGCTGGCCACTGCGTCCCTGGGCCGGGGTGGACGGTTTGCCACGTCCCCTGGACTTCGGACGCGGGACAGGGGTAGTCGTACGAGTCGCCACGGTCGTCACGCTACGCGAAAGACACGCCGGGATCACGCGTCACACGCCTGCCGTTGCGCACCAATCGCGGCCGGCCCGACCGCCCGACCTATGGACTCAGTCGGCGACAGCCAGACCCCGCCAGGAGCTGGGACTTCTCGGCGGCTGTCATGTTGACTCGTGGGACACCAATGGGGGTCCCGGAGAAACCTGCCCGCACGGCCAGAGTCTCTGACGTTTTCAACACCGGGACTACCCCCTGGTCTTCACCCGCCTTCCAGGGACGGCGTAGCGACAGATGGGCCCATACCGCAGCGTGGTCGGTTCCCGGAAGCTGCACCACCCCGGCATCCACTGTGCCAAACCCACGAGCCAGCACATGGTCGAGCTGGATGAACGGACGGATCAGCCGTCGACCCTGGGGCCAGGTCCGTACCCAGCCCTGACCCGCCGCCTGGTGGGCGTCGGTCATGGTCTCGGCAACCTGGCGAAAGCCCGGGTGACCCCATGATGCGTTGAAGTCCCCCGCCAACACGATGGGCTGACCCAGCGGCTGCCGTTCGCGCCAAGCCTGCAGGTCGACCAGGCCAGACCTCCAGTCCGCCGCTCCCGACAGACCCGGTGGCTGCAGGTGAACCGCGCACAGCACAACATCGCCAGCCGCGCCGTGGATCGAGACGACCGGCTCATTGAATGCGTGGGCAGACACCTGGTCGAGGCCCGGCTTCACCAACGTCATCGGGATTCGGCTACGGACGATGGTGCCGCCGGCGAACTGGCTCGACTCCCCGACGGACCCGGGCAGGAGGGTGTCCAGACCGGCGACCCTGAGCCGCTCGACAGCGGCCGGAGTGATCTCGATCAGGACCAACACATCCACCCGTTGCTCGCGCGCCGCGATCACCAGGGACTGCGCGTCAGCGCGGCCATACTCCAGGTTCGCGCTCATGACCACCAAGTCATCGCGACCCGGCGCCACCGTGTTGCCGAACACCGACGGCACGGCGATCGTGGCGCAGACGGCCAGCAGGGCGCCCGTTGCGACGGTGAGGCGCCACCGCCTCGTGACCGCAGCGATCACCGCCAGAACCGCCACCAGAACACCGATCAGCGGCACCATCGACTGCAGGACCGACACAAGGCTGGCGACACTGTTGTCGACCCACCTCACCCCGATGAGTGGCACCGCAGCAACAAAGCCCACCCAGAGCAGTGCGGTCAGGAACCCTCCGCCGAAGTGCTTCACCTTCGGCATGCCCTCACCTCTCACCGTCCCGAGAATATGTCCGCGCTTTCACTGCACCGCCCCTAGAATTTGTCACTGCTGTGAGCGCACCGTACCTAGTTTTGGCGACTAGGCGTCGATCACGATCGGGATGATCATCGGCCGGCGGCGCAACCGGCCGCCCAGCCACGAACCTACTGTCCGGCGGATGATCTGCTGCAGCTGGAACGAGTCGGTGACCCCGTTCTCGGCCGCATCGGCCAGTGCCTCCTCGAGCCTGGGCAGCACCTGGTCGAAGATATCCTGGTCCTCGGCGAAGCCACGCGTCTGAATCTCGGGGCCGGCGGCGACCTTCCCGGTCGCGGCGTCGCGCACCACGATGATCGTGACGAAGCCCTCGTCACGCAGGATGCGACGGTCCTTCAGCAGGGCCTCAGTGGTCTCGCCCACGGAGGAGCCGTCCACGTAGACATATCCGCACAGCACGGCGCCGACAATGCCCGCGACCCCATGGCTGAGATCGACAACCACACCGTCCTCAGCCAGCACGACCCGGTTCCGCGGGACTCCGGTCTGGACGGCCAGGGCGGCGTTGGCCACAAGGTGACGCCACTCGCCGTGGACCGGCATGACGTTGAGCGGCTTGACGATGTTGTAGCAGTAGAGCAGCTCGCCCGCACTCGCGTGACCAGAGACGTGAACCTGCGCGTTGCCCTTGTGCACCACGTCGGCGCCCAGGCGCATCAGGCCGTTGATGATCCGGTAGACGGCGTTCTCGTTGCCGGGGATCAGGGAGGACGCAAGCAGTACGGTGTCGCCGTCGCCAACCTCGATCTTGTGGTCCCGGTTGGCCATCCGTGAGAGCGCGGCCATCGGCTCACCCTGGGAACCGGTGCAGATCAGGACGATCTTGTTGTCCGGATAGTCGGTGAGCTTCTTGAGGTCGACCAGAACCCCCGGCGGCACCTTGAGAAAACCGAGCTCCTCGGCGATGCCCATGTTGCGCAGCATCGAGCGACCGACCATGGCCACCTTGCGTCCGTCGGCGTGGGCGGCATCGAGTACCTGTTGTACGCGGTGCACGTGCGAGGAGAAGCAGGCCACGATGACCCGGCGGCTCGCGTTGCGGAATACAGCCTCGATGGCCGGAGCAATGTCGCGCTCGCCGGTCGTGAAACCCGGCACCTCGGCGTTGGTCGAGTCGGTCATGAAGAGGTCCACGCCCTCCTCGCCGAACCGGGCGAACGCCCGCAGGTCCGTGATTCGACCGTCCAGGGGCAGCTGGTCCATCTTGAAGTCGCCGGTGTGCAGGATCGTGCCGCCGGGGGTACGGACGAACACGGCGAGCGCGTCAGGAATCGAGTGGTTGACCGCCACGAACTCGCAGTCGAAGACACCCAGCTTCTCGCGCTGACCCTCGGTGACCGTAAGGGTGAACGGCTTGATCTTGTGTTCCTTGAGCTTCGCCTCGACCATCGCCAGCGTCAGCGTCGAACCGATCAGCGGGATGTCGGCCTTGAGGCGCAGGAGATACGGCACGGCCCCGATGTGGTCCTCGTGACCATGGGTGAGCAGGATCGCCTCGATGTCGTCGAGCCGGTCGGTGATGTACTCGAAATCCGGGAGGATGAGGTCGACTCCGGGATGGTGATCCTCGGGGAAGAGCACCCCGCAGTCAACGATCAGCAACCGCCCCGCGTACTCGACGACGGACATGTTTCGACCGACCTCGCCAAGGCCCCCGAGCACCACGATGCGCACGGCATCCTTAGCCAGCTCGGGCGGTAAGGTCAGCTCGGGATGGGGATGGCTCAACTCAGTCCTGACTGTTCGATACCTTCTCGCACCCGGGCGAGCTGGTCGCTGGTGGCCGAGATCAACGGGAGCCGCAAGGTATCCGAGGCGATGACGCCCCGATCGTGCAGTGCGGCCTTGACCATGATCGGGCCCTGGGTGATGTGCATGACGGCGTTGACCACCGGGATCAGCTGCCGGTGAATCTCGATGGCTCGCGTCAGGTTGCCCTGGCCGACAGCGGCGATCATCTCTGCATACTGCTTGCTGGCCAGGTGGCCGACGACGCTGACGATGCCCACGGCGCCCTGGGTGAGGTGGGCGAGGTTGAGGGCGTCATCCCCGGAGTACCACAGCAGGTCGGTCTGCGACATGACCTCGCTGGCGGCGAACAGGTCGCCCTTGGCGTCCTTGACCGCGACGATCCGGGGATGGACGGCCATCCGCAACAGGGTCTCGGTGTGGATCGGTGTGCCGGTCCGTCCAGGGATGTCGTAGACGATCACCGGCAGGTCGGTGGCGTCCGCGACGGTCGTGAAGTGCGCGAGAACCCCTTCCTGGGGCGGCTTGTTGTAGTAGGGCGTCACGATCAGCAGACCGTGAGCGCCGGCCTTCGCGGCGGACCGTGCGCACTCGACCGTGTGTGCGGTGTTGTTGCTGCCGGCCCCGGCGATGATGCGGGCCCGGTGCCCGACGGCTTCAACCACAACGCGGACGAGATCGATCTTCTCGGAGTCCGTGGTGGTGGGCGACTCGCCGGTCGTGCCGTTGACAACCAGCCCGTCGTGGCCGTTGTCGACGAGGTGCACGGCAAGTTGCGCGGCGCCTTCCAGGTCGAGGGAACCATCAGGATTCATCGGCGTGACCATGGCAGTGAGGACTCGGCCGAACAGGGGCGCTTGAGACATGTGGCCACGATATCGCCCCGACCCGCCAAGGTCCGAAACAAATGAGCGTAATCGACATCCGGGCAGTGCTACGTTTCATTTGTGCGCCAGTATCTGGACCTTCTCACCCACGTCCTGGAGAACGGGACGGCCAAGAGCGACCGCACAGGCACGGGAACGCTGAGTGTCTTCGGCCATCAGATGCGCTTCGACCTCTCGGCGGGGTTCCCGGCCACGACGACCAAGAAGCTGCACATGAAGTCGATCACCGCGGAGCTGATCTGGTTCCTGCGCGGTGATACCAACGTCGCATGGTTGCAGGAACGCGGCGTCAAGATCTGGGACGAATGGGCCGACGAGCATGGTGACCTCGGCCCGGTCTACGGGCACCAGTGGCGTTCCTGGTCCACCCCCGACGGCCGCTCCGTCGACCAGATCGCCGCCGTGATCGAGTCGATCCGAACGAACCCGGACTCGCGCCGGCACATCGTCAGTGCCTGGAACGTCGCGGACATCGACAGCATGGCCTTGCCGCCGTGCCACACGATGTTCCAGTTCTACGTTGCCGATGGCCGGCTCTCCTGCCAGCTCTACCAGCGCTCGGCCGACATCTTCCTCGGGCTGCCGTTCAACATCGCGTCCTACGCCCTGCTGACGATGATGGTCGCGCAGGTCTGCGAGCTCGAGCCCGGCGACTTCGTGCACAC
>DASRUA010000343.1:0-4136 GCA_035655615.1 Dermatophilaceae bacterium
CGTCCATTACGGTCCCTCTCTCGTATTGCTGCACGTTGCTGCTCACAACTGGGTAAGCAACCGGCGACCGCGCTCGTGGACATTCCCCCGTGGACATTCCCCTGCTGCTGCTCCTACGCGCACTCACGCAGGTACACCTCGCGGGCGCTGACCAGGGACCTGAGCGCGCGGTCACGCCTACGCCGCACCGTCTTCTCGTTGATCCCGTGCCGCACCGCGACAGCCCGGATCTGCGCCGCCGAGTTCAGCCCGCGGACGGTGCCAGCAACCTCAATGCTTGCCAGCTCCAAGAGAATCGTGGCGTCGTGATCGGTGACCACCCCCTTGCCTATGGCCCACTGCAAGACCGCCAGAAGAGTGGGCTCGTCGTCCAGTGCCGCAGCGGGGTCCTGATCGATGACGGCGTCCGAGCTGCCATTGGTGACCGCCCCAACCGCCGTGGTGTCCACCAGAATCACCTCGAACCCGCGGTGCCGTTTGGAAGTGTCCACGCCGAGGTCGCGCAGAAGGGCCCGGCGGGCATCGAGCAGGATGCTCTGAGAAATCGCCCTCCAGCGCCGCCTACTTGGGAACTCCCGGATCTGCAGCCACACCTGCCCGGCGACCATCGCATCGATGTCGTCCGAGAGGTTACCCAGTTGCCTCGCGAGCTGGCCCGCCCCGTTGGTCAGCAGCAGAGCTACTGCTTGGGCCGCGTCCTGGTCATTGCCCCCATCGGCCGCACCGAGGCGAACCAACGCGGCCAACAACGCATCCGCGCGTACCTGGTCGCCCCTGTCCTCGACGATCGCCACTACCTCGTCCAGGCCGTTCAGCGCGGCCAGAACCGTCTCGGCGGCGACCCATGACGACCAGCGACGAGAACGCTCGACGCGCTCTGCCAAGGCCGGCCAGGTGAGACCCATGAGCTGTGTCGGAAGCATCGCGAAAGTCCTTCCGGGAGAGAGTCCATTGCAGGACTCACAATCCGAAAAGCACGTCACCCGATTCGTGCCCACTCCAGCCGCAACACAGCGTGCCCACCAGGGGGCACGCACCTTGACCTGCAAGAACACCAGAGGGAAGAACCTCGGAACAGCTTCACGATCCAGATGGGAACGCACCTTCGTGCCCCCCGTGCCCACCGAATGAAGGGCTACTTGAGATCCGTCAGCGCGCCCAGCTGGTTGCTGACTACTGTCCCAAGGCCCGCCACCGTCGCGAGTTCCTTCAGGCTCTGGTGGACGACACCGAATCCGCCATCCATCGGTGGTCGACCAAGACCAGCTGGGGAACTGAAGCTCCGGGCAACCCCTTCCTGATCACTGCTAGGTCGCACACGTCGCGGCGTAGCGGACAAACGCAAACAGCGCCCTTAGCCCTTTCGCGGCGATGTGACGCACCCACCGTTCCCGGCGCCGTTGCGTCGAGTGGGCGGGAAAATTTCAGTGAGCAGGGCCGTGGAGGATCAGATGAGCTTGGCGAAGGGCACGGACTCCCTTCCTCGCTGGGTCCGACGGACGACTCGAGGTCCCAAGGTGCGTGGGACGGCTGCGAAACCCGCGGGTGGTCTTCGCGAGCACGGAGTTCCCGTGTTCCGTCGCTACGGGCTTTCTCGCTGGTCGAGGGCAGCGGCGGAGGTGCACGACCTGGCGTCGACGCGACGCGGGTGTCGGCCGGCTCGAGGTCAGCGGTCGAGCTGGTCGAGGCGTGCTTCGAGGCGCCGTACGGTGCCGTCGACATCGGCGAGCTTGTCGAGGCCGAAGAGTCCGATGCGGAATGACGAAAAGTCGTCGCCTTCACCGCACATGAGAGGCACGCCAGCGGCCACCTGAAGGCCAACCTGTTTGAGTTTCGCGCCGCTGCGGATCGCCGGGTCGTCGGTGAACGCGACCACTACGCTCGGTGCCTGGAATCCCTCTGCCGCGACGGATGGGAACCCGCGTTCAGCGAGCACGGCGCGGACTTGCGTGCCAAGGGCGATCTGGGCTCGGCGCAGCTCGGCGAGCCCGGCGTCATAGGTCTGGCGCATGAGTGCAGCGTCGTGCGCCAACGCGTCGGTCGGCATTGTTGCGTGGTACGGGGTTTGTCCCTCGGTGTAGGCCTCGGTGATCGACAGCCACTTCCGGAGATCGGCTGCAAAGCTCGTCGAGGTGGTCGACCCGAGGCCTGCACGCCCGGCCTCGCCGAGCATCACGAAGCCCGCGCACGGCGAGCCGCTCCAGCCCTTCTGCGGTGCGCTGATGAGGACATCGATCCCCAGGTCGGTCATGTCCACCCAGAGCGCCCCCGACGCGATGCAGTCGAGGACGATGAGCCCACCGACATCATGGGTGGCCGAAGCGACGGCGCGCAGGTAGTCGTCGGGTAGCAATATCCCGGCCGCCGTCTCGACGTGTGCCGCGAAGACGACCTCGGGACGGGTGCGCTCGATGGTCTCGACCACCTCGTCGATCGGAGGCGGCACCCATGGTGCGTGCCGCTCGTCGGAAACCGGCCGGGCGCAGCAGACCTGGGTCTCCGCTGGAATGGACCCGGCGTCGAAGATCTGCGACCAGCGGTAGGAGAAGAGGCCGTTGCGGACAACGAGGCATCGCCGCCCCGTCGCCAACTGCCGGGCGACCGCTTCCATGGCGTAGGTGCCGCCACCCGGGACGACCGCGACGGTCTCGGCATGGTAAGTCGTGCAGAGTATGTCGACGATGTCCTGCATCACCGCCACAAAGCGCTTCGACATGTGGTTCAGCGAACGGTCGGTGAAGACGACCGAGTATTCGAGCAGGCCACCGGGATCGACGTCAGGGCGAGGCAGGTCCATGACCGCAGACTCCCACATATACCCTCGGCACGCCTCTGGGGGCGCGGAGACTTCCGGCCACCCGCTGGAATGTGGCTCTTCTGATGTCGTGCCCACCAGTCGCAGTCGAGGCCCGGACACGTCGTCCCACGCACGCCCATCGGCTGCTCCGAAAGTTCGACGCCGACAGATGGCGGTATGACGCTCCACCAGCGGATCGCGCACTCCGAACTCGTGCTGGCGACGGCACACCATCATCTGGCTGCGTCCGGCGGGGTGGGGGTTCGCGGTGCGCGCCGAAACGCGCTCGCCGTCACCTATCGCGCTGGATCTGAAGCGAGTTCGAGAGACGCCAGCACGCCACCGTGATCGCTGAGGCGTGTGCCGTCCACGGCGCAGTCCCACCCCTCCACCTCTGCGCTGAGCGTTCGGCCGCGGCCGGGCCCGGCGCATACGTGGTCGATGGGTGGGTGTTCCATGGCTCCGCGGGCAAAGGCGTTGGTCGCGGTCAGACAGACGAGCCCGGCACTGGCGAGCTCCGATGTGAGTAACTCCCGGCCCGCTTTGGTTCCGTAGTAGTGACGACCACCCAGGTCATGATTGAGGTCCCCTGCTACCACCAGTGACGCGTTCGGGTACCGCCGACGCAGCTGCCGCCAGTCCGTCGCCTGCACCCGCGTGACTCGATAGAACTCAGTCCATCCCTTGGCGGGGTTGTCAGACTCGGGGCCGGGGTCCCCGTTCCAGGGAAGGACCGTCCCGAAGACAACGAACTCTCCGGCCGCACCGCCGTCGAGTCGAACGGCGACGCAACGGGTCGGGTGGGTGGTCTCGAGGCGCTCCAACACAGGTAGCGACGTCCAGATCGTCGTCCAGCGCCCACCCGGTCTCGCGTACCGGCGCTCCGAGTGCACGGCGTCGTGCGTGGCCGACAAGTCGAGGTCGTCGTGAGTCTCGGTCAACACCCATACGGCGGCCCGCCGAGATAGCAGCTGCGCCCGCGTCGCCGGTCGTTCTTCTCGGCGCCACGTGCGTACTCCACGTTCCACGTCCCAACGCGGACAACACTCACTGCCGAACCTCGCGGTCCTGTCCGCGCTTCATCACGGACCACAGTCAACCGCATCTTCACGACCACACTGTGCCTCGTGCTGAGGCTGGCATCCAGACAGGACTCTTCGCGACGGAAAGACGCACCCGAGAACCGCGCGCTTCGCGGCAGATGCGGACGTTCCGGTGGCGCCCACCGCGGCTCATTTCTGGCTCGACCATGGCACCGCCTATCGGTTAGGAGTATGAACCTAAATGGCCCGGGGTGGTCAGCCGTGGTGGTCCAATGGCGCTATGTATGAAATCGTCG
>DASRUA010000344.1:0-2806 GCA_035655615.1 Dermatophilaceae bacterium
TGGCGAACTCCATCGTCGGCTTCTTCTCGGACAAGGCCATCGGGGTGACGACCAATGTCATCGGCCCCCAGAAGCAGCGCTACATCGCCGGAGTGCCTATCGCCGGGGCGGTCGGCTGGGTGCCTGGTTCGGGCCGACACACCCTGGGAGTCTGCATCTTCAGCCTGGCCGGAGTCGTGCGTGTCGGGTTCAAGGTCGACGCCGCCATGGTGCCGGACGTCGAGAAGCTCGTTCACGCCTTCGATGAGGACCTGGACCACTTGCTACGTATAGCGGCCAACGCCGGATGACGGGTTGCCAAGGAGGAGACCATGCCGACCGACCACGCAGCTGAGACGGTTGTCATCGCCGCACCGATGAAGCGGGTCCTGGCCACCATCCGTGATGTTGAGAGCCAACCGGAGTGGGTCAAGGAGATTCTCGAGGCCGAGGTCCTCGAGAAGTATGACGACGGCACACCCGCCATGGCGCACTTCTCGGCCACCTCGCCGGTCGGGAAGGACAGCTACACGCTGACCTACCGGCACGCCGCCGATGGGATGAGCTGGAGCCTGGTCAAGGGCCGGCTTCAGACCGGACAAGACGCCACGTACACACTCCGAAGCGTCGGCCGCGGCAAGACCGAGGTGACGTTCGACCTGACGATCCACCACAACCTGCCCCTGCCGGGCTTCCTGCGAGGGCGCGTGATCAGGGGTCTGGTCCACAACAATGTCGATGGCCTCAAGGGGTATGTCGAGGCCTGACCTCCCGGGCGGATCGCGTGGCGTTGCCCGTTGTCGACTCATGGCAAGGTAGACCCCATGACGCAAGCAGCCGGATGGTACGACGACCCACAGGACCCCAGTCAGCTTCGCTATTGGGACGGCGTGGTCTGGTCTAACCACGTCTCGCCAAAGATCTCGCCGACCGTGGAACAGTCCACCATTGGTATGCCGTACGGCGTCATTCCGGCCTCAGAGCGTCCGCACTCGCCAGGCTCGCAGGGGGCACAGGGCGCCCCCACCGCCCAACGCGGTTACGACTCGCCCCAGCAGGGCCAGGGACAAACCGGCGGCCAGTGGCCGGCCTACGGACAGGGCCAGGGGGCACTCGGCCAGCAGGATTCGGGCTGGCAGTCGCACCCGGCCACCACCCCCGACGGTGTTCCGCTCTCGGGTTGGTGGCTGCGCGTCGGAGCGCGGGTGCTGGACGGGATGTTCACCTTCGGGCTCTCTCTGCCCTTCACGGCCTGGTTCTACTACCGTTACATCGTCGGAGTGGTGGACTGGAGCAAAGAGGTTGCCTCCCAGTCCGCCGCGGGTTCAGCCCCCGTCGTGGTGTTCCCGCCGTGGGACATCCTCCAGTACGCCTTCGCCGCCTCGATCATCGGACTTCTGATCTCCGGCGCCTACGAGGTGTTCTTCCTGAGCCGCAGTGGTGCCACTCCCGGCAAGAAGATCGTCGGTATCAGTGTGCGTCTGCGCGACAGGGCGGGACCACCGACGATGAAGGCCGTTCTGCTCCGAACGGGGTGCATCCTCGTTCTTTCGGTCATCAGCAGCCTCGCCTATCTGCTCGATGTCTTATGGCCCTTGTGGGACGACAAGAAGCAGGCCATCCACGACAAGGCCGCAGCCACCAATGTCGTCGTCGGACCCCGGCCCAGACGTGACGCCTGACCGTTGCTCGGACGCCTGATCGTTGGTTCGGCCGAGGTCAGGCCAGTGAGAGCCCCTGCCGGCTCAGGCCAGGGACAGGAACAGCTTCTCCATCGTCTTGAGGTCCACGGAGTCCTGCCCGCCGGACTCCGTGAGGCATTGTTTGAGACCGCTGCTGATGATCGCGAAGCCGGCCCGGTCCAGCGCGTGGTTGACCGCCGCGAGCTGGGTGACGACCTCCTTGCAGTCGCGGCCCTCCTCGATCATGCGTAGCACGCCGCCGATCTGGCCCTGGGCGCGACGCAGTCGGTTGACCACGGCGCCCATCTCTTCGGGGTTCAGGTCAACCATGGGGACTCCTTGGGGTTGTTTGAGCGGGGTTGTTGCGGGGGGTTGTTGAGCAGGGTCGCTGTCCTATTGTGATGCAGCTCAGCTGCCGGCAAGCGCGGGTGTCAGTGTGTCCAGCGCTGCGGCGAGCCGGCGCCCAGCCTCGTCAGCCACGAGGGACAGGGCATCATTGTGCGTCAGGGTTACCATGACCTTGGGGTCGAGGGCCTCCACGACGGTCGTTTCATCGTCGAGGTATCGCACGACGACGTTGCAGGGCAACAGCGCCCCCACCGATGGTTCCGCCTGAAGTGCGGCGTACGCCAGCGGTGGCCGGCAGGCGCCGAGGATCACCTGAGCGGGGATGTCGACGTCCAGCTTGGCCTTGAGCGTTGCCTGGATGTCGATCTCGGTCAGGACGCCGAAGCCCTGGTCGGTGAGCGACGCGCGCGTGGCGTCGAGGGTGTCGGCGAAGGTACGGCGGACCGTCGTGGTCAATGCGTAGGACACGTTGGCTCTCGTTTCGGTTGTGGGCTTCAGGAGGTGGCGTTTGCGGCCTGAGAGCCGCCTGACGGTGACTCTCCGCCTGCTACTCGGCGGTCTGTGACTCGGCGGTCTGTGACTCGGCCGTCTGGGCTCGAATGTCGTCCATGTCCAGTTTGCGGACCCCGGCGATGACCTGTTCCAGGGAAGCGGCCGGCAGCGCGCCGGGCTGGCTGAAGACGAGGATGCCCTCTCGGAAGGCCATCAGCGTGGGGATGGACGTAATCCTCGCCGCTCCCGCCAACGACTGCTCCGCCTCCGTGTCGACCTTGCCGAAGACGATGTCGGGATGGGCT
>DASRUA010000345.1:0-6215 GCA_035655615.1 Dermatophilaceae bacterium
GCCCCGTTCTCGTAGGTCATTAGGTAGGTTCTTGGCCAGGTTCGCGATGGGCGATAAGAGCAAGCCGATCCTGAATCGGTCATCCTTCATTGAAACCCCCGGCGCAGGCTTGCGGACACCGATGCTCCTCGGAGCACGTCCGGCCGAGGTCCCAACTGTGCGAACCCGGTTGGCCGAGGCTGGGGTCTAGAGGTGTTTCCTGCCGCTTGCGCGGCGCGCGGTGGCAACTGAGGATCGGGTACTGCTCGGGTGGTGCTGTCCCTTACGACGAGTTCGGTGGGTAGCACGAGGTGTCGGCCGCGGCTGGCGGGTCGAGTCTTGGCGCGATCGATTGCGATGGTGAGTGCGGCGGCTGCGGCTCTGCCCTTGGCGTCGACGTCTTGACGCACGGTGGTGAGCGCAGGTCTGGTTCGTCGGCCGATGGGGTTGTCGTCGAAGCCGACGACGGACACGTCATCTGGTACGTGCAGGCCCCCGTCTTGGATCGCCCGGATGACGCCGCGGGCGATGGCGTCGGAGAAGCAGAGGATGGCGGTTGGCCGGTTGCCGTGTCCGAGTAGCGTCTGGGTCGCGGTGTAGCCGATGTCTTCGGGGTTGGTATGGCGCTGGCGCACGACGGTGGGCTCGACACCTGCCGCGCCGAGCACATCGAGCCAGCCGAGTAGCCGTTGCCGCTCGGTGTATGCGGTGGTTGCCTCTAGGGGATCGGTCAAGATACCGAACTCGGCTCCAAAACCGGCGGTCACGATCGCCACGTGTCGATGTCCCAGGTCGATGATGTGCTGGGCGGCAGCTTGCGCGCCGAGCCGGTCGTCGATGTTGATGCTGGCGATCCCGGGTGCCGGGGCCTGATCCACGAACACCAGAGGCAGTCGCCGCCGCATCAGCCAGCCGACTGCGGTGGAGTTCGGGTTGCAGGAGTAGACAATTGCGCCGTCGACGGCGACGTCTCGTGCCGGAACGATGTCGCCGTGAGGTGCTGCCGAGAGCAGGGTGAGCGCTAGACCGGTCGGCGCGAGCTCGTCGGTGATTCCGGCGAGGAAGGACATGGCGACCTCGTCGGTCAGTGCGTAGGTGAGGGTCTCGGACAGCAGCACGCCAACGGTGCCAGCTGTCCCGCTGGCCAGGGCTCGCCCTGTGGGGTCGGGTCCGGCGTAGCCGAGTTCGTCGGCGACCGCCAGGGCTCGCCCGCGGAGCGTGGCGGAGAGCTGATCCCGGGCTTGCGCCGCCCAAACGCGCGGTCAAGTGCAACAGAGAAGGGTCAGCAGCAGTCGACCCAGACGAGCTTGGCCGTAGTACCCTCGGAACGCGGCCGGCGCGCTGAGGGGGTCCTGGTGAGTCTTACTTCCGAAGCTCGGTCTTCGTCGGACGCACTCGCGAGCACTGAACCTGTTTCCCCCGCGAAGTCCGATCGAGCCGATCCGCGCATCGTCAGCCTTGACATCGTCAAGGGGTTGATGCTCATCGTGAGTGTCGGAGTGGACATCTGGCTCGGCGTCCCGGCGTGGTTCGATCATGTCGCGTGGATCGGCGTCCATCCGATGGACTGGATCTTCCCGACCTTCGTCACCCTGTCCGGGTGCGGCCTGGCCTTCGCCAATGCGCGCCGGGTGCGACCCTGGCCGGCAGCACGCCGGGTCGTCATCCTGCTGTCAGTCGGACTCGTCTACAACTACGTCATCGTGTCCGGCGCGCCCTTTCATGTGTCAGATCTGCGCCTCCCGGGGGTTTTGCAGCTTTACGCAGGGGTCGTCATCGTCCTTGTCCTGCTGCACACCGTGGTCAAGGGGTGGCGGCAGTGGGCACTGGTCACTGTCGTTCTCGCTCTTCTCGACACGGCGGTTGAGTGGGGATGGTCAGTGCACTGTGTTGGCGGTGCGCTCACCCCCACGTGCAACCCTTCTCACTGGATCGATTACGCCATCTTTGGGGCCAATCACCTCTACCGGAACGGCTCGGTGGGCTATGACCCCGAAGGCCTGATCTCCATCGTCGGAGCCGTCGTCACCGCCTGCCTCGGTGCCACTGTGGGCCACGCACTCTTGGAATCTCGCAAGGGCGGTGATAAGCGAGCGTCCGTTCTGTCGGTTGGGTCGATCATCCTCAGTGCCCTGGCGTTGGCTGCCTTGCTCGACGTGTTCGTCCCGGCGTTCAAGAAGCAGTGGACACCCCCTTTCGCCCTCCTCATCGGGGCCTGCACTGCCGCTGTTCTCCTCGTGGCCCACCTCGCGGTGGATGCAGGTCCGCGCAGCGGTGACCTACCGGCCCCCACTCGCTGGGCCTGGCCACTGATCGCTCTCGGTCGCAACAGCCTCTTCGTCTACTTCGGTTCGCACGCCCTGACCGCATGGCTCAGCGTGCACACCTTTGACCACGTGGGCTATCTGACCCACTTCGCCAACGCCATCGCCCTTGCGGGCCATCCGGCTATGACAATCTTCATTGCCGCCGAGGTGTTCTGGATCTCACTGGCTTGTCTCCTCCACTGGAGGAAGATCTACCTGCGTCCCTAACCGCGGCGGCGCTACGCGTGACACAGCCTTCAGCCCCAAGCAGGGCCGGGAACAGTCGAAGATTCTGCCTCTCGTCATCGATGATCAGGATGCTGGCTGCCGTCATGGCAGCTCCAGAGCACGGCGACGTAGTCCGCGATGATCTCGTTGACCCAAGACCTCAAGCTGTGTGACGACGGCCCCTCTACGCCGGAGTGTGGTCCCGAACGTCGACCGCCCATCGGTGTCCGTGTGTTCCCAGGCTGCTGCACCTGCCAGAGAAGTGACGGTTATGTATCACCCTTGAGGCAGGAGAACGTGGTTACCCGCCGCGCTGGGACCTCGGGTCTGAGGTCGGCGCGTCGCTGCTGGTGCTAGCGAGTCGAGTAGCGACGGTCAGGGGCACCGGGAGGGCACGCCTCCCGATTGCATTGTCTGGCAACGATTTTCGTGTGTGGAGCGGGTGACGGGAATCGAACCCGCACTGTCAGCTTGGGAACCAACTTGCTACGGGCAATCCACCGTGGCGGACCGCTTGATTGAGCGGGGCGTGGACAACCGCTTGAGCTCGCGATTGGCCGTGAGTCGCCGGCAGTTTGGGCACGCCGAGGGCACGGCGCAAGCAATCTATTGAAACGAGGTGCCGGGGTGATCAGTTGGTGGCAACCGCCCGCGACAACCGTTGCGGCGGAGCGGGCGCTGGTGAACTGGTAGGCGTTGATGACATAGCTCCACCCCTGGGTGTCGGGACGGCCGTCACAGGAATCCCAGATCGGCGGCCCAACGGAGTGGTTCTGGACCTTGGCGTCGCTTGGTACGGCCACGGAGATGCTGCGGAGCGTCTGCTGACGGACTCCTCCGGGGTCACCTCCGGGGTCACCTCCAGGGTCGACGCCTAGATGCCGCAATTCCAAGGTCGCTGCAATGGCGGTCCCGGCAACAGCCACAGCCAGGCCCCCAGCCAGCCAGCCAGGCTGCTTCCCCTTGCCCGGGTTGACCCACGGCGTGGTCCTCGTGAGTTCCTGGTGAGTCATGGGGTGGGTTTGGCTGATCACGGTCTCTCGTCGGACTCCAGGACCGTGCCTCACCCGGATCGTGTCGACGGCAGTTCAAGTTCGGCAAGTCGCACTCATCTCAAGCAGTTGAGGACGTTCTCAGGCTTGAGCGGGCGGTCGTGGGCGTGACAGGAGAATTTCCGGTCAAAGTAACTTGGGCCGGTCTTGCCGCTATCATTTCGTCAGCTCTCGTGACGACTGGACTTGGATCCAGTTCTTGTCCTTGAAATCGCCGATCCTGAGCATCGCCACGACGGCGCCTTCGGCGTGAGATCCGGTGAAGATAGGGGAGTAATTGAGCGGCGTCCATTTGGATTACTCGGCGTATCCGTCAAGCAATTCGCGTGAGCCCAATCCCTCAAGTTCACCGCTCGAGTATTCCTGAGAGAACTCAGGTTGCGCTTGGCCGGTGGTGGGGGCGGTGATGTCGCGTGCTGCCTTTTCATGCATGATTTCACTCATGAGCCTTCTTCTTGGTGTCTAGGTTGATCGGTCAAGGTCCCCGGGTCGGTGTTCCGCACCGGCCGGGGCCATTCCTGGACGGTACGCTCGATCTGCGCCGGATAGTAGGGATCTGGCGCCGCTTTCTTTGACCAAGTGCAGGCCTCGTCTTGACCAAGCCCATACCTCGGCGTGCATGATGGATACACGATCGAGTTCGCCTCACCCCTAGGCGCCTCGGTACAGGCCCTGGTCGGTGACCACACCCGGCCCGGGCCGCCCTACTTGTCAACACCCCAAACCCGCCAAATGCGCGGTGAAACCCTGTCCGATTTGACCCGACTTCGGCCATCGAGAATGGACGACTCAGCGGCCGGCTGAGTCCTTACGCAGTCCTTGGCAGGTTCATCCGCGACCATCACAGGTCAACAGTCCCCAACGGTATCTGCGCAGGTCAGACCCCATATGCCAATCACTGCCAACGATCCTCAGTCAGGCGTGCCTAGTAGGAGACCAAGAAGGCCGCCTGAGACTCAGACCTCCGCAAGTAGGGACGAGTTCAGTGTTGAGGTTTACGCCTCGGCGATCTGGTAGGTCAGTGGGCGTTGGTCTGCGGGCATGGTTGCTGGTGTGGCGTTGAGCTCTTCGGTGAGTAGCTGAAGGGCGCGGGCGACTCGGGGGCTGTCTGGTCGGTCGAGGGTGATGGTGATCGCCTTGGTGGTGTAGTCGACGTGGCCGCCGAGGTGGAGCAGGTTGCGCAGGATGGCGCGGTACTCGTCTGGGTCGGCCAGGTAGGCGTTGAAGTGTTCGGCCAGCCAGGCTTCGGCGTTGAATGCGAGAAGCCGCAGCACCATCTGCAGGCCGCGGCGACCAAGGTGGGGGCGGGCCAGTTGCGCGTCGGGGTCCAGGTCGGTGGCCGCGACCTTCGCCGGGATGGGGTGGAGCGCGGTCTTGGCGTCGCTGGTTGCGGCGATGGCGGCGTCGATCCGGGCGTGTACTCCCGGTAGCGCGGCGTTCTTCTGCGCTGGGGTCCCCTCACTGTTTAGGAGCTGGGGTAGGGCCCGTTCGGCGGTGGCGAGCTCGTCCTGGGCGGCTGCCAGGGTTTTGCGGGCGGCGGTCCGGGCGGGGTTGGTGACCTTTCGGGTGTCGGGGCCGATGTCCATCCCGTAGCAGGCCAACGCGTCGATACCGTTGTGCTGCGCGGCGTATTTGAAGGTGTTCTCGATCCGCCACCTGGCCCGCAGCCAGTACAGCAGCCCTACCGCGGTGGTGGTGGTGTCGCTGGTCAACACCTGCAGCACGGGCTGGTCGTGTTCGTACAGGGTGAGCTGGCGGGCCGGGCCGTACCCCTTGATCTGAACGGTCTCGTCGGCCAGGACCACCTGCACCGCCGCGCCGGCGCGGGTGATGGTCGCCGCCGCGGGGGTGGCGGTGGTGGCGACCAGCGGGGCCCGCTGGTAGCTGACCCAGTCCGCGCCCGCGTCCCGGCAGGTCGTGAACGCGGACGGGTAGGACCCGCCCCGGTCGAAGCCGAGCAGGATCGGGGCATCCGGGCCGAGCACGTCGCGCAGTTGGGCCAGCACCCGGGCAGGTTGGACGCCAGTCCCGTCGGCTCACCCGAGCCGAAGACCACGGCCCTGCCCCGGGCGTCGACCACGAGGGTGTCGTCGCGGCCGGGCTGGGCGTGGCGGCGTTTGGTGTTCCACCCCTTGGAGCGACCGGGCGCCCGCCGGCGTAGGGCACGAAATGGTCGTCGACGAAGTACACCGTCTCGGTCGCGGGGTCCGCCTTGAGCATCCCCGCAGCGAACGCGCGCTGCAGGGCCAAGGGGTCGGAGTTGTCGGCCAGGGCCGACAACCGGGCCCGCAGCGTCCCCAGCTCCGGGGTGGCCGCAAGTCCCACCGCCGAGCCGGCTTCCGCCCGGCGAAGGTGCTTGGTGCCCTCCACGGTGCCAGCACCCAACGCGAAGCCCAGGGTCGCGGTCGTCAGCACGCCTTGGTCGCCGTACCGGCGGGCCGGGCCACCAGTCAACGTCGCGAAGATCCCCTGGGCGCCGACCAGGTCCAGGTAGGGGTACAGCAGCATCGCCCCGGCGTAGCGGCACGGGTAGGAACCGGTCCCGATCGCGGCCGACCCGGTAAACCCAGCCGCCGGCGTGCCCGCCGCCGGTTCGGCGCCGGCTACTGCGGCCTCGTCCGGCTCGGCCACCACAGGCTCGGTCGCCACG
>DASRUA010000346.1:0-6312 GCA_035655615.1 Dermatophilaceae bacterium
GTCGACCGCCGCGCCATCTACCTCGCCGAGGGCCTGGGCCACGCCATCTGCGCCCTGGAAGACGACTCCACCGTCATGTATCTCTGCTCCGCGACCTTCAACCCGGCTCGCGAGCACGCCATCAACCCCCTGGACCCCGAGATCGGCCTCGCCCTGCCCGAGGGCGTCACCCCCGTGGTTTCGGCCAAGGATGCGGCGGCCCCCTCGTTCAGCCAGGCCGCCGCCGCAGGGATGCTCCCCCTGTATGACGAGTGCCTCAGCTTTTATGCGGAACTCGCCTCAAGCGTACTATCGGGGCCTCCACGCTCGTGAGCGTCAGGCGGGACCTTGTTGGGGGATACGCCATGAGACGTATGAGAACGGGACTGGCGTTAGGTGCCCTTGCTGCCGTGGTCGCGGCCGGCTGGCTGGTGGCCTTTGGCGTGTTCTCCCATGCACCACCCTTCTCGCAGAGCGGGACCCAGAGCAAGGCAGCCGACCGCACGACGACCACCACAGCTCCAGACACCACGCGGCTCAGCGACTTCAACAGGGATGGGATCACCGACCTGGTCGTCAGGGACGCCGCGGGCAAGTTGTGGCTCTGCCCGGGCGATGGCACGGGCGGTTTTGGCGCCCGGACCCTGATGGCCAGCGGCCTGAACGGCATGACCGCGATCATCACCCCTGGTGACGTGACAGATGACGGCAACGCGGACGTCCTCGCGCGGGCCCGCAACGGAGTCCTGTGGCTCTACCAGGGCAACGGCGCAAGTGGTGTCTACCCCCGGCGCGCCATCGGCAGCGGGTGGGACGCCATGGACGCCATCACCGACGCCGGCGACATGAACGGCGACGGTCGACCCGACATAGTCGCCCGCGACAAAGCCGGAAACCTGTGGCTGTACGCCGACAGCGGCAACGCGGTCTTCGCAACGAAAACCAAGATCAGCGGTGGGTGGAACGGCTTAACCATCAGAGGCCCCGGCGACATCTCCGGGGACGGACGGGCCGACCTCCTGGCCCTCGACTCAGCCGGGAAGCTCTGGCTCTACCCAGGCGACGGCACCGGTGGGGTCGCTGCCCGAACTCCCATCTCCAGCGGCTGGCCCCCGGTGACCGCCCTGGCCACCCCTGGCAACTTGGACGGTGCCGGCGGGAACGACCTGGTCGCGCGGGATACAGAGGGCCGCCTGTGGCTCCACCCGGGCGACAACAGCGGCGGCTTCGGTGCGCCACGTCAGATCCCTGGTGAGTGGAAAGACATGACCTACATCGGCTGATCTCGTATGACGGGTGGGCCGTACTAGCCCGTCGATGTCGTGGGCGATCAAGTCGGTCATAACGCCAGCTGCCCGTCCGGGGTCCACTTGCTGGCAACGGGTCAGCGCGCAACGACTGCCCCCGCATTCGACGTCCTCATCGGATGTTGCGCCGCGCGCCGACGAACTCGCGCGCGTACGACGGGGTTGAAACCGCGATCGTCTGGACCGAGCTGCCGGTGTTCGGTGCCTGAACCATGCGGCCGTTGCCGGCGTAGATCGACACGTGGTGCACGTACCCGCGTGTGGCGTAGAAGAGCAGGTCGCCGGGGCGCAGGGCTCGACTGCTCACCACCGTCCCCTTCCTGGCCTGTGCGTCCGCATCGCGGGGGATGATCAAGCCGTGGGCGCGAAGGTCCAGCGAGGCAAGGCCCGAGCAGTCGAAGCCAAAGCCGGACCGTCCCGCCCACAGATACGGCAGCCCGCCAAACATCTGGGCAGCCCGCACGACGTCGATGCCGGTCACGGGCAACGCAGCAGCACCTGGCGCCCGGACCGCGACGGCGCTGGAGTAGACCCGGCGCACCTGACCTGTCAGGGTCGCCACCCGGGTCCATGCACCGGACGCGCCGATTGGAGGAGCGTCATTCGGGACAGCCACTGCCGGATGCTCGCCGGGTTGGCCAACGCTGGCCGGTCAACATAGCGGGCGGGCCCGGGGGCACGCCACAGGATCGCCACCGAGACAGCCACCCAGGCGTTTCGGCCGACGGTAACCCGTGGTAGGGCCGTGACGGCCCTGGGTGCCACGGCCGAGGCCGATGGCACCGCCAGCACAGCCGGCACGAACAGAGCAAAGACCACAGCAGCCGACACCAGCGGCTGGCGACGATTTGTGCGCACCAGAAACCCTCTATCCCTCATCATCGGTTGGGCAGGCTCAACGCGGGTCCGAAAAAGACCCCGATCCCGCACCCTCCTTCACCGTAGGCAGGTGCGAACGCCGGGCATGAGCATTCGAGGATTCTCTGTTAATTCGGACGAGGCCGATCTAGGCCTTACAGCGGGCGGTTGCAAACAGGCACCCGTGAGCCTGCTGAGCCCTGACCCGCGCGGCGTCGCTCGTGGTGGCGAACGACACAGGTGTCACTGCTAGAGCGCCATGGGCGCAGAGAGACGCGCCCGGCCGGGAGTGAACTGTTCGACAGCGCTCCGGTTGCTCAGCCAGCGGTCGAGCTCTGCGGTGGGCACGGGCCGCGACATCCAGAAGCCCTGCGCCTGGTCGCAGCCCAGGCGCTTCAGCGTGGCGTAGGCGACTCGGTCTCGACGCCCGCGGCGACCATCCGCAGGCCCAGGCTGTGGGCCAGGCCGATGGAGGAGGCCACGAGCGCGGCGGCGCGGGCGTCGTCTGTCATGGGCAGGACGAAGGACCGGTCGAGCTTGAGCTCGTCGATGGGCATCTCGCGCAGGCGGCTCAGAGAGCTGTAGCCGGTGCCATTCGGGCAGCAACCTGGTGAGCAACTGAGCTGTTCGATCAGCGGCTCTCGACAGGTACCGGTCGTCGGCTGGGCGCAACAATCTGGACGACGCGCACCACCAGACCGACCGATACGAGCGCGAGGGCGAACGCAAGGGACCACAGATACTGCTGAATCATGCACAACTCCTGGTGACTGGACCCCTGCAGCCGATGGAAACCCGCTGCCCAACCGGGCCGCGAAGGGTAACCCTCACCATAAGCGGACCGACTGCACTGCGTCAGGGCTTTGCTGGAGCTGGCCACGTCCATGCCACATTCCAGGCGCAGACCGCACGATTCGCTCAGATGTTGGCTTCTAGGCCCTGGGTTCGGAGTCTGCGCAGCCGGCACCGAACGCACGCAGGTGCTATAGCCCGGTCTGCGCGGGGAGGCGGCCGGATTTAACCGCTATGACGAGCGCCTGGTAGTCCTGCTCGGTCTGGTCGGCGTAGGCGACGGAGGAATCGAGGATCGACGTGCCGAAGGAGTCACCCCTGCCTAGGTAGGACGCGATCGCGATCCGGTACCCCCCACCGGGCGTGCGCACAGGCCAGTGCCGTTGCGCACGACCGGGCCGTCGCGATCCGGACAGGTGAAACCTGGCTTCGGCCGCTGCCAGCAACGCCGTAATGAACTCACTTGGCCGAAGCGCTTCTGCTCACCTGCCCATCACGCCCCATCCGGTCCTGCTCGCGTGGACAGATCCGATTCTCATCCGTTTTCCAATGAGCCCTGACCGAACGGCTGATGCCAGTGCCGATCCGCCAGAAGACACTTGACAGCAGGCGCGGCAGGCCATGTCCGCTAGGTTCCGGTCTCGAGGTGTCGCAAATGTCCTCTCAAGCTATCCAGTCCCACGATGGACTTCTCAACCCGGAACGCGTGGGAATTCAGAACCCGGATCGCGCTGTCACCGTCGACTTTAGGCTTGTCGACTTCGGGCTCCTGGCCGCTCTTATCGGCACCATCATCTTCTTCGCGGTCCAGCTCTTCTAGGCCAATCCGAGCAGCGTGTTCTTGCCGCTGCCAGCCAAGTCCACCTCCTGTTCCGCTGCGGCGGACGTGCGCCAACCCCCAACAGCACAAGGATTGCTCCGGCATGCGGATCAGGGCCGGCACCTACCGGGTCTGCTCGCGGATCGACGAAGACGAGCGTCTGGTCCTGGTCATCACCATCAACACCGGCAACGACGCCAGGGGTCGCTCTCATCTGGGCCAGCGTCAGTATCCGGCGTACCCATCGCATCCTGACCCAAGTCCACCAGGATGCTGGCGTGTCCAGAGGAAGACTCTTGGCGTCCCTCGTAGAAGAGACCGGCCCAGGGCCGTCACCTTAGCTTGCGATTAAACCCGGCTATGCGGCCTTCTTGATCGCTGGGTATCGGGTTCGTCGCTCACGGCGGGTGCCCTTTGGGCGTCCGGGGCCGGGTGTTCGAGATTTTGGTGGACTGGCTGGCGTGCCCAGTGTCGGGGCAAGTCGACGAAACCCTCTTCGGACGCGGGCGGGGGTAAGTCGGCCGGGTTTGCGTCGTCGTTCCCAGGGCAGCCGGAGGTCGTCGACGAGGCCTCTGGCGAGGCGGAGCTGGGTGTAGGCGGCGACGACGAGCCAGGTCCAGCGGTCGGCTTGTTCGGGGGTGCGCAGTGCGGGTGCTGTCCAGCCCAGGGTGTTCTTGACGAACCTGAAGGTGTGTTCGATGTCGAAGCGTCGCAGGTAGGCCCGCCAGCAGATGTCGAGGTCGAAGCCGGGTCCTGCGGCCCACAGCCACAGCGTCTTCTTGGTCCCGCTGGTGGGTTTGGGCAGGTGCTGCACATCGACCCGGATCACGGTGCCGGCCACGATCGGCGACTGGTCGTGGTCGGCCCAGTGTCCGCGGCGGCCGAGTTTGGGGTGCAGGCCGTGCCAGGCTGAGGCCTTGAGGGTGCCGTACCGGCTGTCGGTGGTGGTCGACTCGACGTCGGGGGTGGGCCAGGTGTTGGGGTCGGCGCAGCCGCGCCGGTGGCCGTGGCGGCGGGGCCGCCCAATAGCACCTGCGGTGGTGGGGGTGGGGTCGGTGTAGAAGACCCGGTCGTCGCGGATCCGGACCACGATATTGGCGCGGACGTCGGCGAGTTCGTGGGTGAGTGCGATCGCGTCGTAGCCGGCGTCGAAGCAGAACACCGGCGTCGTGGCGCTCTGACCAAGGCGGGTGACCAGGTCACGCACCTGGGAGACGGTCAGGGCGGTGGCATCGGCCTTGGGTGGGATCCGGCGGGCGTCCATGGGTGCGGTCCAGGAGTTGTTCGCCCAGTCCAGCTGGGTGATCCAGGAGTAGGACCAGCCGGCCACGATCGGTTTCCCGGCCGAGTGCTTGGACGCGGAGTAGTAGAAGCCCCGCTCGGGGCTGGTCTCGGCGTCACAACGGGCCCAGGTCGAGGCGTCCACGGCGAACACCAGCGGCCAGTCCCGTGGGCGGTGTTCGGCCAACAGGTCACGCATCGCCTTGGCGTCAACCCCGCCGCGGGCGAGCGCCTTGTACAGGCTGCCGTGACTACGACGGAAGATCGGCTCCAGACTCAACACGGGCACCGAGGCGACCGGCGCCGGTGCGCATAGCGCCGCGTCGCACAGCTCGAATGTCGCGTCGGCCCAGCTTGTCAAGCATCGGTAGAAGCCGGTGCGGAAGCGCCGTAGCCGCGTCGCGTCACTTGCCGCATCGTGTGGTCCGTGTGGGTCCGTTTCCATCGTCTCTCCCAGTGTCCGATAGTACTATTACTATCGGACCCTGGGACTGGCAGAATCACTTCGACACGCCGAAAGGAACACACAATGGCGCGATCCACCGCAGACCGACTAGCCGACTACCAGCGCCGTTACCGCAACCTCGCCGCCCAGCTCGCCGACATCGGCTACATCGCTGCCGGCAGCCTCGCCCAGCGGCACAACCGCTGCGGCAAACCGAACTGCCGCTGCCACGGCGACCCGCCACAGCTCCATGGCCCGTACTGGCAGTGGACCGCCAAGGTCAACGGCAAGACCGTCAACCGACGGCTCACCCAACGCGAGGCCGAGCTCTACCAGGAATGGATCGACAACGACCGACGCCAACGCGCCATCATCGCCAAAATGCGAGAAGTAGCCGCCACAGCCACCGCACTCCTGCTCAAAGAGAACCCACGACCAGAGCCCTGAGGTTTAATCGCAAGCTAAGTGCAGTCTTGTAGTTGTGTCAAGACCGCGCGCGAAAACGTCGCTCAGCCGACGGTGGCCAGTCGCTCAGAGGCACGCGCGGCCGGTGAGAAGCCCGCGACGAGCCGGGCCAACGACTTCGCCGAGTCGCCGCGCTGCAGGTCGTGGCCCCTGCCGGCCAGCATGACCAGCGTGGCGTCGGGGATGCGACGGGCCAGGACCCGGCTATTGGAGGGCGGCACGACACTGTCCCGGCTCCCGCAGACGACTAGCGTGGGTGCCAGGATCGAACCCAGGAACGGGATGCTCGACCAGCTCGACACCGCCAGCGACTGCCACAACAGGCCCAGCGGGTCGGGCAGCGGCCAGGGCTTGCCGTCAAGGGA
>DASRUA010000347.1:0-2281 GCA_035655615.1 Dermatophilaceae bacterium
ACTGCTTGGTTCCCAACATTGCCGACGCTGCGAAAGAGGCGTATTAACTGTGCCTGCCCAGCCACCCACAAATAACCCCATGGCGGACTTCGGCCCGAACGAGTGGCTCGTGGATGAGCTGTACCAGCAGTACCTGCAGGACAAGAACTCGGTGGACAAGGCCTGGTGGGAGTTCTTCGCCGACTACCACCCGTCCGACAGTGGCAACGTCTCAGACAACGGCTCAGCAACCGTCTCAGGCAAGAGCAACGGCAGCGTGGCGCGGCCGGACTCGCAGACTGCAGAACCCCAGCCCTTCACTACCCCTCCGGCGTCAGTGCCCGCCCCTGAACCCCTGGCACCGGCCCCCGCGAGCAAGCCGGACGCCTCATCGGCGATGGCACCCAGTGCCCCCAAGACTCCCCCCAAGCCACGCGACATCCCCCCGGTCAAGCCCACCGGCCCGCTCAGCGAGGATGACGTCCAGCCACTGCGCGGGGCCGCCGCCCGCACCGTGACAAACATGGAAGCCAGCCTGACGGTGCCGACCGCAACCAGCGTGCGCGTCGTCCCGGCCAAGCTCCTCATCGACAACCGGGTGGTCATCAACAACCACCTCCGGCGCAGCCGCGGTGGCAAGGTCAGCTTCACCCACCTGATCGGATACGCGCTGATCAAGGCCTTGGCCCTGATGCCGCAGATGAACAAGGGGTTCGGCGAGAAGGACGGCAAGCCCGCCCTGATCACGCCGGCGCACATCAACCTCGGGCTTGCGATCGACATGGCCAAGCCGGATGGCACCCGCACCCTGCTCGTGCCGGCCATCAAGGCGACCGAGGCGATGGACTTCGCGCACTTCTGGACGGCGTACGAGGACGTCGTCCGCAAGGCCCGCAACAACAAGCTCACCGTCGACGACTTCCAGGGCACCACCATCAGCCTGACCAACCCCGGTGGCATCGGCACGGTCCACTCCGTGCCGCGGCTGATGTCCGGGCAGGGCGCGATCATCGCCGTCGGGGCCCTGGAGTACCCGGCCGAGTGGCAGGGCGCGAGCCAGGAGACGCTGAACCGCGACGCGGTCAGCAAGATCATCACGATCACCTCGACCTATGACCACCGGATCATCCAGGGCGCGGTCTCCGGCGAGTTCCTGCGGGTCCTGCACCAGCTGCTCCTGGGCGAGTACAACTTCTACGGCGAGGTCTTCGAGTCACTGCGGATCCCCTACGAGCCGATCGCCTGGGTCCAGGACATCTCGGCCACCCACGACTCGGACATCAACAAGACGGCTCGCGTGCAGCAGCTCATCCACGCCTACCGCGTGCGCGGCCACCTCATGGCCGACACCGACCCGCTGGAGTACCGCCAGCGCCACCACCCCGACCTCGACGTCTCCACGCACGGCCTGACCCTGTGGGACCTCGAGCGAGACTTCGCCACCGGCGGCTTCGGCGGGGCGCCGCTGCTCAAGCTGCGCAAGATCCTGGGCATCCTGCGCGACGCGTACTGCCGAACGGTCGGCGTCGAGTACATGCACATCCAGGACCCCGAGCAGCGCGAGTGGATCCAGGCCAGGGTCGAGACCCCCTATGCCAAGACCTCCGCCGACGAGCAGCTGCGGATCCTGAGGCGGCTCAACTCCGCCGAGGCCTTCGAGACGTTCCTGCAGACCAAGTTCGTGGGACAGAAGCGCTTCAGCCTCGAGGGCGGCGAGTCCGTGATCGCCCTGCTCGACCGGATCCTGTGTCGCGCCGCCGCTGAAGGCATGGACGAGGTCTGTATCGGTATGTCCCACCGTGGCCGCCTCAACGTTCTGGCCAACATCGCGGGCAAGTCCTACAGCCAGATCTTCCGCGAGTTCGAGGGCACGCAGGACCCCACATCCGTGCAGGGCTCGGGCGACGTGAAGTACCACCTCGGCACCGAGGGCATGTTCGTCTCCGAGGACGGCGCCAAGACCAAGGTCTACCTGGCGGCCAACCCCTCGCACCTGGAGGCCGTCAACCCGGTTCTCGAGGGAATCGTGCGCGCCAAGCAGGACCGGCTCGACCTGAAGGGCGCGGCATACACCGTCCTGCCGTTGCTGCTCCATGGCGACGCTGCATTCGCAGGTCAGGGTGTCGTGGCCGAGACGCTGAACCTCTCGCAGCTGCGTGGATACCGCACCGGTGGCACGATCCACGTCGTCATCAACAACCAGGTCGGATTCACCACCTCGCCGTCAGCCTCACGTTCCTCGGTGTACTCCACCGATGCGGCGCGGATGATCCAGGCGCCGATCTTCCACGTCAACGGCGAC
>DASRUA010000348.1:0-2313 GCA_035655615.1 Dermatophilaceae bacterium
CGCCCGAAGAGGCCTAAAGGTACGTCCTGGTCGGTACTAGCCCACGTTCACCTGCAGACGCCCTCCACGAAGTGCAGCAATCACGCCGCCGTCCATGAGCAGATCGGTGCCTGTGATGAAGGCTCCGTTTGTGCCGAGCAACAGGAGACAGTCCTACCGGACTGGTGCTCCCGCCGACAAGAGGCTCCCGAACGAGTTCCGGAACGGAGCCACCAACGGGATCCGCACGCAACGGAGCTCAATGTGCTCGATCTTCATTTTGAGCCTTCCTTGGTCTGTTGGTACCAGCCGCTTCGGGTCATCCCGGTGGCCTCATGTCCCGAAGCAAGCGCCCCGGTTGGAGACGGGTCGGTGCCTGGTGATGCGCCGGTATGGCGTGGTGTCGTTCAACCTGCCCAGCGTGCTGGGGTTGCTTCCAGTCCGTTTTCCCCAGGCCACTGGCCGACCCCGACGTGCGGGCTTGCGGCGCACCGGTCTTCACGGTTGCTGTCCGGCGGGAGCCACACATCCAACGAACGGTGAGTGAGTAGGGTGGTCGGCGCCGATCGCGCGCCAAATGGAGGGCTTGTGGCAGTATCCCGCCGGGACCATCGCACTCCGGTGCTGGTGGCACTTATGTTGGCCATGGCGCTGGTCGCGATGGACTCGACCATCGTGGCGACGGCGATCCCGCAGTTGGTGGGTGATCTCGGCGGGTTCTCGCTGGTCGGGTGGGTGTTCTCGATCTTCCTGCTCGCGCAGACCGTGACCATCCCGGTTTATGGGAAGCTGGCCGATCTCTATGGGCGCAAGCCCGTGCTAGTCATCGGCGTCGTCATCTTCCTGATCGGTTCTGCGCTGTCCGCGCTCTCTTGGAACATGGTGGCGCTGATTGCGTTTCGCGGCGTCCAGGGTCTGGGCGCCGGTGCGATCGGGGCGACCGTCAACACCGTGGCGGGAGACCTGTACGACCTGCGGGAACGCGGCAAGGTGCAGGGGTGGTTGGCGAGTGTGTGGGGCATCTCGGCCGTGCTGGCGCCGGCCATCGGAGGCGTGTTCGCGCAGTATGCGACGTGGCGCTGGATCTTCCTGGTCAACCTGCCGCTGGGAGCTGTTGCCCTGACCCTGATCGTCCGCGACCTGCACGAGCGGGTCGAGCGACGCCCGCACCGCATCGACTACTCGGGCGCAGTCCTACTGCTGGCCTCGGTCGGCCTGCTGATCCTGGGGCTGCTACAGGGCGGGACCGCGTGGGCGTGGCTCTCGGTGCCGAGCGTCCTGGTCTTTTCCGGGGCTGTGGTGGCGGCTGCGGTCGCCATCGTCGTGGAGCGGCGGGCGGCCGAGCCGGTCATGCCGCCGTGGCTGTGGACCCGCCGTGTGACGGCCGGTTCGTATGCCGCGACCCTGACCGCCGGGTTGATGGTCATCGGGCTGTCGACGTTCCTGCCCACCTGGGCCCAGTCAGTCCTGGGGTTGGGGCCGGTGGCGGCCGGGTTCGTGCTCGCGGTAATGACCATGACCTGGCCGGTCGCCTCCGGCTTCTCCTCGCGGCTCTACTTGCGAATCGGCTTCCGAGACACGGCGCTGCTGGGTGGGCTGTTCACCGTGATCGCCGGTGTCGTGTTCAGCCTGGCTACTGCCGAGTCGCCTGTGTGGCAGCCGGTGGCCGGCAGCGCCATCATGGGTGTGGGCATGGGGTTGATCACCTCGCCGCTCATCGTCGGGCTGCAGTCGACCGTCGGTTGGTCTCAGCGCGGGGTCGTCACCGGTGGTGCGATGTTCTCCCGGTTCCTCGGCCAGAGCCTCGGGGCGGCAGTCTTCGGGGCCATCACCAATGCCGTCCTGCTACACCGCCTCAGCCAGGCGCCGGCGAACCTGCGAGGCAAAGTCCCGAACCGGGTTGACGGTATCAGCCAAGCACTGGCGGGCGGTCATGAAGATCCGGTAGCCGCAGCCTTCCTGCGTGAGGCGCTGCATGCATCAACCCACGCCGTGTTCCTTGGCCTGCTGGTTGCCGGCATCGCCACCGTCGTCATCCTGATCGTGCTGGTGCCCCGCCGGTTCCCGTCTGGTGACCTGCCGGTCGACGAACCGGCCGAGTGACTACTCAGTTGGTTAGCCGGGGGTTGCGGGGACGACGGGGGGTCCTCCTCGCGAGTGGAAGGTACTTGCGATTGCAAGTACCTCTAGGGGCGGTAACTTGTTGCAGGGTCCGACCCTCGCGGGCGGTCGAGATCAGGTTGGCCATGGCGTTTGCCAGCTGCAGAAGCGACATCTGGTCGGCGTCCTTGATGTTGGGCACCATCAGCCCACGGGGAGTCGCCGCGGCAATGC
>DASRUA010000349.1:0-6319 GCA_035655615.1 Dermatophilaceae bacterium
GCCACGCTGCTGCCCCTTCTGGTCCCCAGACCGATCGATGGGCCGACCGGGCGGTTCCTCGCGGTGCAGGGCAATGTTCCCCGGGCAGGTCTGGAATTCAACGCCGAGCGGCGGGCCGTCCTGGACAACCACGCGAGAGTCACCACGCGGGCGGCTGCGGAGGTGAAGGCGGGGACCCTGATGAAACCGGACCTCGTGGTGTGGCCGGAGAACGCTTCGGATATCGACCCATTGCGTAACCCCGACGCAGCCAAGGTCATCAACGGGACCGTGGACGCCATCAACACGCCGCTCGTCCTGGGTGCCGTCCTGGATGAGCCGCGGCCCATGGTGTCCAACGCCAGCCTCTTGTACCTCCCGGGCCACGGCCTGACCGCGCGATACGTCAAGCGACATCCGGTCCCGTTCGCCGAGTACATCCCGTACCGCTCGTTCTTCCGTCACTTCAGCGACAAGGTGGATCTGGTCTACTCGGACTTCGCCGCAGGCGAGAAGGTCGGTGTCTTCCGGGTGCCTGCCCACGGCGGGGACACCATTGCCGCCGGCCCCATCATCTGTTTCGAGGTGGCCTACGACGGGCTGGTCCGGGACAGCGTCGACCACGGCGCCAACGTCCTGCTCGTGCAGACCAACAACGCCACGTTCGGGTTCACGGATGAGTCCGTCCAGCAGCTCGCCATCTCCCGGATCCGCGCCATCGAGCACGGCCGTTCGATTGTGCACATATCCACTGTCGGGGTCAGCGCGATGATCACGCCCGACGGAACCGCGCACCAGCGCAGTACGTTGTTCACACCGGCAGCACTTGCCGCCGATCTTCCGCTGCGCACCGATCGCACCGTCGCGGACCGGGTTGGCCCTTGGCCCGAGATCCTCGCCAGCGCTGGTCTTGCGTCGATGTTGGCTCTGCTGGCTCTGGGGCGGCTGCGCCGCGGCCGCTAGGGTCGGTCACTCGACCACTATGAAGGCTTTACCCCTACAAAGGACGTTAATTGAGGCAGCCGCAGGCGAGGCCCCCGATCGGTAAGATCGTTGTGCTGATCCCGACCTACAACGAACGCGAGAACCTCTCGCTGATCGTGTCGCGGTTGCGCGCCGCAGTGCCCGAGGCGGACGTCCTGGTCCTTGACGACAACTCCCCGGACGGAACGGGTGCCGTCGCCGATCAGCTGGCGGCGGATGACGCTCAGGTTCGGGTCCTGCACCGGATGAGCAAGGAGGGCCTCGGAGCGGCCTATCTGGCCGGCTTCGCGTGGGCGCTGGATCGCGGCTATGACGTCCTGGTAGAGATGGACGCCGACGGATCCCACCAGCCCGAGCAGCTGCGGTCCCTTCTGGCGGCACTTGCCGACGCCGATGTCGTGCTCGGCTCGCGCTGGGTGCCGGGCGGATCGGTGGTCAACTGGCCCCTGCACCGTAAGGCTCTCAGCGTCGGTGGAAACATCTACGTGCGCGTGCTCCTCGGTATGCCGATCGGTGACGCCACGGGGGGGTACCGGGCTTACCGAGCGTCGGCGCTGCAAACCCTGGACCTGCAGGAGGTCGCTTCGCAGGGCTACTGCTTCCAGGTCGATCTCGCATGGCGGGCGATACGCGCCGGCCTGAGCGTGGTCGAGGTGCCGATCACCTTTGTCGAACGCACGATCGGCGACTCCAAGATGAGCCAGGACATCGTTAACGAGTCTTTGCGCAGCATCACGACGTGGGGCGCACGGTATCGACTCGGCCAGCTTCGGTCGCTCTTCCACAGGGAGCCACGGTGGCACCGACTCAACGGCTGACCCGTGGGGGTCGTCGACGACCGCGATGGGGGTGGTATGCCTTCCTGGCGCTGCTGGTCGTGCCGGTGGCCGAGATTGCGGTCATCGTCGCAGTGGGCAAGGTGATCGGCGGTTGGCAGACCCTTGCCTTGTTGCTGGCGGAGTCCGCCCTCGGTGCCTATCTCGTCAAGCGCGAGGGGAGCCGCACCTGGCGGTCTCTGCGGCTGGCGCTGAACAGCGGCAAGATGCCTGGACGCGAGCTGGCCGACGCGATGCTCGTCCTGATCGGCGGCACCCTGCTGCTGACCCCGGGTTTCCTGACGGACATCGTCGGATTCTTCTTCATCCTGCCGTTCACCAGACCGATCACCCGGCGGTGGCTGCAGCGCGTGGTCGAACGTCGGCTGGTGGGCGGGTCGGGCATCGTCCGCGGCGAGGTCATCTGAGCCGCGTCAGACCGGTTCGCTCAAATCTCGTCCGCGCGCTATGGGGTGGACAGCAACAAGCCCCGCGGCCATCGGGGGGAAGGCAGCACGGGGCTTGTCGGTCGGGGCTTGTCGGTGCAAGCGTCTGTGGGTGAAGGTGGTCAGGCGGTGCGCTTGCGGCGCGGCTTCTCTCCGCGCGATGCCCGCAGCAACGCCAGTCGTTCCTTCAGCAGCTCTTCGAGCTCCGGGATGGACCGACGTTCGAGCAGCATGTCCCAGTGGGTGCGAACAGCCTTCACGTTCTTGTACTCCGGGTCGGGTCCGTCCACCAGCCGGGCCTCCACGCCGCAACGGCACTCCCACACCGACGGGACGTCTGCCTCGACGGAGAAGGGAAGCTCGCTGATGTGCTTCTCCGGGCATATGTAGCGAACGATCTGGCGCTCGCTGAGGACGACGTTCGTGTCGGTCTCCATGCTGAGTGCACTCAGATTCGTACCGCGAAGTGATCGTTCTGCCATGACGGGTGTACTCCCAACGTGCTGCCGCGCTGTTCTGCGCGGGGATTCACTGGGCACAACGCCGCAGTCAGGTTCAATGTTCCGGACTCGGCAGATGCCGACCGGCTCTCATCGTACCGCGAATGGGGGAGTGGAATGGGGGGAGCGGGTCAGATGACCGCGGGGACCACATTGCCGGCGGCAACGATGCCGTCGCGCATCCGAACCCTGGACAGCAGCACGCCACCGACGACGAAGAACACGATCAGGGCGATGATGGCCCAGCGGTAGGAGTGGGTGAACTGGTGGACCAGGCCGAACACGAGCGTTCCGAACCAGCTCGTGCCACGTTCCATCGCCTGGTACAGGCTGAAGAACTCGGCTTCGCGTCCACGGGGGATCAGCTGGCTGTAGATCGAGCGGGACAGAGCCTGACTGCCACCCAGCACGATTCCGATCAGCACCGCGAGTCCGGCGAAGATCAGGAACGCGCCGGTGGGCACGAAGAAGGCAATGGTCACCACCAGGGTCCAGAGCACAAGGCTGTTCAAGACGACCCGCCACGCTCCGAAGTGGCTGGCCAACCGCCCGAACAGCAGGGCACCACCGAAGGCGACGAACTGGACGAGCAGGATGATCTCGATCAGCTGGCTGCTGCTGAACTTGAGCTCCTCGGCGCCATAGACGCTTGAGGCGCTGATCACGGTCTGTATGCCGTCGTTGAAGAAGAGGTAGGCCACCAGGAAGAGCAGGGTCTGGGGAAAGTGCCGGAGCTCGCGGAAGGTGGTGGCCAGCTGGCGCAGGCTGCCACGAATCACGCCCGACCGTTGCCCGGTGGTCATCTCGGTGGCGCCACGCAGATCTCGCAGGCCAACGACCGGGATGATGGTGAACGCGCCCCACCACAGCCCTGCCGAGAGCAGGCTGATCCGGACGGCCATGCCCGCGGAGATGCCGATCTGCTTGTCAAGGGTCAACAGCCCAAGGTTCAGCGCGAGCAGCAGGCCGCCACCCAGGTAGCCCCAGGCCCAGCCTCGGCTGGACACCCGGTCGCGCTCATCCGGCGATGCGATCCGGCACAGCAATGAGTCGTAGATGACCAGGGACGATCCCAGGCACAGGTTGGCGAAGACGAGGAGCAGCACTCCCAGCGCCCAGTTGTCGCCGCTGACCAGGAACATGGCGGTGGCGGCCGCTGCTCCGGCCCAGGCGAACGTGGCGAACAACCGCACCGGCTTCGGGGAGCGATCCGCAATGGCGCCGATGAAGATCAGGAGGATCGCGGAGAGGATCGTGGACGCCGTAAGGACGTAGAACACCAGCGACCCGGGGTCCACCGGTATGCCGATCACCGCAAGGTTGGTGTGGCAGGCCACGTCGCTCGGCAAGGTGGGACAGGCAGCCTTCTTGGCGATGACGGTCAGGTACGGAGCCAGCAGGACGGTGAGAGTCGTCGTGACGTACGCCGAGTTGGCCCAGTCGTACCAGTACCAGGCCCTCTGGTGAGGCGTGTCCCCGGTGTGTCTCGGCCCGACCGAGGAGTCGACGGCGCTATTCATGGGCGCTATTCATGGGCGCAGCCTTGCACAGGCTTTCAGCCCCCGAACTCCCAGTGCCAGGGTTCCGGCAGCCCGCCGGAGGGCTCGGCCCAGGCTGGGTGGAACCACCCAGAGTGTGAGGCGTTGCGCTTCAGCCACAGATGCGCGGGGTTGGCGAAGTCCTGGACGCCTCCGCAGAGGTCAACCGCGAGGCCAAGTCCGTGTTTGCTGGATCCCGGAGTCGCTGCCAGCCCGGGGAGTCTCTGCTTGACCGCGACCTGCTCGGCGTACGAACGGTAGCCCTCGGTGACGCACAGCGCCGACCCGGTCTGCCGCTGGTAGGCATTCCTCATCGCGTCGAACGCCAAGGCGGCGGCGCGACGCAGACTCTGATCTGGAGCGGCATACAGGGCGCACCGTGCACTTGATGGCCACCAGCCGTTGGAGTAGCTGGTCGAGCCGCTGCCGCAGCGGGCGCTCTGCATTATCAAGAGGCTGTAGTCCCGGCCCCTCAGTGTCTGCGCAAGCTGTCTGACGGGAGTTGGCGAGGTAGTCCACAGCCTTGGTCTCGGCGGCGACCTGTGCGGTCCGGGTCGCCGGCAGGTTTGCCGAGAGGGTGTTTGCCCGGGCGGAGAGGGCTTCGAGGCGTGAGCTCGCCGCAGCCACCATGGCATCAGACTTCTGCAGGCCGGCGCTCAGTACTTGGGCCGCCTGAACCTGTCTGATGATCTCCTGAGGTGTGGAGCTAGCCGCGGCCAAGCTGCTCGGTCTGGAGGGGACACGTGCGCTGGCGGGTGCGGTGGCGGTGAGCACAACGCCGGCCGCCAGGGTCGCTACCAAGCCCGCGGCTACGACGTGACGTACAAAGGAGTGGCGGACAGAGGTGCGCCCGATCCCGAGGCCTTCCTGATCCCGAAGCACCGCCTGACAACTCGGACTGTGCTCACGGCTTCGCCTACGCATTCCCTTGACAGCCCCGGAGTTGAGAACTTCGGTCGAGCCTAGGGACGAGGGAGGAGCTGACTCGGGAGTCCGCAGGAAGATGGCAAACACTGACTAGTCAATGAGAACGGCATTCTGGGACATCACGGGTGATGTCAGACAGGGAGTGCGTAGACGAAGATGTTGCTTTCATAGTGGCCGGTGGCGTTGTCGAAGACGCCGCCGCAGCTGAGTAGGAGCAGTCGGCTGGACGTGGGACGCCCGGGAGGGCCGTATGAGTGGGTTTGGTCGAACAGCTCCTGGCGCCGAGGTCCGAGCTTGTCCTTCTTCACCTCGATGGGCTCCGCGGCCACGGCGTACTGCATCCGGCGGCCGTCGGCCAGTACCAGGGTGATGATCTGCCCGACCCGGTAGTCGGCCAGATCAGCGAACGCGCCGGCAATCCCGGCGTAGTTCACGTGGCCGACCAAGATGATGGTGCCGTAGGAGCTCCCGGGTGCCGCGTCCTGGCTCGCCCAGCTCACCGCTCGGGGGTCTGCGGGCGTATACAGGCTGCCGTCGGCATTGAGGCGATTCGCCGAGACATTGGCCTTGAGGTGATGATCCGCAGCGATCACCGTCAACGGAATGCCCTCCGTGACGGGAACAGCCGTGGGGGAGTGGGTTGGAGCTGGTGCTCCTGACGTCACCGATGCTCGAGTCGATGACGGCCCCGGGCTGAGGCCGGACGGAAGCGAGGTGCTCGAAAGCATCCGCCCCGCCCGGCCATGTCCGAAGTAGTGACTGCCCAGGATCGCTGCTGAGACAACCAGCAGGAGGATCCCGAGGACGGTCAGTACCGTGGCGCGGCCCCTGCTATACGACACCATGACGGCGGCGAAGCACGAAGCCAGAGCCCAGCATGAGCACAGCACCCAAACCTGCGAGGCCACCGACAGCAAGCTGTCCGCTGGTGTCGGCTAGGCCAGCGTGTGCGGACACTGGCAGCGGATGCGTTGCCTGGGCGTTGGCAGCCAAGACGCTCGCCGGCGTGGTCGCCGAGGCGGTCGTGGAAGCCGAAGTTCCCAGGACGCTCGCTGGGGCGGTCGTGGAGGCCGAAGTTACCGAGATGCTCACCGACGGGGTGACCTTCGGGGTGACCTTCGGGGTGACCG
>DASRUA010000350.1:0-3555 GCA_035655615.1 Dermatophilaceae bacterium
TCCGGGTGTCCCACGGAGGATCGCCATCGGTAACCAGGACAAGAGCCCGGGGCAACGGGCGCTCATGCAAGTGAAATGTGCAACTGGCCAGCGCTCCCCCTCTGGCGGGTGTCTCGTGTTCGGCTATCGGGACTCATTCTCGTGTTCCCGAAAGCGGAACCTTGAGGGAACCTGATCCTGCAGCGGCACCGGTCCGGACCCTGCACGCAAAGGCGCGTCCCGTAGGACTGGTTATGCCGACATCGGCATAACCAGTCTTCTCTGTAGCACTCTGGGCATGTCCTCAACGTCGCTTCTCTGCGTTGAGAGGGCTGTCGTGGACGCATTCTCTTGAGCGTGTCCTAGCCGTGCCTGTGTGTCGTGGCTGTTCGGGCTGTCGTGCGTCGTCGGGGGACTGTCGTAGTTGACTCCTATGGTGCTCGTGTCGTGCCGCAGTTGGGGAGGTCAGGATGCGGGTGCAGCGGGTGTTGATGCCGGACGGGACGGAGTCCTGGACTGTGCTGGGCGTGGGCGGTGAGCCGGTGCGCGTGGTTGAGGCCTTCCTTGCTCATCTGCAGGCGTTGGACAGGTCCCCGACGACGGTTCGGACTTACGCGACAAGCCTGAAGCTGTGGTTGCAGTTCCTTGAGCCGATGGGTGTGGCGGTCGACGCAGCGAGCTTGGAGAACGTCTCCCGGTTCGTGGCATGGCTGCGGGCCCCGGCCGGCAACGTCGCGGTGCTGCCCGGCGGCTCGGGACGCTGCTGTGCGGCGACGGTGAACCGACACCTGGCGGCGCTGTTCTCCTTCTACGACTACCGGGCCCGCAATGGTGTGGTGCTCGCGCAGTCGCTCGTGGACTGGCGGCGGGTCAACAGGGGTGGCTACCGGCCGTTCTTGCACCATGTCACCGCTGGTCGAGCTACGGCCACCCGGCCTCGCCGGCTGCCCCGCACCCTGACCGACGAGCAGATACTGACACTGGTCGAGGCGTGCGAGCACCTGCGGGACCGCTTCTTACTGGTGCTGCTTGCTGAAACCGGCATGCGAATAGGGCAAGCGCTCGGGTTGCGGCATACCGACTTCGTCTCCCACCGTCGAGAAGTGCGGATCGTGCCCAGGCGGGACAACGCGAACGGCGCCCGGGCCAAAACCCTTGAGGAGCACACCATCCCGATCTCAGCTGGGCTGGTGCGGCTCTATACGGGGTACATGTTCCAGGAGTATGGGGAGTGCGACTCGGACTACGTGTTCGTGAATCTGTTCGCCGAACCGCACGGGCGGCCGTTGCGTTACCAAGCCGTCCACCAACTGGTTCGGCGTCTGCGGGCCCGCACCGGGATCTGGTTCACCCCGCATATGCTGCGCCATTCGAGGGCCACCGACCTGCTGCGGCATGGGGTCGGCGTCGACGTGGTGGCCCGGCTGCTCACCCATCGCTGCTCAACGACCACGTCCCAGACATACGTCCACCTCGACGTCGATGACTTGCGCGCTGAGCTGACCCGGTCTGGGGCCTGGGGCAAGGAGCCTGTGACGTGAGTGCCGACCCGGGCGGGATGCTGGCCGCGGTCCCGGCGGCCGCCGGCGATCAGCTCGATCGTGGCTACGGCGCCGACGCCTGGCAGGCATCAGAGCTGGGGGTGGCTGCCGCCCGCGGTCGGGGCGCGCTGAGCTTCACAGCGATCGGCCAGCCATGGCTGCGCGAGGGGTCAAACGCTGGGCCCGCCAACGACTGGCCACTGGCTGCGCCTTTAACACGATCCGCTCGGGAGCGCTTGCGTTCAAACGCTTCTCGAGCTTCCTCGCCTGCTGTCAGCCGCCGGTCCAGCATCCGCAGGACGTCGACCGGGCGCTGCTCGAGCGCTACCTCGCGTGGTTGGCGCCCCTTCCGCTGGCCGAGTCCACCAAGGCCCTGTCGCGGGTGTTCCTGCGGGCTTTTCTCGAGGAGAACCGGCGCTACCGCTGGGTGCCCACCATCTCGGCCGAGGCGACGCTATATCCCGAGGAGCTGTCCAGCCGGCGCCACACGCTGCCCCGCTTCATCCCCGAGTTCGTCATGGGCCAGCTGGAGTCCGAGGAGAACCTCGCGCAGCTGCGCCTGCCCCACCGGAGCCTTGTCGTGCTGATCGCCGAGACCGGGCTGCGCGCCGGGGACGCGTGCGCCCTCCCGTTCGACCCAATGCTCACCGACAGCGCGGGCTGGCCCTGCCTGCGGTTCGCCAGCTCGAAGATGCGCGCCGAACACCTGCTACCGCTGTCGACTCGGGCCGTGGAGGCGATCCGCGCCCAGCAACACCATGTCCGGCAGACCTGCCCCGACGGGTCCGCATGGCTGTTCCCGTCGCGCTCCGACCAGCACCAGCCCATCCCCTACGACACGTTCCGCCGGGCCTTCGGCTGCTGGCAGGCCCGCATCGGTCTACACGATGAAACAGGTTGCGCCACAACCGTTACGGTCCACAGGCTGAGGCACACTCTCGGGACCAGGCTGATCAACTCAGGGGTTCCCGAACACGTCATCCAACGCCTGCTCGGCCACGCCAGCCCAGCCATGACGGCCGTCTATGCGCACATGCACGACACGACGATCCGGGCTGAGTTTGAACGCTACTGCCAGACCCGAGTCGACGTCGAAGGTCGGCTCCTCGGCTTCGACCCGCAGGCCGTGACCGCGAACGCCGAATGGGTCAAACACCGGCTGTCCCGAGCAGCCGACACCCTGCCAAACGGGTACTGCGGCCGGCCACCCCAGCAAGACTGCCCACACCCCAACGCCTGTCTGACCTGCCCCGACTTCCAGACCACCGCCGAGTTCCTGCCCGTGCACCGCCAGCAGGCCGACCTCACCCGGGAGCTCTTCGACGCCGCGCAGGCCGCCGGCCGGCAACGACAAGCCGCCAACCACGAGAAGGTCCTGATCAGCCTCGACAAGATCATCGGCTCCCTGCAGGCGCTGCGACCCCAGGGAGCCGAGAATGCCTGACCGGGTCGACCGGCTCCGCGAAGCGGCGCAAGCCCGTCACGAAGCGACTCTGCGCCGCGCGAAGAATGCCCTGGCGTCCATGGCCAGGCGCGGCGAGTCGGTCACCTTTCGTCGTGTCGCCGAGACCGCGGGAGTTTCCCGTTCCTGGCTCTACCGCCAACAAGAACTCCGCGATGAGATCAACCGCCTACGCCACGCATCACAAGGCCGACCCGGAGTCCTGCCATCTGCTGAGCGAGCCACCGCCGACTCGCTGCGACAGCAAGTGCGCACCTACCGCGACGAGATCACCCGATTGCGGATCGAGAACCAGGAGTTGCGTGAGCAACTGGCCCGCCGGCTCGGCGCCGACCGGGCCGCAGCAGTCACGAAACGTTCATGACCCCCGTCGAAGACATGTCTACGACGAGAAAAGCCGCTCGATACAAGGGATCCCGTCCGCAGAATCAAGAGAAAGTGCATTATCCCGTCCAATACGGGGGTGCCGACTGGGCAACTGCAGACCCATTACCGGGCCGACGGCAGCCCTGTGAGCCTCCACCTGGAGTTGCACCTGAGATCTCCGGGATGTCGACCGCTGCCGATGCCCCC
>DASRUA010000351.1:0-13989 GCA_035655615.1 Dermatophilaceae bacterium
AGCGCATTCCTAGCGCAGAGCCCCGAAAACGACCCTGGGAAGGGAGGTGAAGCCGATGCGAATCCGTGAACGAGCAAGGCCCCCGCCGCGTTTCCGCTGGTCAGGGGCCTGGATCGTCTGTCTCAACAGAGCGCGCCCGGAGGGATTCGCCGCGGCCTGTTCGGCTGCGGTCTCGCCGGTGCCTTGCACGCGTCGGGGCGGGGGCGGGGTGGACCTGGCCGGTCAGCAAGTCGGTGCCTGCGGCCGCGACCGAGCCCTCTTGGTGGGTGTGGTTGATGGCGAACACGTACTCGACGTCCGCCGAGCGGCGGACGACCACCTCGACCCCAGCGGTTGTCCCGACCGGCGCGGTCACGTGAGCAGCCGCACAGACCGCGTCCACAACGGCACGACGACCGATCACGTCCAGCTCGGTGCTGACGTACCAGGCCTTGCCCTCACCCCGGGCGGGCCCGAGCTGCATAGGTCCGGAGTTGGACCCCCTGTGCGCCTCGTCCACATGAACGTCACTTGCGAGGAGCCCGACGCGGGATGAGGGCGAGGTCATTGACCACGTGGTGGATCGACTGACGGGTACGGGCCCGCGGGTGTCTACCAGTCGCCGTGGGATCCATCAGTGTGTGCGAAGACAGGGCTGGGCCACGCGCCGTCATAGGCGCGCTCCGCCAACAAGGTCTCGTCGATCTCGATGCCGAGACCGGGGCCGCTGGGGAGGCGCACCGATCCATCTTCGATGACGAACGGGTTGCCAAGCAGTCCATGGCCGAGATCCGCGCCGTCATCGACAGCCGGGTACTCCTGGATGAGGAAGTTGGACGTGCATGCATCGACCTGGAGGCAGGCCGCCAGCGAGATCGGACCGAGCGGGTTGTGCGGCGCGATCGACAGATAGCTCGCCTCACCCATCGCCGCGATCTTTCGGGTCTCCGCGATCCCGCCGGCGTGGCAGAGGTCGGGCTGCAGGATGGCAACGGCCCGCTTCTCGATGAGTTCCCGGAACTCGAACTTCGTGAATCGCCGCTCACCCGTGGCGATCGGCACCACGGTAGATCTGGCGATGTCAACCATGGCGTCCACGTTCTCCGGTAGGCATGGTTCTTCGACGAACATCGGGTAGTAGGGCTCGAGGGCGGCGATCAGCCGCTTGGCCATGGCCGGGCTCGTTCGACCGTGGAAGTCGATGGCGATGTCGAAGCCGGAACCGACGGCATCCCGCATGGCAGCAAACCGGCTGACCTGCCGTTCGACGTACTCCAGCGAGTCGATCCCGCGTACCGGACCATCGATACCGACCTTGACAGCCGTCATGCCTCTGGCCTGGTGCGCCCGCACGGTCGCGGCATAGTCGGCGTCCGTCTCGTCGGTGCTACGAGCGTGGCCGTACATCCGAATACTGTCGCGGACCGGACCGCCGAGCAGGTCGTAGACCGGGGCATCATAGAACTTGCCCTTGATGTCCCAGAGCGCCTGCTCGATGCCACTGATGGCACTGACCCAGATGGGGCCGCCTCGATAGAACGAGCCTCGGTACATCGCCTGCCAGTGGCGCTCGATCTCCCGTGGGTCCTTGCCGACCAGGTATTCCTCGAGCTGCCGCAGAGCCTGTTCGACGATCCGCGACTGACCCTCCACGACCGGCTCCCCATAACCGACGATGCCGGCATCCGTGTCGATGGCCAGGAAGGTCCAGCGCGGAAGGACGTGGAAGATGCGCAATCCCGTGATCTTCATGACGGCGTCCTCACCCGATGAGCACGGATGACCTCACCAGTCATGGACGGTGCCGTCCTCCAGGCGGTTCACCGGCAGGTAGGACGGCTCGTACTCGTACGTGGCCGCGATGCTCTCGTCATACGACACGCCCAGTCCCGGTGCATCGCTCGGGCGAAGGGATCCGTCGGTGAACGAGTACCCCGGGCGGAACACGTCGATCGAGGCCTGCGAGTACCGGGCGAACTCCTGGATGCCGTAGTTGTGCACGGCCAGGCCGAGATGCACAGCGGCGCTCATGCCGATGGGGGAGATGTCCTCCGGACCGTGCACACCGGTCCGGATCTGGAACATCCCCGCGTACTCGAAGATGCGCTTCAGGGCTGTGATGCAGCGGCAGGTGCCGAAGGTGGGCCTCGTCCAAGGCACGGCTGAGCACAGTAAGGCCCTCTTCAGTGGGTAGGTACATAACTGGCAACGATGGTCACGATCTACCCCTCTGTGTCCATGTGGCTACGGCCACGGTTCGAGCAGCGAAACCGAACAGGCATGCGCCGCGGCAAGTGCGTCGCGAAATAGGATCGCGCTCCTCTTACGCGGACCGGCGGGACGGGTCTCGGTCTCGGCCGGTCAGATGCCGAGACTCAGCAACGCTGTCCCCCACTTGCACGGTGCTGCGATGAACGTCGGTGATCACGGGGACGTGGCTGCCTTCGACGCCGACCGACGCTGTTCCCCATGCGACCGCCTCGGCCAGGGCGTCGGGGCCGCGCCCTCCGGCGGCGACGAATCCCGCGAGCAGTGCGTCGCCTGCGCCGATGGTACTTCTCGGTTCGACTGCTTCGGCCTGGGCGTGCCAGGTCTCGGTTTCGGTGACGAGAAGCGCTCCGTCGGGGCCGAGGCTGACGAGTACGGATTGGGCGCCTCGAGCAATGAGCTGACGGGCAGCGGCGGCCACGTCCCCTAGCGTGGCTAGCCGCTGGCCTACGGCCTCTTCCAGTTCTTCAAGGTTCGGTTTGATCGCGTCCGGGTGCCCCGCGAGGCCCCCTTCGAGTGCTGTGCCGCTGCTGTCCAGAACGAACGAGGCACCTGCGTCGTGGACCAGCTGGGCTAGTGCCGAGTAGTAGCCGGTGTCGATACCTCGCGGCAGGCTCCCGGAGGCCACCACCCAGTCGCCAGGTTTCACGAGTTCTACGAGCTTGGCGGTGAGGTCGTGGACCTCGGCCTGTGTGAGCATCGGGCCGAGGGAGTTGATTTTGGTTGCTATGCCGTCGGGCTCGGTGAGCGAGACGTTCACTCGTACTGACTCGCTGATCCGAACGGGCACGAACGGCACACCCTCGGCGTCAAGGAGCCGCCCAAGCTTGGAGCCTTCATCTCCGCCTAATGGCATCACTGCGACGGTCGGGACGTGGTTGCTGGTCAGAGCCCGGGATACGTTCACACCTTTGCCACTGGGCTCTTCGTAGTCGGCGACCGCTCGGTGGACCTGGCCTCGAACCAGGGCAACGATGACCAGAGTGCGGTCGATGCTCGGGTTGGGGGTGACTGTGATGATCATGTTTGCTCCACGATGAGTCCAGCCCGCTTGAGCTTCGCGACCTCGGCGGCGGGCAGCCCGGTGTCGGTGATGAACAGGTCGATGTCGGAGAGTTCGGCGTATTTGACCAGGCTGAGCCGTTCGTACTTGCTGTGATCGGCAAGCAAGATGCGTCGTTGCGCCGCTTTGACCATGAGGGTTTTGATTTGTGCTTCAGCTGGATCTGGGGTCGTCAGGCCTCGGTCGATACTGATGCTGTTCGTGCCGAGGAACGCGACGTCGACATTGATTTCCTCCAACAGCCGCGAGGTCCACGACCCGACGGTGGCGACGGTCTGCCTGCGGAGCCGGCCACCGATGGGGTACACGGTCAGGTGGGGCCGAGCTATCAATGCCATAGCGATCGGTAGCGCGTTGGTAAAGACCGTCAGCTCCCGATCGTCGGGGAACAGTTCGGCGAGCTGCGCGGTCGTCGAACCGGCGTCGATCAGGACAGAGCCAGCGGCCGGCAGATGGGCGAGAGCGGCCATGGCGATGCGACGTTTCTCATCAGCGAACTCGGTGCGTGTCGTCACGTCGGGTTCGTAGATGAGATCCCCAATCGAGACAGCGCCGCCGTGAACACGGCTCAGCAGACCCCGCTTCTCCATCCGGATCAAGTCTTTGCGGATTGTCTCGGTTGTGACTGCCAGCTCATCGGCGACATCGGTTGCGTCGACGCGACCGTCACGGCGCAGAGTCCGCAGAATCACCTGTTGCCGTTGCACTGAGTACGGAGCGCGGGCGCGCCTGCCGGCGACCTTCGGGTCATCGCCCCCGGCGCCGTTTCGATCCGACATATTTGTGCCCCTGTCAGTCCGTGTGCTGGCATTGCTGCGCGTCCGGGGTGCTCATGTTGTCCTTGGTCAAGGTGAACACCTGGGTGCCGACGGCGGGATCCAGGTCCGGGGCGAGCGCGAGGTCCTGATACACCGTCTCGATGCCGTGGTCGCGAGCCGCGTGCGGCGTGCTGAAGGTGACCGGTTCGCCGTCGATGAGGATCTGGCCTTCGGTCGGCTGATCGGCTCCGGACAGAATCTTGACCAGAGTGCTCTTGCCCGCGCCGTTGTCACCGATCAGGGCGACGATCTCGCCGTCGTAGGCGGTGAAGTCGGCACCGCGTAAGGCTTCGACGTGGCCATATCGACGGACGATGCCGCGTGCCTCGAGAAGTGGCGAGCTCATGAGATGCTCCGTTCCTGGGGATCGGTCCCCGTGGTGGCCGCGGCAGCGACCTCGACTCGTTCACGTTGCGGGAAATCCGCGTAGGTCAGGTAGGTCCCGTTCGCAAGCCCGGCCAGTAGCGCAGCTCCGCGTGCCCCGGCCTCGGTCGTATCGGTGCGCCACAGCGCTCCGAACGCCTGGCGTTTGGCGGCCATCAGGGCGCTGCTGTGTGACCAGCCGCCGGTGACAACAAGGGCCGTACGGGGCCCGGTCGCACCGTCGATCGCATCGCTGACAGCACGTGCCATGTCGGTGACGGCCACGGTGGCCGCGCGCCACACGCTCCCCCGGTCCGACGCACCGTCGACGGAGACGGTGACCGCATTGCCGTCGAATGCGACGCATGCTGCGCCCGGGATCGCTGCGGCGGCGAGTGCGTCGAGCTGTGGAAGGTCAGCCCGCTCAGCGCCGAGTTGCGCCATCAGCTGTTGCAGGACCAGTCCAGCTTGGGTGCCGCCGAGCAGACACCACCGGTCAGCGACGACGTGCCACCCGACGGTGACGCCGGCCGAGGTGAGCGCGGAAAGGGCGGTGTCGGGTAGGTCGGGGTTAACGGTGCGCAGGATCGCTTCGGCGGTTCCGCAGGAGTCGAGCTCCTCGCCTTCGCCGAAGACGCCAACGCCGACGGTGGCGGCCTGATGATCATGCCCGGCGACGGTGAGCACCGCACCCGAAAGCTCAGGAAAGCCATCTGCCTTCGCGACACGCCCGACTGGCGTGCCAGCCTGGACGAGTTCGGGCATTAGCGCCTCAGTCGCCCGCGACCAGGACAGCGCTGGCTCCCACCAGGTCTTCGTGCGTAACTCGAGCCATCCGGTGCGAGAGGCCAGCGACAGCTCACACGAGGGCGAGGCTCCCAGGCTCCGCACGACGTAGTCGGCGATCGTGTACCGTCGCGTCGCGCGGCGAACCTCGGCGATGTTGTCGTACAGCCATCGGTGCTTGGTCAGGCTCCACTGCGTCCACACAGGCAGGCCGGTGCGGCGGGAGAACTCCTGCTCGCCGAGCTCGGCCCGCAGAGAGTCAAGCTCGGACACGTCCCGGCTGTCATGCCAGGCGATGACCGGCGCCACGGGGACGTCATGGGCATCGACGAGCACACCCGCCTCGGCCATGCTGGCCACGCCGACAGCAGCCACCTTCACGCCGGGAACGGAGTCCAACGCACTGCGCAGCGCGAGGTTGACCGAGTCGATGATCGAGAGTGCATCTGTCTGTGTCCCTTCCGAGGTCTGCGACCACCTCGTCGAGGCACGCCCGTGAGAAAGCTCAACGCCGTCGGCGGTCATCAGCACGACCTTGACCGAGGTTGTGCCCACGTCGACACCAGCGAGCACGTTCATACGTTGTCCACCTCCAGTGGGGTCTCGGACCTTTGCATGTAATGGATACGTAACCTTGCGACTCGTTGGACTTCGTTGTCAATGCTTGGCCGCTGCGATGTTCTCGAATCGTGACCTGCGCATTCCGAGCGTGCCTCGGTGCGTCCTTCAGCCCCCTTGTCACCCATGGAGGAATGGGCGTTTCGGTTTGGCAGACGGCCCGCGCGGTATGCGGCTGGTGCAGCAGTCCCGCGCCGCGATCTCTTGTCAAGCTGCGAATCGTTGGTTACCGTTGCGTTTCAGAGAGGACAGTTGTGAGAGGCGACATTCTCCAGCTCCGCCACTCCAGCCCGTCGCCAACCGAATGCGGAAAGGACTACCGCCGCCTCATGCCACTCGCCACCACACAGCAACTCATCGCCTCAGCGCGGGCAACAGGGTGCGGGATAGGCGCGTTCAACGTGATCACCCTCGAGCACGCCGAGGCAGTCATCCGCGGTGCGGAGATGGCTGATGGACCCGTAATCGTGCAGATCAGCGAGAACGCCGTCAACTACCACTACAGCAACGTTCGCCCGCTGGCAGCCGCGGTAGCCGAACTGGCCGCAGCCTCCACATCTGACGTCTCACTGCATCTGGACCACGTCACGGACGAGAACCTGCTGCACCAAGCCGCCGACGCCGGGTTCAGCTCAGTCATGTTCGATGCATCCACGCTCGGCTACGCCGACAACGTCGCCGCCACCTGCGCGGCCGCCGACTGGGCCCACGCGAACGGCGTGTATCTCGAGGCCGAGCTCGGCGCGGTCGGCGGTAAGGGCGGTGCGCACACCCCGGGAGTGCGTACGAATCCTGCCGAAGCAGCCGACTACGTCGCCGCGACCGGTGTCGACGCGCTGGCAGTAGCCGTCGGCAGTTCACACGCGATGGTCGAACGGACCGCCTCACTGGACTACGAGCTCATCGCGCGTCTGCGTGAGGCCGTCACCAAACCGCTGGTGTTGCACGGGTCTTCAGGCGTCTCGGACGAGCATCTCGCGCAGGCGATCCGCGCCGGCATCGTCAAGGTCAACATCGGAACCATCCTCAACGTGGCCTACACCCGCGCGGTTCGCGCGGCCCTGTCAACAGATTCCAGCCTGGTCGACCCGCGCAAATACATCTACGCCGCTCGCGACGCGATGTCTGACGAGGCTCACCGACTCATCACCGTCATCAGAGGCTCCTAGTGTCGCGGGCGGCCTCCTCAGACTCGGTCGGAACCCGCACGGAGACGACCTCATCGAGGCGCAGCAGCCGCGCCAAGTGCAGCGCGTCCCGGTCGGTCTTGACTCGGTCCCCGGCCGGGCGCTGCAGCTTCGAGGACGCCATCACCTCGCACCGGAGCCCAGCGTCGGTCAACGCCCGGTACAGGCCGAACCCGGTCGGGCCAGCTTCGTAGGCCGCGCATGGCCCGGGCAAGGCTCGGACCCAGCCGATCACGTCCTCATGTGCCGGCGTCAGCCGAGCCCGGAACACCTCACCTGTGACAGCATCGATCGCTGCCGCGACGACCGACCTCGCGTGCACGTCCAGCCCAACACTCGTACACTCAGAGAACACCGGGGCCTGCCACATCTGTCGGATAGGCCGAGCGCGGGAACTCGCACTCGGTAACCCACGAGAATGCGTGAGCGAGGTCCCGGCCGACAACCACCTCAGACGGCGGTCACTCCATACGGTCTAAGAGAGCCGAGGTGTAACCGTGCTATCCGCAGCGGGTCTGCTTTTCGATTGTGACGGGGTGCTGGTCGACTCCGATGAGGCGGTCGCGCAGGCATGGGACAGCTGGGCAGCGGAGTATGCGCCCGGCTTCGACTTCGCGCGCGACATCAACCAAGGGCGCCCCGCTGCCGAAACGGTCGCCGAACTGGTTCCATCGCGGGACTGCGCTCGTGCCACGCGAGCTTTGAAGCAGCTCGAGATCGACTCGGCACTGATGGTCCGCGCCCTTCCAGGGGCTGCCGAATTGTTGCCTTTGCTGCCAGATGGCACCTGGACGGTCGTCACATCGGGTGTTCTCGCTGTCGCCCGCGCACGGTTGAGTGCAGCAGGACTGCCGTGCCCGAAGGACCTCGTGACGGCGGACGACGTGCGCCAAGGGAAACCTGCGCCCGACCCCTACCTCATCGGCGCCCAGAGGTTAGGGATTGCGCCGGTGCGGGGGGGTGGTCTTCGAGGATGCGGAAGCGGGGGTGAGCTCGGCCCTCGCCGCCGGCATCGGGTTGACCATCGGCGTCGGCGAACGAGGGCTCCGCACGCGAGCGCACCTGGTAGTAGCCGACCTGCGTGATATTCGCTATGACGGGATCATGCTCGACCTTCGGAAAGCACACATCCTGCGACACCGGGAGCAGGCGGAGCGCCCCACCACCGCAGCGCCGTGACACCCAAGGGTCTGCATCCCAGCAGACGGTCGCCATGTGGGGTGCGACCAGCAGCCAGGTTCTCGCTATGGGTGAATACCTGATCGACGCCCAGGTCACGGTGGCGCTTATGGAGGCGGCCACCTGGGCCGCCGGTTCACTGCCCCAGAGCGTGGATGATCACGCCCTGAACGACGCGGTTGACCGTCCCAGATGGGAAGGGGTTGTCTGGTGTTCTTCCCAAGGCCATCGAGAAATGAAGACCGAGCAGTTGAGCGCACACCACGAAGGGCAGGGCCAGGGCCACGTCATCGACATCGCCTAGTCCTTCGATGTGCCACGGGTCGCCGTCGCCGGCGCCCCCGGCGCTGATCACCACGACGCTTTCCGGGTCCAGCGCCGCCCGCAGCTCGGCGGCGATGTCCAGATCGTACTGGCGCGTGTAGGCGTCGTTGGAGAGGTAGACGAGCGCGAGCGTGCGGTTGTCTAGCACGGCCTTAGGCCCATGACGGAATCCGAGTGCGGAGTTAGAGTAGGCGATCACCCCTCCCGCCGTGAGCTCCAGCAGCTTCAGCGCTGACTCACGGGCTAGCCCGGTAAGGGGCCCGCTGCCCAGGTAGACCACCCGCTCATATCCTCGCTGCGCCAGTGCCTCTGCAGCCGAGCTCTGTGCGGTCAGAACCCCTTCGGTCGCGGCGGCCAGCCGCCCTGCCAACCCGTCGTCGGCGGTCGAGCTCCTCATGGTGAGCCAGGTCGCGAGGGTCATGCACGTGAAGCTCGAAGTCATCGCGAAGCCCACATCGTTGGCACCCTCGGGCATGAGCAGAACCAAGGAGCGTTCGGCGCCGACATGGCGGCGGTAGAGCTCACCGGCGGAATTGCACGTGACAACCAGGTGGTGGACCTCGGTGAGGCACTGTTTGGCGAGCTCCGTGGCCGCGACGCTCTCTGGGCTGTCGCCGGAACGGGCGAACGAGACGAGAAGCGTCGGCCGGTTTTCGGCAAACCACTCGCGGGGGTTGGAGACAATGTCGGTGGTCGAGACGGCTTCGACACGTCGCCCAAGATCCCGGCTCAAGGCAGGGGCGAGGACCTGCCCGGCGAACGCCGACGTGCCAGCGCCTGTCAGGACAATACGCAGGTCAGATCGCTGGAGAAGGGGGCGAAGAAATGCCTCCGTCTCCTGGCGGCGGGACACGCAGGTGGCGCCCACTTCTCGCCACAGTTCCGGCTGCTGGAAGATCTCGCGGGCGGTGTGCGTGGCACCCAGCCCATCGAACTTCTCAAGGCTGAAGCCAACAGAGGTAGCAATCACAACGAGCTCCTTAGCGAGGGGTTACAGGCCTGGGTGTAGGTGCGCAGCACGTCACGGACACGGTCGACGACAAGGGCGGTGGGCTCCGAGGCCAGCTCGCCGCGTCGGACGCGGGGGTACTGGTCGGGCAGGTACTGGCTCAGCAGGGGCAGTGGAATGTCGACCGCGGCAAGGTTGGCCAGCAGCCGGGACTGCGCCTGCTGAACCTGGCGGTCGGGCCAGTAGTAGCGAATGCGGTCGCTGTAGCTGTAGCGACGCGCGAGGCGCTGGGCCTGCGCGTCACCCTCGTAGTAGCCCTGCCACCAGCGTGGTTCGGCCAACATCCGTTGTTCCAGCACTGCCAGCAGGTTCGAGCGATCATCGGCCTCAACCAGCTCGTCTTCGATGGCGGCCAGCGCGAACAGCGCCTCCCGCAAAGCGAACGTCAGGCCAGGGCCGACCTTCAGAACAGCCCAGTGGTCGCCAACGAGCTCGGTCAGCCGCTCAACGCTCTGGTAGTCCGTGGAGTGCGCCTCGAAAACCAGATGCGGGTAGTCATCCAGGACACCCCGCAGCTCCTCGGTGCGGTCCCGGTCATAGTCGACCACCGCAGCGTGGTCGAACTCGACACCGGGTTGGACGACCAGACCGATCACCCGCTCCCAGGCTGTCCCGAGCCCCGCATCCCCGAACACCTTACGGTGGCAAGCGATCGTGGCGCGTGCGGCGCTCGCTGATGTCGGTGCCAGTGCATCGATGGTCTCGTGTGCACCGCCCGGAACGGGGACCTCCGTGCCGACGACGTAGAGCAGGTCGCTGACACCACGCTCGCGTACGGCGGTGTCCTCGGCCACTGCTGCCAACCTGGCCGCGCGCTCGGCAACGATGTCGTCAGTCAAGGGTGAGGGATCACCTGCGCACGACATGCTGCAGTCGAGGTGAATCTTCGTGAAGCCCGCCGCGACGTAGGCCCGGACCAGGTCGGCGGCGCGCTCCATCGCCGCGTCGGGGCCAAGGTGGCGCCACGTGTTGGGGCCAAGGTGGTCGCCTCCCAGGACCACCGACTGGCGCGGAAGACCCTGGCGGTCGGCGATCGTATACACGAGGTCGCGGAAGTCTGCTGGCATCATCCCGGTGTAGCCGCCGAACTGGTCGACCTGGTTGGAAGTCGCCTCCACCAGAAGTCCAGTGCCTGTCTCCAGAGCCTGGGCCACCCCTGCCTGCAGGACCAACGGATGGGCCGTGCACAGCGAGGGCACGCCGAGCACCTGGCCCGCCTTGTGCGCCGCGATGGTGTCTTCGAGAAAGTTGTTCACGATGCTCCGTTGTGTCGAGGATCAAGATGAGCTACATGCGTGTGTTACGTCCGGGCCTAACCCCGAGCCCCTCGCTGCCCTGCTCGCGCAGCCAGACGTAGGCGAGGGTTATGTAATAGGACGTCCCGCATCCCGGGCCCACAGCGCGTTCACCCGCTGTGGGTATGAGGAGGAGGGGTCGGCACGATCGCCTGGCGAGCCAGCAGACCAGCGCCCAGACAGGCGGCGTTCTCGCCGAGAACAGCGGCGACGATCCGGGGTTTCCGCTGCCAGACGAGAAGTTCTCCAAGCCGGCGGCGCAGCGGTTCCAGCAGGACCTCGCCGGCGCCGGAGAGTCCGCCGCCGATGACGATCAGTTCCGGTGCCAGCAGCGAGGTGTAGGTGGCCAGAGCGCGGGCCAATGCATCGATGGCCTCGTCCCAGACGGTCGCGGCGGCGTGGTCGCCCGCCGCCATCAGCTTCACAACCTCATGGGCTCCGGCCGCCGAGCCACCGGTCGCCCGGTTGTAGCGTTTCGCTATGGAGGCTCCGGAGGCGACCGTTTCCAGGCACCCATGCGCCCCACAGGCGCAGGGTTCGCCCGAACCGACGTCAATGTGACCTATCTCGCCGGCGTACTTGTTCTCGATGAGTGCTCCGGCGACGTACATCGCACCGGAGATCCCGGTTCCGATCGGCAGGAACAGAACGTCGTCGGTTCCACGGGCCGCGCCCAGGGTTCGTTCGGCGAGGCCGCCTCCTCGTACGTCGTGACCAAAGCCCACCGGCAGTCCGCTGCGTTCGACGACGAGCTCCCGAAACGGCACATCACGCCACCCGATGTTCTCGGAGTAGAGCGCGATTCCGGCTCGATCGTCCACGAGGCCCGGCACCACCAGCCCGACCGCGACGGCGCCCTCGGAGTACTCAAGGAGCTTGTCCACAGCCCCAAGCACGGCGCCGATCACGGCGTCCGGCCCATCGCTGCGCGGGGTGGGCCAGCGGTGGAAGCCCACCACGTGGCTGTGCCCATCCAGGACCGCACCCTTCATCGAGGAGCCGCCGACATCGAGGGCGACCACTGGTCCGTCGGCTGCTGCCCCGCTCATGAGGAAAACCGTCGCATGGTGGCCCGCCTGGATACCGCGCTCCCGGCAGATTTCGAAATGAAGACCGCGTGGTTCATGGCAGTGCTCATTTCATTTCACGCTCCCGGTGAGCAGCCCGCTCACGATGTACCGGTTCAGCATGACCGCGATCAGGGCTGGTACCGCCATGGCGAACACACCCGCCGCGCTGAGCAGGCTGAAGGGAACAGTGTGCCTGCCCTGCAGCGATGCGATGACCACAGTCAGTGGTTGGGTCGAGAGGTCACTGGACAAGACCAGCGGGAACAGGAACTGACCCCACGCGAAGAGGAAGGTGATGACGGCGGTGGAGATGATCCCCGGCCGCGCCAACGGGAGAACCACTAGCCAAAGGACCTTCATGCGGCTGGCCCCGTCCACCTGAGCTGCCTCCTCGATGGAGATCGGCAGGCTCGACATGTAGTTGTACATGATCCAGGTGGCCAGTGGCAGGAACCCGGACACGTACACCAAGATGATCCCGGTGTAGGTGTTGACGAGTCCGAAGGCCGTCATGATCCGATACAGGGGGATCAGCGTGGTGTATGCAGGAAAGGCCATGGTGGCCAGCACCGAGTAGAAGAGGACAGTGCGTCCCCGAAACTTCATCCGCGCGAAGGCGTAGGCGGCCAGCGTCGACAGCAGAACGGTGACGACCGTGGCCACCCCGCACTCGATGGAGATGTTCACCATCGAGCGGCGGACAGCGTCCGGCAGCGCCCCTGTCCCGCTGATCAGCGACACGTAGTTGCTCAGGCTGGGCGTGGGCGGCAGATAGTTCGCCGGTTTCGCGCTGATCTGGGCATCGGTCTGCAGGCTGATGTTCAGGACCCAGTACAGCGGCACCAGTGACCACACCAGAAGGAACACCACGCCCATCCGGCGGACCCAGTGACTGTCTCTTTGCATCAGAACTCCACCGGCCGATACACGAGCTTCAGCACGCCCAACGAGACCACCAGGGTCACCGCGGTGATCAGCAGGGACAGCGCGTAGCCCTCACCGAAATCCAGGTTTTGAAAGCTGATGAAGTAGGTCTGCATGGTCAGTGACGCCCCGGTCTGGGCTGCTCCGTTGAGAACGTAGGGCTGATCGAACACGTTCAGCGTGACGATCACGGCCTGCACCATCGCGATCGTGATACCCGGTCGGGCCAGCGGCAGCGTGATCCATCGGAAGGACGACCACGACGAACAACCATCGAGCTTCGCTGCCTCGTACAGGTCACCGGGGATGTTCTGGAGCGACGCCAAGACGAGCAGCACGGACAGTGGCGTGATCTGCCAAACCTGCACCAGCTCGATGGCGAGGATGGTCAAGAGATGGCTCTGACCGAGGAACACCTGATAGTGGTCGATCAGGTGCACCGAGGTGAGCAGGCTGTTGAGCAGCCCGGTGTTGCTGTCCCAGATACTGCTCCACACGATGCCTTCCACCACCCCGGGCAGAGCCCAGGGCAAGATAAGCACCGCGATCAGGATGGACCGCCCAGCGAACTTGTGTTGGAGCGTGACTGCCATCCCGATGGCCAGAACGGTGGAGAGCGTCACCCCGATGAGCACGTACAGCGCGGTGTTGCTCATGCTGGAGCGGACCGCTTCGTCGCTGAACAGACGCCGGAAGTTGTCCAGCCCGGAGAATCTGGTCGGCGGGTTCAGCTCCTGTACGCGGAAGAAGGATGCGACGATCGTGTACCCCGCGGGCACCAACGCGAGCCCAACGATGAAGAGGGTCAGCGGTGTCACCAGGGCATAGGGCAGCACGTCGACCCGGCGACGGGGCCGCAGGCTGTTGGTTACCCGTGGCCCGTCGCCGCCACCCAGGACAGTCTTCGAACCAATGGCCCCGGTTCCGAGGGTCACTGCCCTGCCCGACGCCGCGGGTCCGGTCTGCTCATGATCCGTTCGACAGGGTGTTCGCAGTGTCCGCGATCGCCTTGACCGCGTCGGCCACGCTCATCGAGCCGGTCGCAGCGGCGTGCAGGTTGGTGTACACGGCGTGGGAGAACTGCGGGTACCAGGCGGGCGCACCTT
>DASRUA010000352.1:0-2023 GCA_035655615.1 Dermatophilaceae bacterium
AAGACCGCATGGTTCGTCGGCGCGGGCCTGGCGTCGATGGCCTCGGCGGCCTTCATGATCCGCGACGGGCAAATGGACGGATCGAAGATCACCATCCTGGAACGGCTGAAGCTGCCCGGCGGAGCCCTGGACGGTATCGAGGAGCCAAAGAAGGGCTTCGTCGTCCGCGGCGGCCGTGAGGTGGACGACCACTACGAGTGCCTGTGGGACCTGTACCGCTCGATCCCCTCGATCGAGGTCGACGGCGCCTCCGTGCTCGACGAGTTCTACTGGCTGAACAAGGAGGACCCGAACTACTCGCTGCAACGGGCCACCGTCGAGCAGGGCAAGGACGCCGGTACCGGCACGCTCTTCACTCTCTCGGAGCAGGCGCAGAAGGAGCTCACCGAGCTCTTCCTGGCCACCCGTGAGTCGATGGAGGGCAAGCGGATCAACGAGGTCTTCGGCAAGGAGTTCTTCGCCAGCAACTTCTGGATGTACTGGCGCACCATGTTCGCCTTCGAGGAGTGGCACTCGGCGCTGGAGATGAAGCTGTACGTGCACCGCTTCGTCCACCACATCGGTGGCATGCCGGACTTCACCGGGGTGCGGTTCTTCAAGTACAACCAGTACGAGTCGATGGTGCTGCCGCTGTACCGATGGCTGCTGGACCAGGGAGTGACGTTCCGGTTCGACACCGAGGTCACCGACATCGACTTCGCGATCACCGCCGACCGCAAGCAGGCCACCGCGATCCACTGGGTCAGCGAGGGTGTCGTCGGTGGCGTCGAGCTCGGCGAGGACGACCTGGTGCTCGCCACCATCGGCTCGCTCACCGAGAACTCCGACAACGGCGACCAGCACACCGCGGCGAAGCTCGACGAGGGACCGGCCCCGGCCTGGGACCTCTGGCGGCGGTTGGCAGCCAAGGACCCGTCGTTCGGGCACCCGGACGTGTTCGGCGCGCACATTCAGGAGAGCAAGTGGGAGTCGGCCACCGTCACCACGCTCGACACGCGCATCCCCGCCTACATCAAGAAGATCGCCAAGCGTGAGCCGTTCGGCGGCCGGACCGTCACCGGAGGCATCGTCACGGCCCAGGACTCCGCCTGGCTGCTCAGCTGGACCGTCAACCGCCAGCCGCACTTCAAGAAGCAGCCCAAGGACCAGGTCGTGGTCTGGGTGTACTCGCTGTTGGTCGACGTCCCCGGCGACTACGTGAAGAAGTCGATGCAGGAGTGCACCGGCGAGGAGATCACCCAGGAGTGGCTCTACCACATGGGTGTCCCCGTGGCCGACATCCCCGAGCTCGCGGCGAACAGCGCCACCTGCGTGCCGGTGATGATGCCCTACGTCACGGCGTTCTTCATGCCCCGGCGGGCGGGTGACCGCCCCGACGTGGTCCCGGCCGGCGCCGTCAACTTCGCGTTCCTCGGCCAGTTCGCCGAGACCGCCTCCCGGGACACGATCTTCACCATCGAGTACTCGTTGCGCACCGGGATGGAGGCGACCTACCAGCTGCTCGGCATCGACAGAGGCGTGCCGGAGGTCTTCAACTCCACCTACGACGTGCGCACGCTGCTCGCCGCCGCCAGCCGGCTGCGTGACGGCAAGGAGATCGAGGTGCCCGGCCCGGAACTGGTCCGCGATCTGCTGATGAAGCGGATCAAGGACACCGAGATCAGCGAGTTGCTCAAGGAGTACGGCCTGATGCCCTGACAGAGCCGGAGAACCGGGTCAGCAGGTGCCCGGCGGCACAGCCTGCGCCCGGTCCAGGACCGCCGCGCGATACCTCTACGGGAATTGACAGTAAGGGCGACGATCCCAACTAAGGGTACCCTTAGTTGATCTCTGGCGAGATTACGCAAGAATGGTGTTGTGAAAACCGAGCTGTCCATCGACGCCGTGGCGCAGAGCCACGACACCGAGGCGGGCACGCGCGGCCGGGTGCTGGGCGTCATCATGGCGCGAGGGGCCGCGACTGCGGCCGAGATCGCGGATGAGTTCACGCTCACCCAGGCGGCTGTGCGCCGCCACCTGACCG
>DASRUA010000353.1:0-3973 GCA_035655615.1 Dermatophilaceae bacterium
GGACGCTCTCGCGGAGGCGGAGCGTCTCAGCAAACCCATCCTGCTGTCGATCGGGTATGCAGTCTGTCACTGGTGCCACGTGCCTTTCCATAGGAGCAGAAATCGGATATGACGGACCGCTAAGGGCATCCGTGCAGGTCATCCCTGAAGGAACGGGGCCGTGTCAAGGCTTTGGTGACCTCAGGTTTGGGCTGTCTTCGATCGCGGCGCACACGTCGAGATAGGCGTCGGGGTCAAGGCTCGGGCGGAGCCCGACCGCGTAGCGGCCGGAGGGTCTTGAGGTCGGCGCCTGGTTCGACGAACAATATGGGCGGCGGAGACAGGTAGGGGGCGTTTCCTCACTGTGAGATCGGGTTTGGTGGTGCGCTCGTCAGGGCCGGGGGTCCGGCTGGGTGGGCAGGCCTGGGTGGGCTGCCGGTCATCCCTTCGCCGCGGCAGGGGCGGCATGATGGGGTGCGCGGTGCAACTGGCCGGCGGGGTCAATCAGAGCGGAGCGACCACGCCATAACGGGGGTCATGACCTGCACGGCCCGCACCGACCAGGGGAAAGCCGGGGATGGTGTTCATGCCACCCTCGGCAGGTGTTCCAGGGCGCGTACGTGACCGTCGCGCAGCGCGTAGAAGACGAACTCCAGTTGGCGCCTGGCAGCTGCCACAGCGCCGACGTTGCGGCCGCGGCGGTCGGCGACCCGCTCCCTCAGCACCCCGGCCACGGTCCCGGCTGGGATGTTCTTGACCGACTCGATCGCCGCCCAGCGGACCAGCCGGGAGCCCTGCTTGGTGATCCGTCCCCGGTGGACATGGGTGTCGGACTCGTGATGCTTGGGTGTGAGCCCGGCCCAGCACGTCAGCTTCGGCGCTGAGGCGAACCTAGTGATATCGCCGATCTCGGCGACGAACACCGCGCCCAGGGTGGGCCCGATGCCCGGGATGTTCTGGACCGCGGTGTAGCCCGGCTCACGGACCATCCGGCCGCGGATAATCCCGGCGAACAGGTCGATCTCGAACTCGAGGTCATCGATCAACCGGCGCAGCGACGCGATCCGGGCCGCGTACGGGGCCGGCAGGTCCAGCCGGTCCAACAGTTCGGTGCCCCACAGCCCGAACAGATCGCTCATCAACACCTGCACCCCGCACTTGGCCAGCACGGCGTGCACCTCGGCCTTGCAGTGCGAACGCAACCCGACCAACTTGGCCCGGTGCCGCACCAGCTCACGCAGCTCCCTGGTCGCCGGCGGCGCGATCCACGCCTCGGGCAAGCGGCCCATCCGCAACAAGTCAGCCAAATCCGAGGCGTCGCGAACGTCGTTCTTCACCCGGCGGTACTCAAACGCCTTGACCCCCAACGGGTGGGCCAGGTGCACGCTGGCACCGCCTGCCTGCAACGCGTCCACGGCCCAGTACCAGCCATAGGTGGCCTCTAAGACCACCTCCGGGCACTCACCAGCCCTGGCCATCACTGACGCCAACCGCTCGACGTCATTGACGATCCGAACCGTCTCCAGCACTTCACCAGCTTCGGTGGTCCGCACGATCACCGACCGGCGACGATGCAGATCGATTCCCACAAACTGCTTACCGGCATACGCTTCCATTTAGGGGCCTCCTCGCCCTCTCGCGCGGCACTTGGATACTCCCAAGCATCCCGCTGGGAGGCGCCGCTGGAGCGGGAGGAGGCCCCGCTCCTTCATCACATCAGAGGCCCTTACCAGAGTTGGTGAGGGCCTCGCTTGCTGCCAGTACAGCAGCAAAACACGGCAAGTACAGCAACGACAACGAGATTTGACCTGCGCATCGAAAGGCTCCCTTCAGCCTGCGCTGCGCTTCGCGCGGCGCCATCGGCGCAAGCGTTCGCATAGATCTCCAACGTCATCGACACGTGCGCGTGACGAACGATCCGCATGAATGCCACTACCACCGCTCAAGGAATCGTCGCGGTCTCGAGGGCGGCGCATGCGGAGCTCCGGCGGCGTACATCCGTTGGCTGATCGCCTAGATACACCCGGACCCGAACAGAGCGCCATCGCCACCGTCTCCCCACCCCCGGCCTAGGCTGGCAAGTCAGCCTTGTAGCAAGGAGCCGATCAGGTGAGCCAACCCGCGGATGACGCAACTGAAAACGAAGACGGCCCGGCGTCCGGTGACCTGGGGACCGCGCGGCTGCTGGTCGCTGGACAGTTCGTGTTGATTGGGATCCTCGTGCTGTTGCCGGGTCGCCAGGACTGGCCGGTGCCCGCTGCTCTCAAGGTCGCCTGCAGCATCGCCACCATCATCGGCCTGGCCGTGATGGTCATCGGGGCAACGGGACTCGGGCGGGGACTGACGGCGACGCCGTTGCCCAACGCCCATGCGAAACTGCGCACCGGCGGCCTGTACCGGTATGCGCGGCACCCCATCTACAGCGGGTTGCTGCTCACGATGGCCTCGATCACGGTGGCCTCAGGAAGCGTGTCCCGGCTCCTGACGCTTGGGGTCCTGGTCCTGCTCCTGACCGTGAAGGCACGCTGGGAGGAAACGCGCCTGATGCGACGATTCGAGGGATACGCCGACTACGCCTCGCGAACTCCACGGTTCGTACCACGGCTACGGAGGTGACAGTGAGAGGAAGTGCGAGCCCAGGCCGGTTCCTCAGAGCTCTCAGCGTTGCCAGATTCGTAGGGCGCGGATTGCGGTGTCAGTCCTTGCGGTCACGACTCGATCAGGGGGTCAGTGACTCCAACAGCTCGCGCACCTTGGCCGCTGTGGGCACCCGTCCGGACAGGACGACCTTCTCGTCCACGACGAGCCCTGGGGTGGACATGACGCCGTAGCCGATGATGGCCGGGTAGTCGGTGACCTTCTCGAACTCGGCGTTCAGGCCGAGGTCGGCGACGGCTTCGCGGGTGACCCGTTCGAGGTTGACGCAGTTGTTGCAGCCGGAGCCGAGGATCTTGATGATCATGGCAATCGCTTCTTTGGGTGGGAGGTGGGATTGATGGGCGTCAAACCGGGATGACGGCGTTGAAGAGGTAGCCGACGGCGACGATTCCGGCGCCGGTCACACCTACGAACGTGACGATGAGCGGGGGTTTCAGAACCCGGCGCAGCAGGATGAGCTCAGGCAGACTCAGCGCGACGACGGCCATCATGAAGGCGAGCAGAGTGCCCATCGGCAGGCCCTTGTCGTGCAGGGCCTGCACCAGAGGCATGATGCCGGCGGCGTTGGAGTACAGCGGGATCCCGACCAGCACGGCGATCAGAACGGCGAAGGGGTTCCCCGCTCCGGCGTACTGGGTGAAGAAGTCCTCGGGTGCCCAGCCGTGGATGGCGGCGCCCAGGGCGATACCGACCAGGAGGTAGGCCAGATCTTGCGCAGGATCAGCCCGACCTCCTCGACGCCCATCTGGATCCGGTCATCCCAGGTCAACCCGACGGACGGGTCGATGACCTGACCGCCCAGGCGGGTCTCGAAGACGAACGGCTCGACCCACCGCTCGAGCTTGAGCCGGCCCAGGACGTAGCCGGCGACGATGGCGATGACCAGGCCCGCGCCGACGTACAGCAGGGTCGGGCCGATCCCGAACATTCCGAACAGCAGACCGATCGCGACCTCGTTGACCAGCGGGCTGGCAATCAGGAAGCTCAGGGTGACTCCGAGCGGGACACCGGCCGCGACGAACCCGATGAACGCGGGAACGGCGCTGCAGGAGCAGAACGGGGTGACCACGCCCAGGCCCGCGGCCATCACGTTGCCGACGCCCTCACTCTTTCCGCCCAGCAGTGCCCGGGTGCGCTCGACGCTCATGAAGGAGCGCAGCACGGTGACCAGGAAGATGATCCCGATCAGCAGAAGGGCGATCTTGATGGAGTCATAGAAGAAGAAGTGGACCCCTGAGCCCAGCCGGCTCGACGGGGACAGGCCCGCCAGGTCGTACACGACCCAGTCCCACAGTGGCAGGTTGATCTCGTACAGGGCGAGCCACCCCAGCGCGGC
>DASRUA010000354.1:0-5097 GCA_035655615.1 Dermatophilaceae bacterium
CTTAGCCATTTGCGAGAGTTTGGGGTGTTCGGACGGGGTTTGGTGATGCACGTCATAGTGGTTGCGGCGAACGGCGAGGGATTGCGGTGAACGGTAGCGGTCGCGGGGTACAACGTGACGGAGGAACTGCGGCCATTGGCCAGGCCTCGGACGCTCAAACAGGACTTTGAGACTCAGGGGGCACGCGCAGAGCGCTCAGAGGTGTGCTGCCAACCGACATCGCCGTCGTCCCAGCACGCGAGGTGGACGCGTGGGCTCAGCAAGCTTCGATGAGCCGGGCATCCGTGGTGCTCGTGGGGCTGGGGCAGCGGCCCTTGACCACCTGGATTCTTGCCGGTTCCGCGAGCCAGAGGCGACCATCCCGCGAACCTATTGACACTGTTCGACGTGCTCGCAGGCGACCTGGACCCTACGCAAAGTGTCAGCCACCGAAGTCGCAACGGCACCCAGAAGACCGGTTCGGGCTTGTGTGGCGGACACGACTGGTGACCGACTGGCCAGCATGACTAGAAGCTAGCTTGGCGGATCAGGGTCGCTCCTGCGGCCGTTGGGGTCAGTCCCAGGTGCGTGGTGGAGCCCAGTTCCTCGTCGACCGACAGAGTCTCCATTGGTCCTTTGGTCTTCGATGCCGGGCACGTCATCGCCTTCCCATGTCAGAAGCGCAACCTCACCGACCAAGGTGATATGCCGGAGGGCCGCCTGCGCCGCGCCTTCGGGGTCACCGCTGCGTATGGCCTCGGCGATGCTCCGGTGGCCGGCGAGTGACTGCTGAGGACGGCCTGCCTGGGACAACGACTCGCGGCGGGTCTCCCTGATCGACTCAGCCAGCAGGCCCATCATGGCGGTGAGCATGGGGTTGCGCGCCGCGCGCGTCACGGCCTCGTGGAACGTCAGGTCGCCGTCAAAGCCGTGATTCCCGGCGGCTACCTCGGAGGCCATCTGGTCAAGTGCTGCGTCGATGGCGGCGAGGTCCCCGGTGGTTCGACGTTGAGCAGCCAGGGACGTGATCTTGACCTCGATGGCCTCGCGGGCCTCGAGGATGTCCGGCAAGCGCTGTCGTCGGTTGATCAGCTCCTGTACGGTTTCGGCCGGATCGGCCTGGTGCAGAAGATAGATCCCGTCCCCCTGGCGAACGCTCAGGATTCCCTGCACCTCCAACGCCACGACGGCCTGCGCCACGGACGCGCGGCTCACGCCGAGCTGCTGAGCGAGCTCACGCTCGGTCGGCAGCCTTTGACCGGTGCTCAGCCCCTCTTCGGAGATGTGGGCCAGTAGCCGCTCGACCAGTTGTTTGTACAACCGCGGGCGGGACACGGGGCGCAGCGCGCCCCGTTGACCGTTCGGCTCAGCCATCTACCCACCCCAGATTGTGATCTGTCATCCGTTGACAGGCTCTTCATGCCCTATTAGACCAGTGGCTAAGCCAATCAGCCAATAGTTGTCTTGTAGAGGGAGCATGTGTGTCTGCTTTGTTACCGCTCGATGGTATCCGCGTCGCCGACTTCACGCAGGCGTTATCTGGCCCGTACTGCACGATGCTGCTGGCCGACCTTGGCGCCGACGTTGTCAAGGTCGAGATGCCAGGGCGTGGCGACGACTCGCGGCATTGGGGGCCCCCGTTCGTCGGCGACACCGCGGCATACTTCCTGGCGGTCAACCGCAACAAGCGGAGCCTGGAGCTGGATCTGCGTTCGCCGGCCGGGCGGGAGGCGGCAGCGGCACTGGTGGCCTCCAGCGATGTCGTCGTGGAGAACTGGCGGCCCGGGGCGGCTGCCCGCCTCGGGCTTGATGCAGCCACGCTGACTGAGCGCCACCCTCGGCTGGTTCACTGCTCCATCTCGGGCTTTGGCGGCGATGGGCCCCCCCGTGCTGGCTACGACCAGATCGTCCAGGGCATGTCGGGGTGGATGAGCCTGACCGGCGAAGGGAAGGGAGAGCCGTTCAAGGCCGGTGTCCCGGTCGGTGACATCAGTTCAGGGATGTTCGCCGCGCACGCCATCCTGGCTGCTTTGTTCAAGCGCGAGCGCACAGGTCAGGGCGCCGTTGTCGACGTAGCGATGCTCGACTCCCTGGTGGCGATGCTTGCCTATCAAGCCACCCGTTTCTTCGCCACCGGCGTCGCACCCCTTCGCGAAGGCAACCAGCACGCGACGATCGCGCCGTACGGCACCTTTGTGACAAAAGACAGCAGTCTGAACGTGTGTGTCGGCAACGATCAACAGTTCCAGCGGCTCTGCGTGGCTCTCGAGGCACAGCAACTTGGCGCCAATCCGCACTACCAGACCAACAGCCTGCGGTTGCAGCACCGGGACGAGCTCACCCACGAGGTCTCCGAGGTGATGCGAACGTTGACCAGTGCTGACGTCCTCGACCGGCTGGAGCTTGCCGGCGTTCCAGCCGGGCCCATCCGCACGCTGGATGAGGTTTTCGCCGACGAGGACGTCCAGCGTCGTGGTCTGCAATTGAGAGTGGACCACGAGCAGCTTGGTCAGGTAAGCGTGCCGGGGGGCCCCTGGCGGATCGACGACGAAGGCGTGAGCGCGCGACTGCCCCCTCCAGTGCTCGGACAGCACACCGAGCAGATCCTCAAAGGCCTCGGGTTGTCGATCCCCGAAGATCCTCGTTGCATACCTCGTCAAGACGACGTAGACGTCGTCGCAGCCGAAAGGGAAGTGCCGTGAACCGTTACCTCTCAAGCGGGCGCGCCTTACAAGTGTCCGGGCTGGCTGCCGTCTCAGCAACGGTCACTGACATCCTGCCGGCGGTCCCGCTCGGGTGCCTCTGGTCAGGGGAGAGCACCACGAGCTTGTCCGAAGGTGGCGCGACGAGCGCGATCACGGGGGTCAAGGCATGACCCCCGTGACCCGTTTGGGCGCCCGTGACCTGTTGGACACGGTGCTGGACCCCGGCAGCTGGCAGAGCTGGGACGTCACTGCGCAACAAGTGGCAGTTCCCGGGAGTCCATATGCCGAGGAGCTGGTCGCCGCAGAAGCTAAGGCCGGCACCGACGAGGCCCTGATCACCGGACAGGGAAGGCTGCGGGGTCGCAAGGTGGCGGTCATTGTGGGGGAGTTCCGCTTCCTTGCCGGGTCCACCGGGCACGCAGCGACCGAGCGCCTGGTGTTGGCGGTCGAACGCGCTACTCGGGAGGGGTTGCCTCTGATCGGCGCCCCCGCATCGGGCGGCACCCGCATGCAGGAAGGCACTAACGCCTTCGTAGGCATGGTCAAAACTTCCGCGGCCGTCGCAGCTCACAAAGAGGCCGGTCTGCCCTACCTTGTCTATCTGCGCCACCCCACGACCGGCGGGGTCCTGGCTTCCTGGGGGTCACTGGGTCACGTGACCGTGGCCGAGCCGGGTGCGTTGATCGGCTTCCTCGGGCCGCGCGTCTATCAGGCTTTGTATGGCGCGCCGTTCCCCGCGGGTGTTCAGGTGTCGGAGAACCTCTACGATCGTGGGCTGGTCGACGCAGTGTTGCCGGTTGACGAACTGGCCGAGGTCGCGGCACGGGCGCTCAATGTGCTGATGGCGCCTCGCGAAGTGCTGCCGGAGGTGCCACAACTGCCCCAGGAGATACTGCCCGAGGTCCCGGCCTGGGAGTCGATCACTCGCTCGCGTCGGGCCGAGAGGCCAGGGGTGAGAACACTGCTCAAGCTCGGTGCCACGGATGTGGTCCCCCTGCACGGTACCGGCCAGGGTGAGCAGGACTGGGCACTCTTGATCGCACTGGCGCGTTTCGGCGGGGCACCTTGTGTCGTGCTGGGCCAGGACCGTCGCTACCAGAGCTTGGAGAGTCCGCTCGGCCCGGCCGGGCTGCGCGAGGCCCGTCGGGGGATGCGCCTCGCCCGCGAACTCAAACTGCCGTTGGTCAGCATCATCGACACGGCCGGGGCTGCGCTGAGCAAGGAGGCCGAGGAGGGCGGCATCGCCGGTGAGATCGCCCGCTGCCTCTCCGAACTGGTGATGCTCGACGCTCCCACCCTGTGCGTCCTGCTCGGCCAGGGCACGGGCGGAGGGGCGCTCGCGCTGATGCCAGCCGACCGTGTCATCTGCGCCCAGCACTCCTGGCTCTCGCCGCTACCGCCAGAGGGCGCTTCAGCGATCCTGTACCGCGACACCGACCACGCCCCCGAACTGGCCACCTCACAAGGAGTCCGCTCCGCGGACCTGCTGCGGGACGGCATCGTCGACCGCATCGTCGCCGAGCATCCCGACGCGGCCGACGAGCCCGCCGAGTTCTGCGCCCGGATGACCCAGGTGCTCGCGCACGAGCTGGGCATGCTGCTGCGAGCGGACCCCGCCAAGAGGCTGGCGGCGCGGCTGGCGCGCTACCGGCGACTGGGGTGAGCCGGCGCTGCGCCGGAGGCTAAGGAATCGTGGCGCCGGTGGCGATCTGCCCGTGAGTGCAGTCGCGAGAAGCCTCTTGGCGGTCCCAGGAACCGTGGGTCCGTGCGGCCATGGAAGTGGGCCAGAGATCACCGGGTCTTCGGTGTCACCTCCCTGGTCACGCCGTTTGTCAAGCAGGATGTTCGACAGGAGTGGAGAAATGAACGAGCTCAATGAACTGCCAGGCACCGAGTTGCTGGCGGCCGTGCAGAGTGATCGGGTCAGTGTCGCCGAGATCGCGGAGTCTTGCCTGCAGCGGATCAATGAGCGCGAGCCCCTGATCAGGGCCTTCGCTCACCATGACCCAGAGCTGGTCCGGCGGTCAGCTGCAGCCCTCGACCGGAACAGGACAACGGCACCACTGCGCGGCCTCCCTGTCGGAATCAAGGACCTGGTCGACACCGCCGACCAGCCATCAGAGTTCGGGTCACCGATCTACGCTGGGCGCCGACCTTCTGCGGATGCGGCAATCGTGCGGCGCCTGCGGACCGCAGGCGCCCTCATCGTGGGGAAGACAGTAAGCACAGAGTTTGCCCTCTTTCACCCGGGGTGCACCACAAACCCGCACGACACGAAGCGCACACCAGGCGGCTCCTCCAGCGGATCAGCGGCCGCGACCGCCGACAACATGCTCGCGGTCGCGATCGGGACACAAACCGCCGGATCTATCATCCGCCCGGCCTCCTTCTGTGGCGTCGTTGGCTTCAAGCC
>DASRUA010000355.1:0-2280 GCA_035655615.1 Dermatophilaceae bacterium
GCACACACGCCTAGGGCAGGACTAGTCACAACTTGGCCTCCATCGACCTCATCTCGCGGGAAGACCCCGCAGCCAGGGGTCACCTGCCCCAGACTGCGGGAGGCCCTCGCCGCCTGTCGGGCTGGCGACATGCAGTTGCACAGACATTCCCGCCAGCCCTTTGTTGCGAACTGGTGCTCGACGGCTCTTTGGGGTGTTAGGTCGGACTGCTGTCCTCAAGATTTCGAGATCTGAAGCCACCTGCAGTCCGATCTCGAACGCGTACAGATCCACCCCTGGGCATGGGTGGTCAACAACTCCCTCGCGGCAGCGGATCCGACCTCAACCCTTCTGCGGCTCCGGGCGATCGGGGTTCTGCCGCAGATCGACAAGGTCAAGAAGGAGCACGGCACGCGCCTCGCGATGGTGCCAATGCTCCCGACCGAGCCCGTCGGCATCCCGGCATTGGAAGCACTCAGCAGAACCCGGGTCGCCCTGACCCGATGGGACCCGCGATGCGCGCTGAAGGTGACCCGGTCGACGATCCTTGACCGGACATTCATTCGCACGCTGTTCGCGGTAGATGAGGACATTCTTTGGGGGGCCTCGCGGCGAAGGCCGCGTGCTCGTCTACAGGGTGCGCTGAGCCACGGGTGTCCGGGATGCATGCGAGCCAACGCTGCGGTCGGCCAGGCTCGTTGGGTGGTTCAGGGTCTGCGCCCGGGCCTGGGAGAGCTCGTCCCTCTTCCGCTGACGGGACAAAAGGTACAGGCTGCCGGGAAGACCCCTTGAGAGGAGTTGGGATGCGCGCAGTAGTAGGTGACCGGATCCACGTGCACGGCCGGGTGGTCGGTGCGCCCGACGAGACGTCGGAGATCATCGAGATTCGGGGACAGGACGGGGCGCCGCCGTACCTCGTGCGCCACGCCGACGGGCATGAGGGGCTCGTGTTCCCCGGAGCGGACGCGTCGGTAGAGCACCCCGCAGAGCCGCCAACCCACCTGAAGTCGTCGCCGTCCTAACAGCCGCCGTCCCCGCCGACCGTCCATGAGACCGCTCGACCAGCCGAAGCCCATTTTTCACTACCACGTAACCGAGGTGTTGCCCATGTCCCCCACGCAAGCAGCCAGGTTCACGCGCGCTGCCACCCTCTGCCGCCCCACCGGACACCCCAGTCCGCCGCCACCAGGTGGAGATCGCCCGTCGGCCCAGGACGACGCTGCCAGGCAACGCGCCCTGGCGAGCGACCCGCCGCCACCTCGACCGGTCACTGCTGCACCGGTGGGCCCATCGTGGCGCTCTGAGCCCCATCCGTTCAACGACCCCTGCAACTACCTTGGCTAGCCGGCGGTCGCCGTCGCTCGGCGACCCGCACTCGCGCACCGCCGTGATGTGCCCCACGGCGCACGACAGCAGGCAATTGTCGACCGTGATGACTGCGACCCTGTCCGCCGAGCTGGACGGGAGGGTCCCTGCCGACCTTGTGGCCGACATCGTCCAGACCGTCCTGGACGAGAGCAGGCCGCCCACGATTGGGGGTCCAGCCCACGATGATCGAGGCTCGCCAGCGTCTGGAGCGTCTGATCCGCGCCGGCTCGTCCCGATGAACCAGAGCTACGGCCCCGGCCGAAGGTGTGAGCTCCGGCCAAAGCCGTCATCGGTTCCACCCGCCATGGGAGGAAGCCGATCGTGAGCACCATCATCATCACCGTCGATACCAAGGAACACGACCGCCTGGTCGCCAGCACGGTCAAGCCCATGCGTCAGAGCCTGGGTGCCACTGTGGCTCAGCTCGCGAAGGCATCCGGTATCCCTCATCCGAGCATCGAGGCCATCGAGCGCGGCGGCGCCGCGACACGTGCCGAGCTCCGCGACATCACGGTTGCGCTGGCTTGGCTGTCAACCAACCGCGTAGCCAGGGCTCTGACCACGTAGCCAACGGCAGCGCCCCCGCCTCAAGGGATGAGGCGGGGCGCGAAAGCAAGTGGCAAGATCCGCACACGGCCGCCGCGGAGAGAGTCCGTTTGTGTCCCGCGAAGCCATCCCCAACTGCAACGCAAAAAGGGCGCTGTGCGCGGCGTCGAGGACGTGTCAACGTCATCAGGTGCCGAGCGCGAGAACCGTACGGGGGTGTGGCCTGCCTATGGGCGCTGGAAGACCGGCTGCTGAGTCGGCTGCTGAGGCGGCTCCTTGTCGTGGGGCAGCGGCCCCACGGCCGCGGCCAGCAGTGCACCGTTCGGGATATTCAGCACGCCGTCCTGGGTCGACAGCGTCGTGTAGAGCAGCCCGACCGAAGTCACA
>DASRUA010000356.1:0-2031 GCA_035655615.1 Dermatophilaceae bacterium
CGTCCCAAACCTGACTTTGAACAACGGGGTCACCATTCCCCAGCTCGGCTTTGGCGTATTCCAAGTCCCGGAAGGACAGACGCAGCGCTTCGTGGAGGACGCGTTGGGGGCCGGCTACCGGCACATCGACACGGCCGCCGCGTACGGCAATGAGGCAGGCGTGGGTGCCGCGATCGCTGCCTGCGGAGTCGCGCGCGAGGAAATCTTCATCACCACCAAACTGCGCAACGGGGAGCATGGCACTGCGGCGGAGGCCTTCGAGGCGAGCAGGCGTGCGCTCGGCGTTGACGTGATCGACCTGTATCTCATTCACTGGCCTGTCCCATCCAAGGCATTGTTCGTCGACGCGTGGCTGGCCCTGGAGAAGATCTATGCCGCGGACGGTGTCCGGGCCATCGGGGTGTCCAACTTCCTGCAGGACCATCTGGACACCTTGCTGGCCGCGACGACGGTCGTCCCGGCCGTGAACCAGATTGAGCTTCACCCGACCTTCCAGCAGGCCGCCCTGGCTGCAAAGTCCCGCGCTCTCGGGATCGCCGTTGAGGCATACAGCCCACTGGGCCAGGGAGCTGATCTGAACGCAGCCGCCGTGACAGCGCTGGCTCAGAAGCGCGGGGTAACCCCTGCGCAGATTGTGCTCGGCTGGCACCTGGGCATCGGCAACATCGTGATACCAAAATCCACCCATCTAAACCGGATGAGCGAGAACCTCGCCGCTGCCGAGATCACTCTCGACCGGGACGAGCTTGACGCCATCACGGCGCTGGACGCCGGTGCCAGAATCGGCCAGGACCCTGCCAAGGCTGTACACACCCAGATGTAGGGGCAGCCGACCAAGCAGGCCGTCGCAGCTTGGGACGAGCTCTGACTACCGCTCAGGCCTGAGCGGTAGTCAGTTCCTGCCGCTGGCGGCCGAGGCCGTCGATCTCCAGCTCCATGAAGTCCCCTGCCTTGAGGTATGGGAAACGGCCGGATAGGGCGACTCCCTGTGGGGTGCCGGTGTTGATGACGTCGCCTGGGCTCAGCACCATGAACTGCGAAAGGTGCTGGATCAGGGTGGTCACGGTGAAGATCATGTCGGAGGTGTTTGAGTCCTGGCGGGGCTCGCCGTTGACCCAGGAGCGGAGGCCGAGTCTCTGTGGGTCAGCGACCTCGTCCACGACCAGCCAGGGCCCGAGTGGCTGGAAGTCCTCGCAACACTTGCCCTTTGACCACTGACCACCGGAGAGCGTGGTCTGAAACTCCCGTTCGGAGACGTCGTTGGACACGGCGTAGCCCGCGATGCACGCCAGAGCGTCCTCCCGAGACTGCAGGTAGCGGGCCTCGGAGGCGATGACGACGGCGAGCTCGACCTCCCAGTCGGTCTTCTCTGCCTTCCGCGGGATCCGCACGTCATCGTACGGACCGTGCAGGGTGTTCGGATGCTTGAAGAAGACGATCGGGATCTTCGGCGGCTCGGCGCCGGACTCGGCCGCGTGCGCGGCGTAGTTCTGACCGATGCAGATGACGGCAGTCGGTCGCGCGACCGGAGCGCCGATGCGCTGACCGGTCACGTCCACAGTCGGGAGGGCTGGCTCCGTCACTGCGGCGCGAAGGTCGTCCAGACCGCCGCTGGAGAAGAAGTTGGGGTGGTAGTCGTCGGTGACCGAGCGGGCGTCGAGGAACCCCTCGCCGTCGAGGCTCACGACGGGGACCTCCCTTCCTCTCTGGCCGACTCTCATCAGCTTCATGTTGGGGCCTTTCGTCTTGGGGTAGCTGTCAGTGGGTGTAGGGCCGCTCCAGCTGGCACTCGGGGTTCAGCTCGACGCCGAATCCGGGAGTGTCGGGCAGTTTCATCCTGCCGTTGACCGGCAGCGGCTCGTTGAGCAGGAGCGGAGTGAACATTGGCACGACCTCGTCGGCATCGGGCGCCATCATGAGGAACTCGGCAAAGGGGCTGTTGTGGCGTGTGATGACGAAGTGGTACGAGTAGACGCTCGAGCCATGAGGCACGAGCAGAGCGCCATGGGCGTCGGCGAGCGCTGAGATCTT
>DASRUA010000357.1:0-3122 GCA_035655615.1 Dermatophilaceae bacterium
TCTGGGGCGTGCTGGCGGACCGGCTCGTAGTAGCGCTGAAGTCCCTGCTGAGCGCGGTGGGGGGGGAGCGAAGGGGCCGGGTCATCTGTGGCGTTGTTCGTGGGTCAACCGGGATGAGTCTGGGAGGAGCTGCATGGACAAGCTGAAGTCAGCAGGGAAGTCGTTCGAGATCTCCAAGTGGGAGGTCTGGGAGGCGTATCGGCAAGTGAAGGCCAACAAGGGTGCGCCGGGTGTGGACAAGGTGACGATGGAGGACTTCGAGACCGATCTGCAGGGGAACCTGTACAAGATTTGGAACCGGATGTCGGCCGGTAGTTACTTCCCGCCCCCGGTGAAGGCAGTGGAGATACCTAAGCCCCATGGCGGGGGTACCAGGGTGCTCGGGGTGCCCACTATTTCGGACAGGATCGCCCAGACGGTGGCGGCCAAGCGGTTGGAGGCGAAGGTCGAACCGATCTTCCATCCCGACTCCTACGGCTACCGACCGAACCGGTCGGCCCTGGACGCGGTGGCGGCATGCCGGCGGCGGTGTTGGAAGAGCGACTGGGTCATCGATCTTGATGTCGAGAAGTTCTTCGACTCCGTGCCGTGGGACCTGATGGTCAAGGCGGTGGCGGCACACTGCACGGACCCGTGGGTCGTGCTGTACGTGAAGCGGTGGCTGGCTGCACCGTTGCAGCACGCTGACGGGACCTTGCAAACACGAGATCGCGGGACCCCACAGGCTGACGTTCCGCACTTCTCGGGCGGGTTATCGCCTCGATTTGCTGGGCTGGGTGTAGGCGGTCGCGGGCAGTCCGAGTAGGTCGAGGACTTGTTGCTGTTGTGCGGTGAGTTCTGGCTGGAACGTCTTCACCAGGGCGCCGTCGTGGTGGAGGTGGTGGCGGGTCGTGGTGGCGAAGATCTCCAGGATCCGTTCGGTGGATGGTGCTTTGCAGTTGCGGAGCTCGGGGTAGAGCTCGATGGTGTTCAGGGCTGCGCGGGTCATGCCGGTTCGGACTTCGCGTTCGATGAGTGCGGCCAGGAGCAGGGCGAGGAACTGGCAGCAGAACAGGGCTTCGATCCGGGCCGGGCTGTGCAGCAGGACCGGCGCGGCGTTTTGGACGCTCTTGAGCAGGTGGTGTCGGCGTTCGAGGTTGGGCTGGTAGCGGTAGGCCGCGAGGACTGCGGCGTCGGGCAGGTCGCGGTCGCAGGTGATCAGGGGGAAGCAGCCGTCGCTGGCGGCGTCGTAGGCGATGCGCTCGAGGTCGATGTCGGCGGTGAGGGTGTAGCGGGTGGTGAGGACTTCCCGGTAGTTCGTCGCTGTGCTGGGCCGGCCGGGTCCTGCTTGCTTGTAGGTCTTGGTCGTGGTCTGGCCGATGGTGAAGGTGACCCAGCGATCAGCGCGGGCCTGGGCTAGTGCCGCGGTCGCGGCCTGCGCGACGGCGGCCCGGGTCTTGTGTCGGTTGCGGGGCCCGGCGAGCTTGGCGTCCAGCGCGTCGATGGCGGCGATGCCGGCTTCGGTGCGTGCCATCCGGCTGGCACCGTCGCGGCCGGCCTTGGCACTGGAGTGGACCCAGAGGATGCGGTAGCCCTCCGCTGAGGGCGCCAGCGCGGGTGTCGTGGCGTAGACCTCGTCAGGTTCGCCCAGCCGCGGGCCGGGCCGCCGCGCGGCTTCGGTCCAGACCGGGGTGTGGGTCTGCATCCAGTCCCGGAACGCCTTGTCTTCCCTGCGGGAGCGGGGCATCACGGTGACGAACCGGCCACCGCGGCCAGCGATGTGTCCCATGGCTTGGCGTGAGCACAGCTTGCTGTCGGCCACGTAGAGGAAGTCGACCCGGCCCAGCAGAGCGACCAGGCCGTGCCAGGTCGGGATGTGCGTCGGGTCGTCGACGGTGTTGCCATCAGCGAGGCGGTAGGCGATCGGGACGGCGCCGTCGGCGCTGACGGTGAGGATCCAGACCAGCTGCTTCAGGTCCGGGCGGTGGTCCTTGGAGTGCCCGTGGGTGATCACCGGGGTCGCCTTCCCGGCACGCGCGGTGCCGTCGGCGTCGTGGTAGGCGCCGTGCACGCTGATCGACGTCGAGTCGTTGTGCAGCTGGGAGGTGTCCACCGAGAACTCCTTAATCGCGCGGAGCATGACCGAGGTCAGCAGACTGGCCCGGTCCGCGTCGAACAACGCGTCCAGCGCGCGAGCGACCCGGTCATCGTTGATCGCCCCGACCTCGGCGTCGGACAGGCCCAGCAGCGCCGGGTCGTAGCGGGCGGCCCACTCGCCTAACGCGTAGAGCGGCTCCCGGCCCAGGACCAGGTTCGTGATCACCAGCCGGATCGCCGTGGCCGGTGCCAGCTTGGTCCGTCCGTCGACCTCGCCCAAGGCCTGGCCCAGCGCCTGGCCCAGCAGGGCGGTCAGGCCCAAGCGGTCCAGGATGTGGTTCACGATCGGCAGGCCGCCCAGCGTGCGTGAGGTCAGCCCGTACTCGCCCACGTCGTCGAGGTCCTGGGCAGTCCGGTCGTTGCCTTGGTCCATCACGACACCCCGATCCCGTTGGTATGCCCGCAGTGTGCCCGATGCTATCCTTCGATTGTCAATCGAAGGGCAGGACACGCAGAGGGGGACCACGCATTGGCCAAGAAGCCACCGCCACCAGGTGCGCGGATCAGCGCCGAGCTGACCGACCTGGACTACGCGTTGCCTGGCACCCTCTCGCGCAGGTTCATGCGCTGCGGCAAGGACAACTGCCGGTGCAAAGCCGACCCACCCGTCCTGCACGGCCCGTATCTACACTGGACCCGCACCCTCGCCGGCCGGACCGTGACCCGCACCCTCACCCAGGAACAGGCCGCCCGCTACCAGGCGTGGTTCGACAATGCCCGACGGCTACGCGAACTCATCGCCGACGTCGAAGCACGATCCCTGACCGCCTTCAACGCCGCCGAAGACCCGCCCGGCAAATCGTCGAGATAACCGCACCGAGAAGTGCGGAACGTCAGTTCCTTAAGCCCCGCCCGGTGACGATTCCCGTTCGCGTCCGTCCGGCGGACACTCAACGGGCCTGAGGATCGGAACTGGTGGGCCGCTGACGAACACGTGCCCGAACGACGATGAGGAAGGGGCAGGGGCACTTGCCAAGATGGCTAAT
>DASRUA010000358.1:0-4905 GCA_035655615.1 Dermatophilaceae bacterium
TGCAGCAGGTAGCTGGGCAGGAACTTCAGCACCAGCGCCATGTTGACGTGCACCGTGCCCTCGAACTTGGGCAGCGCACGGATATCCATCGCGGCCTGCTCGAAGTACGTGTCCTTCTCGAAGCCCTTGGCGGCCACCACGAGACAGCAAGGCCGCCGGGGCCGGTCACAGGTCATCCTCCCGGCCGGGAGCGTAGTCGTCAGGTGCTGCAGCCCTCGCCTGCGCCTTCACATTCGCCCTTTGCGTTGTGCAGGCAGCCATGACGTCACCGGTCAGCACTGACGGTGGGCTCAGGGGCAAGTCGCGAGGTTTGGTGGGGCGGGCATCTGGCGTACTTCAATGGATCGGCAGATGCCAGAGTGGGGCCACGGGCTGCAAGGCGGCCTCAGGCTGGCGTTAACAATCCCTCAAGACTTGAAGGAAGGCCAAACGCGTCCGATCGGGTCCCAAAGGGGATCGGGCTCCTTGAATCAGAGTCAAGCTTCACCCCACGCGGGCTGGGTGCCGTGCCGGTGAGCACGCGCATCGCGTGAGTAGCGGGTGAAGGCTGCGTGAACATCCTTCGGTGACACCCGGTTTGGCCATCGCGAAGGCGCGGAGTGGACCACTCTTGACGCATGACCTATGGCGACGGATCCGGTCCGCTGGCGATCGCCCACCGCGGTGGCGCGGCCCTCGCGCAGGAGAACTCGTTTGCCGCTTTCGGTCTGGCTTCTGGGCTGGGCCTGCGTTACCTCGAGACCGACGTCCGAGTGACCAGCGACGGCCATCTGGTGTGCTTCCACGACGAGACGCTCGAGCGGGTCACCACGGCCACAGGTCAAGTCCGGTCGAAGTCATTGCAGGAGCTACGTGCCTTGCGGATCAACGGGATTGAGCCGATTCCGACGTTCGACGAGGCACTCGAGGCATTCCCCGACCAGTGTTTCACGGTCGACTCCAAAGACCTGGCCGGGCTTGAGCCACTGGTGAGGTCCTTGCGGCGCAGGGGAGTTGCTGAGCGAGTGTGTATCGCGGGTGCCTGGGACGGGTGGCTTGCTCACGTCCATGAGCAGGTCCCTGAGGTAACGACAGCGCTGGGCTGGCGATCACTGACCACACTGTTGATGTGCGCGCGAGCAGGGGTGCGGCCGCCGAGGGCACTGGCCAACGCACCCTTCGCGCATGTGCCGGTCAAGCTCGGTCGCGTCCCGATATTCGTCGAACGGCTCGTTGCCATGTCGCACGACCTCGGTGTTCGGGTGGTGACGTGGACGGTGGACGAGCCCGTCGCCATGCGGTATCTGCTCGATGCGGGGGTGGACGCCATCATCACCGACCGCCCCGACGTGCTGCGCGAGGTGCTTGTCTCGCGTGACCAATGGACGCCAATGGCCGCCCGCCATGAGGTGCCTACGGACCTCTGACCTCGGATGGTCTCCGTCGCCCAGTTCCCATCACCCACTGTTCACTCACAAGCCCACGACACGACACCGAGGGCTCACATACCGGCCCGGGTGACGCTGTTGTACTGCCGGCATGAAGGTCGCAGTGGTCTCCGAGTCCTTCCTCCCGCACATCAATGGCGTGACCGGCTCTGTGCTTCAGGTGCTGGGACATCTGAGCAGGACCGGTCACGAGGCCATGGTCATCGCCCCGGGGAATCCGCCGCCCACCTGTGAGGGTTTCGAGGTGGTGGCGCTGCCGTCGTTCGGCTTCCCTGGCTACCCGCAGGTGCGCGTTCCGATGGTCGTCACCAGCCGGCTCGTCCGGGAGCTCGCGCGGTTCGCCCCGGACGTCATCCACCTCGCCTCACCGTTCGCCGTGGGTGGGCCGGTGATGCGCGCAGCTGCGTCCCTCGACATACCCGTGGTGGCGATCTACCAGACCGACGTAGCCGGCTTCGCGCTGAGATACGGCCTCACTGCCGCCTCGAACGCCGCCTGGCGACACATCCGCTCCATCCACGAGCGCGCCCACCTCACCCTCGCGCCCTCGCCGACTGCCGCCCGGGATCTGGTGCGGCACGGCGTCCCCCGGGTACAGGTCTGGCCGCGGGGCGTCGATACCGCCGCGTTCTCGCCAGCGCACCGTGACGAGGAGTTCCGGGCTCGGCTGGCCCCCGGCGGGGAAGTCCTCGTGGGCTTTGTCGGCCGGCTCGCCGCGGAGAAGCAGGTCGAGGACCTCGCCGTGCTGAGCGACCTGCCCGGCATCCGCCTTGTCATCATCGGCGACGGGCCGGAACGCGAACGGCTGACCCGGCGCCTGCCTGGTGCTCACTTCACCGGGGTGCTCTCGGGCACCGACCTGTCGCGGGCGTTGGCGAGCCTGGATGTTGTCGTCCATCCGGGCCCGTACGAGACGTTCTGCCAGGTCGCACAGGAGGCGATGGCCAGTGGCCTCCCGGTGGTGGCCGTCGGTGCGGGTGGGCTGCTTGACCTCGTTGACAGCAGCCGGACCGGCTGGCTCTACCCGCCAGGCGACCTGCAGGCTCTCCGGGCTCGCGTGGCGGACCTGGTCGGCGACGAGTGGAAGCGCCGGGCCATGGGTGTGGCGGCCCATGACAAGGTGCGGGCGCGCACCTGGCCGGTCGTGTGCGACCGTCTCCTGCGCCACTATGACGAGGCCGCGAGCAGCCTGGTTGTTGGCGGGTCCTGATTATCGCCCGGTCTGATCGGTGAGGGGACTCCCACGGTCCGGACCTCATCGACTTGACCGGTCGGGGCTCCCGCATGCCGATGGCCACCTGGAACGACTTACCTGTGGTTCGCTGTGGCGTTAGCATCGCCCTGTATGCCGCTTCGATTCCTTGTGAAATTGTCAGTTGGGGAGCGGTCAGCGAAGCGTTAGCGGCTGGGCGCCGACGTGTTGCAGCCGCTGGACCACGGTGGGTCGCGGCGCTATCGACGTTCGGCATACGACGTGGGTTGCCACCTGGCTGCGTGCTCGAGTTGTGATCCGGTTCACGTAGTGGGCGCAACCGCCAGTAGCTTCGGCGTCGTTCCCAATCGGACGGCATCGCCTCGACGGTGCGACTCTCAGTGCGTCGCGTAGCGGCACAGGGCGCCGATCCCGCCCACCGGTTCGGCGGGTGTGCCCTGCGCGATGACGCGCACGTGGGCGCGGGATAGCAGGGCGGAGCGCACCGCGACGTCGATCAGCCGACCGGAGCGGACGGGCGTGCCCGACTGTGCGGCGGTGTCGGGGTCGGGGTAGACATCCGTGGGCCCGGCTCCGAACCAGGCCATCCGGGAGTCGGCTGAGCTGGGCTGGACGAGCAAGGTCGCGACGCGTCCGCGCGCGAGCGCGTCCAAGGTGTCGTCGACACCCTCGACGGCCAAGCCGCCTGGCCTTCGGTTTTCGTGTAGTGCCTCGAGCAGCCGGGTGGTTTGTGTCATGGCGGCGTCGCGTAATGCCTGTTCGACCAGACGCCCGCGGGTTGCCTGAGATCCGTCGGGCGCTCGGCTGCCGGTGATGTGGCGCACGATCAGGGCGTGATCGTTGGGCAGTCGCTCGGACAAGAGCTGCACCGCGCGCACGTCTCCGGACAGCACCAGCACCTGCGCGCCGACGGACTCGGCGCGCAGGGCGACTTCTTCGGCGACGCGCGCGGCGTTGTGGCGCCAACTGTCCTCGACGCGGCGCTGATAGCTCGGCTGCGACCATCCGCCTGGTCCGTGCTTTCGCTCTATTTCGTCGTCTGGGCCAGCGACAGTCCAGGTCTGCTCCGGCTGGCCGGCCCCGGCGGTGGCCGTGATGTCGGCACCGGTGCGGTCGGTCACGACGAGCAGATAGGGGGGACGGTTCTGCTCCCACGCGAGCAGGCCCGTTACCGGGGGCGGCGACTGGCATCCCGCCTCGTCGGGGAGTTCGGCGTCGGCCAGGACCTGCTCGTACAGCACCGTCCCGTCCGTGGCTGCGAACGCTGCCAAAATCGCCGGCGTCGGCGGCGCGGCCGCAATGCGCGCCACGATCGCTGCCGTTGCCTGTTCAGAGGCTCCTCGCCGGAACAGGTTCTCGACTGCCCTTCGCGAACGCAGATTGAGTTCGTCCTCGTCGGACTTGATGCCCAAGCCGATGTAGGCGTAGGTGACCGGGTCGAACGGAGCGACGATCGACCGTGCCGCGCTCTGGTCCGGCCCGGCGGCCAGGGTGGGCCGGATCGCGGTCGCGCGTGTCCGAGGGCCATTCGCAAGCCCGCCTGTACCTACCTGCGCTTCGGATCTCCGAGCCATGTGCGTGCCTCTCGATGACTAGTAGGTGACCTCGGCAGTGGGCACGACAACCAGGCAGTGCAACCCGGCTCGGTGCAGGAAGGTGAACTGACCTGGCCCGCCGGGTTGTCAGCACAGGTACCCACTGTTGACTCAACACCCGCTCACGGGCTCGGTCAACAGAGTCGAACGCCCTTTCCCTTCGATGACGGACCTGATGTCCAGCCTTGCCGTGCACCCACCCGCATTGCCGTCGACCCGTTGAGCTGATCATCGACCAGCAGCGCCAACTTGACGGCGATCCGCGAAGCGCTTGCAGGTCAGGCAGTCCCTTCGATGAGCACCGTTGCGGCACTTCGTTGCGGTACGGGCCAAACCGAAGGCCCCACCCCGGAAGGGGCAGGCCTGTGGCCTGCGGGAGTTTGGTCGGGGTGACAGGATTTGCACCTGCGGCCTCTTCGTCCCGAGTCAGGAGCGGCGATGCCGCCATCTGGCGTTGAGCAGATGAGAGAAGCCCCTGGAGACCCTAGAAGGCGCCGGAGAGTGGCCCCGCTGCTGTACTGCTGACTGTCGACGTCAACTGCTGCCGTGCCTGTTCGTCAGAGCCGAAAACCGGAGACAAGTGTCACATACGGGCTGATCCGGGCAGTGGTCGAACTAGCCCGTCAGGAAGGTGCCTGGGCCATCGAGGGCTGGCCGACTGCAGGATCAG
>DASRUA010000359.1:0-12338 GCA_035655615.1 Dermatophilaceae bacterium
GACTCTCGCGTGGTTGTCCAGGACGGCCCGCCGCTCGGCGTTGAATTCCAGACCTGCCCGGGGAACATTGCCCTGCACCGCGAGGAACCGCCCGGTCGGCCCATCGATCGGTCTGGGGACCAGAAGGGGCAGCAGCGTGGCGGCGATCGCGCAGCCCAGGCAAAGTGTCGCGACAAGGACGCTCTGAGCACTGCCACCCTTGCCATTACTGCGAATGCCGGACTGTCCGGCTGATTGACGGCTACTGATCAGCCGAGCAACGCCTGCGGCGAGCAGTCCACCCACCAGCGCCACCCCGAACGTCAGCGCAGGGGCACCCCCGAGGGCGGCCAGGGCGGCCAGTGGCGAGTCGGCCTGGCTGAAGGCCAGACGTCCCCAGGGGAACCCGCCGAACGGAGTGTTGTCCCGCAGGGCTTCCTGGGCCACCCAGGCCAACGCCACGACCAGGGGCCGCACCTTGCCGGCTGCGGAAGGTGATGTTCCGCGCTGGAGCAGGGCGCAGGCCAGGGCGAGAAGCGCGATGTAGAGGGACTCGAGCACAGCCAGCGCGATCCACGGAAGCGCGCCGACGTAGACCCCGGACCAGGAAAGGAGCGGCAGAAAACAAGCCAGCCCGCTCACCAGCCCGAGCAGAGCGCCCTGCCAGGCACGCGCCCCGCGCGTCGCCAACGCCAGGAGCGCGACACCGATCGGCGCCATGAACCAGAGGTCGTGAGAGGGAAATGCCAGCCACAGAGCCAGGCCAGAAGCAACGGCAAGTGGGTAGCGATACACCGGTTCAGGCTAGATCACGACCGACCGCCCGTGCACCATCGCATCGGTGAGACTCAGTGCCTGTGTCAGTGGTGTTCCGGGGAGTTGTGGCACCGGATGCGGCAGGGCCCGTTGCCGTTGGGACCAACTTCGAAGCGACTGGATGCCGATCCGACGTTGTTGTCTACTAAGCACGCGGCCCTGCCGCCAGCCGCCTCCGATGCCCTGCGACGTGCCACCTGACCGGGGATCCCGTGGATCTGGTTACTCATGACGGTTACTCGCCCCAACCGTCATGGACCCCGAAGACACCCCATGCCATGTGACGTTCGCTTTTCTTCTGATTCAGCGGCGGCCAACGGATTCGAACATACCGGTTCCGCACCTGCTGTCAACCCTGCGTTCACCTGCGACGATGCACAAAACCGCAGGTCAGGGGCACCCCGAATTCCCGTGTGAATATTGAGTTATTTCCAAATCATGGCGTGTCGTGGACGACACGCCGCAAACGATCAGATATTGGCCGGCACAACCACGACGCCGCGAGCGGTGGTCGCGACAATCGGTTCGTTCAGGAGGTCGGCCGCGGAGTCGCCACCGACCGGATTGCCTCGCGTCATGACCCGGACCTCAAAGCTCATCTCCCGGCTGCGCGATCCGACCCGGACCAGGGTGGCCTCGATCTCGATGCAGTCACCCGCCCGCACCGGGGCCCTGAACTGGACGTCGCTGTACGAGGCGAACAGGCCCTCGTCGCCATCGGTACGAATGCACATCTCGGTCGCGACATCCCCGAACGCCGCCAGCGAGTAGGCGCCGTCCACGAGGTTGCCGGCGTAGTGGGCGTGGCTGTAGGGGACGTAGCGGCGGTGCGTCACCGTCATACCGACTGTGGCTGGTCCCGGCGTACTCGTCATGCCTGCTCCTTTGTTGGATCCGTTGCCTGTGTCATGGCGTGCACGAGATAGGACGCAACCTCGCCGGGCGTCGTGCCCTTACCGAAGATCCGGTCGACGCCGAGCGCCGCCGCTGACCCCTGGTCGAACCGGGGGCCGCCGACGATCAGCAGTGGCACCTTCCCCGCTGGATAGGCCTCACGAAACGCCGCGGACATAGTCATCGTGTTGTGGATGTGGGCGTCCTTCTGGGTCACGACCTGGCTGACCAGTACCGCGTCGGCCTTCTCTGCGCGGGCGCGGGCGACCAGCTCAGGGACCAGCACCTGTGCCCCGCAGTTCACGACCTTGATCTCGCTGTAGTACTCAAGGCCCTTCTCCCCCGCGAACCCCTTGATGTTCAGGATTGCGTCGATGCCGACTGTGTGAGCGTCAGTACCGATGCATGCGCCGACCACCACGAGCTTGCGCCGCAGTCGCTTCTTGATCGCGGCATTCACGTCCTTGGCGCTCAACATCGCGAACTCGCGCGGGATCACCACGACCTCGCGCAGGTCCACCAGGTGGCTGACGCTGCCATAGACGATGAAGAACGTGAAGTCCGAGCCCATCTCCTTGGCATGGACGAGCAGCGCGGGCGCTATGCCCATCTTGGCTGCCAGCTGGAGAGCGGCGCCCTCGGCCCGTTTGTCATGCGGGATGGGAAGCGTGAAGGAGACCTGCACCATGCCGTCACCGGTGGTATCCCCATACGGCCGGATGATGTCGGGCAAGACGTTCGTATCGCGAGTGTTCACTTTCCGGTACCTGCTTCCAACAACGTGCTGGCCGGGTTGTCGTAGCCGGGTGCGCACTTGACCACGCCGTCCAGGCCCTTGCCGGCATTGGCGGGACGTTTCATCAATCCGAAGGTGCCGTCGCTGATGGCCTGCAGGAGTGGAACCGACCCAGGCTCGCCCTTGTCATTGACGATCTTCTCGAGGAGGTCGACGGCCTCGGCGAGCACCTTACGGGCGCGGGTCTGGATAAACCCGTCGCGAGGGGGGTGGAAGTCCTCGGCCAGTCCGCCGGCCGCGTTGAGGACATAGCGGACGTTCTGCAGGGCCAGGTCACGATCGGACAGGAACGGGGTGACCACGGCTTCGGTCATCATGCCGACGAGCAGGATGTCCTGGCCGGTCATGGCCCCCACGAGGTTGAAGAAACCGTCCAGCAGGTAGCCGCGGAACACATCCCCGGTCATGTGCTTGGTTGGCGGCATCCACTTCAGCGGCGCATCCGGAAACAGCTGGCGCGCCAGCAGAGCCTGGGCCAGCTCCATCCGAAACGAGTCGGGTATCTCGGGGTTGATCTCGAACGCGTGGCCCAGGCCGAGCTGCCAGTCCTGTAGCCCCGCCTCCTTGGCGAAGTACTCGTTCATCAGCTGGCTCACGGTGACGGTGTGCGCAGCATCGACCGCATCGGCGGTGGTCAGGTAGTTGTCCTCGCCGGTGTTGATGATGATGCCGGCGCGGGCGTGGATCTGCCGTGAGAATCGCTGGTCCACGAACGTTCTGATCGGGTTGATGTCGCGGAAGAGGATGCCGTACATCGAGTCGTTGAGCATCATGTCGAGCCGCTCGAGCCCGGCCAGCGCGGCGATCTCGGGCATGCAGAGGCCGGAAGCGTAGTTGACGAGGCGTATGTAGCGCCCCAGCTCCTTGGACACGTCGTCCAGGGCGGCCCGCATCAGCCGGAAGTTCTCCTGGGTGGCGTACGTGCCGGCATACCCTTCGCGGGTCGCCCCCTCGGGCACGAAGTCGAGCAGCGACTGCCCGGTCGACCGGATGACGGCGATGATGTCCGCACCTTCACGGGCCGCGGTCTGTGCCTGCGGTATGTCCTCGTAGATGTCGCCGGTTGCCACGATCAGATAGATCCACGGCCGCTGTTTCGGGTTGCCGTGCCTCTTGATCAGGCGGTCCCGGGTGACGCGGTTCTTGTCGATGCGGGCCATGCCGGGTTTGACCGACCGAAGCGCAAGGCTCTTCGCGGCGATACCGTCGCGGCCCTGCGGAAGGCGGAACGACACCGAGCCCGCGGCGGACTTCTGGGCGAGCGTCAACAGGTCGGGGGCTTCGCCGCGGCGCAACGCGTCGAATACGGGCGTTGTCACGCCAAGCTCGAGTCCGACCTCATCTCGGACGGCGTCGACCAGATGGTTGACCCACGGCACACCCTCATGGTCGGCGCCGGCCAGGCCGGCCAGCCGCAACACAGCCCGCTCGACGGACACGGTCGTGTGCGTCTTGGCGATCTTGACGACAGGCGCGCCAGCTTTGCGAGCCAGCGAGCGCGCCGTGCGGATGACGGCCGGGTCGAGCTCCAGCTTGGGCTTGGTGCTCATGACACCCCTTCCAGTTCGAAAACGGTGCGACCGCGTATGACGGTGCGCAGGTTGGTGGGCAACGTGGTCCCGGGCGACAGGTCAGGCAGGCAGTCGCTGCCGAGAGATTGCGAGCCGCTGGCGGCGCCGTCGCCACCGCCGCCGACGTACCACGTCGCAAAACTGGCCGGCTGACCAATGTCAAGGTAACCGCGGTCGTCGATGCCCGCAGCGCGCCACCCGCCACGAGTGTGCGCCCGGAACGCCGAATCCGCGGAGAGTCGCTGGGCAGGGTTGTGATGGTTGACGCAGTCACGGACCGCCTCCCAGGGCGCGAACGGCGTCACAGGGGTATCAGAGCCCAGCGCGAGGGACATACCTGCCGCATGCATCGTGGCAAACGGGTTCATGCCGGCAGCGCGCTCACGACCCAGCCGCCCGGAATACATGCCGTCGGGCCCGCCCCAGAGGGCATGGAAGGCCGGCTGGACCGAGGCGGTGACTCCGAGCTCGACCAACGCCTTGATGCCGTCGACGTCGACCATCTCGAGGTGCTCCAGGCGGTGGCGCGCGGCAACGACCTTGGCCACGCCGACCTGGGTTGCAGCGGCCTGGAAGCCGGCGATGACAGTGTCGGCGCCCGCGTCACCGATGACGTGAAAACCTGCCTGGATGCCGGCCAGCGAGCACGCGGCGACATGGTCACGCACCTGCTCGACAGACAGGTACGGATGCCCGCGCTGGTCCGGGCCGTCAACATAAGGCTCCCGCAGGGATGCGGTTCGCGAGCCGATCGAGCCGTCGATGTTCAGGTCGCCGGCGAGCCCCCTGGCGCCCATCCGACTGGCCAGCGCCCTGGCTGACACCTCGTCGCCGACGAGCTCGGCCCAGTAGCCGATGACCTGCGGGCCAGGCGAGCCATGCGAGCCATGCGAGCCATGCGAGCCATGGCCACCCTGCCCCGCCGCGAGCACGTCCGCGAAGTCTGCTTCCGAGCTCAGCGTGGGCCCGCCGTTCTCGTGCACCAAACCGATACCGGCCGCGGCCGCGGACCTCAGGGCGGCATCGACGTCGGCGCGCCGGTCGGCTGCGCTGATCCCGGAGTAGAACGCGTCGCGGGCTGCGTGGTGCGCTTCGCGGGTCACCAGCCCGCTGTCGTGCCAGCCGGGGTGCTCGCGGGCGCCGGATGCGGCCGCCAGCGCCGAGGAGATGACAGCCGAGTGACCGTCCACTCGTGGGCAGTAGACCACCCCGCCGTATGTCGCGCGGTCAAGCTCCTGGCCGGTAGGCGGGCGCTGCTCGGGCCAGTCGCCCTCGTCCCAGTTCGGCGCGTAGACCGGACGACCCGCCCGCCTTCGGGCGGCCGCCTCGATCTTGTCCAGCACCTGGCTCAGGGACCGTGCGTCGGTGAGCTCAACACTGCGCAACCCCATACCGGTCGCCGACGTGTGGACATGGGCATCGACGAAGGTCGGGGTGACCAGCGCTCCGTCGAGCTCGACCACCGCGTCCACACCGTCTGCATGGCCGGCTGCGGCCTCATCGGAGCCGATCCAGGCAATCTGGTTGTCACCAACGACCAACGCCGTCGCGAACGGGCCGGCTGCACCGGCCGGACCGTGGACGAAGCCGCCGCGATACAGCGTGGACGTGCCCGAAGGTATTGATCCCGTGGTCACTGGACCCCAGTCTCTTTCGTCCCCAACCTGCTCTCGAACAGGCCGCGCACGGCGGAGTTGCTGCGCAGCAGACTCACGGCATAGTCAGCGTGACCGGGCACATACCCGTTGCCGACCAGCATCCGCACATCGGCAGCCAGACCCTCAGCCCCCAACGCGGCTGCGGCGAAGTTCGTCGCCATCGAGAAGAAGACAACCGTGCCACCCTGTGCCGTCGACAGGATCGCCGGCTGCTCGCACCCGGGGACGTCGACACAGACAACGGTGATGTCCGCCGGGCCGCCGGCCGCCTGCACGGCACCGGACAGCCCCAGTGGCGAGCGGGCATCGGCGATGACCACATGGTCGGCCAGCCCGATGCCCTCGAGCATCCCCGCCTCCCTGCTGTTGGGCACGACCGCAACGCGGCGACCTGCTCCTGCGTCCTTGGCAGCAGCCAGGGACATCGACCCCGACTTGCCTGCACCGCCCAGAACCAGCACCGAAGGCGCAGAACCCTTCGCGGCGTACTCGCGGACCAGCCGGGCCACCAGGGCGGGCGCGCCGCAGACATCCATCACCATCAGCGCGAGCTCAGGATCGAGGTCGGAGGGCAATACGGCCGCGATGGACCTGCCGAACAGGATCGCGTGGCCGGCGGCGGGCACCCGCTCCCCCAGTCCGTCCCAGCGGGCCAGACCGTCGGTGATCTCCAACGGGGTCAGGGACAGGGACACCAACGTGGCGACGTGGTCACCGACGGAGAGCCCGAGGGGGCTCTGCTCCCCCACCTCGGCGACGGTTCCGATGAGCATTCCACCCGAGCCGGTGACCGGGTTCTGCATCTTGCCGCGGGTTGCCACGATGTCCAGGACGGACGCGCGAATCGCGGCCCCGTCGATCTGGCCGTCGGCCATGCCGTGGACCCCGACCAGCTGGCGGTACGAGGCCGCGTCCAGGTTCAGGGTCTCAACGTCGATGCGCACCTCGTCCGCCCAGATCTGCGGTGAGGCGTCAAGACGTCGGGCGGCCTGGGGCAACGTGACCTGGGCACCCGATGGTTCAAGAACGCGGTGCAGACCCACGGGCGAGCTCTCGGTTCGTTCGACCGGCACGGTCACTGATTCCTCCTGCATTTGGACCCACGTGAACAGATCTTGCGGTTTGGGAATGTGTTTAACGCAAGTTCTCCCGTATCATGCCATTCATGGACCCAAAGATCGAACAGCCCTACGCCTACCTGCGTCACAAGCTGGTAGAGCCAGACTGGACCCGCTTGCCCGGTTGGCGCCACATCACGGCGACCGAGTGGGCCAGTGTCCAGTGGCAACGGGCCCACTGCGTCAAGAACATCAAGGGGCTGCGGGCGCTCATGGGCGATCTGCTCACTGACGCGTTCTACGCCGACCTCGAACGGGACCAGGCCGAGCGGGCCACGATGTCGATGCTCGTGACCCCGCAGATGATGAACACGATGGTCCCGTGTGTGGGCACCGTGAGCGAGCCCGAGGCTTCCATGCCTCGCGCCGGCGAGGAATTCACCCGTGCCTTCTACGCCGATCCCGTCCGCCGCTACATGCTCCCGGTCTTCAGCGACCGCCGCACCGACTGGCCGAGCCACCCCTTCTCTGCCCGCGACTCGTTGCACGAACACGATATGTGGGCCGTCGAGGGCCTGACTCACCGCTATCCAACCAAGGTGCTGGCAGAGCTGCTGTCGACCTGCCCGCAGTACTGCGGCCACTGCACCCGGATGGACCTCGTCGGCAACTCGACGCCGGTCATCCCCAAGCTCAAGTTCGACCTCAAGCCGGTCGACCGCTACGACGCGATGATGAAGTACCTGCGTGAGACCCCTCAGGTGCGCGATGTGGTCGTCTCCGGTGGCGATGTCGCCAACATGCCGTGGAAGAACCTCGAGTCCTTCCTGGACCGGCTCCTGGAGATAGACAACATCCGCGACATCCGCCTGGCGACCAAGGCACTGATGGGCCTGCCACAGCACTGGCTGGCCGACGAAGTCGTCGAGGGAGTCGGCCGGGTTGCGGCCAAGGCCCGCGAGCGGGGCGTCGCCCTGGCCATCCACACCCACGTCAACAGCGCCCAGTCGGTGACGCCCGCCGTCGCCGCCGCAGCCAATGCGATGCTGGACGCCGGTGTCCGGGCCGTCCGCAACCAGGGTGTCCTGATGCGCGGGGTCAACGACTCGGTGGAGCAGCTGCTCGACCTGTGTTTCGCCCTCCAGGACGAGGCCTCGATCACGCCGTACTACTTCTACATGTGCGACATGATCCCATTCGCCGAGCACTGGCGGCTCTCGCTTGCCGAGGCGCAGCGGCTCCAGCACGACCTCATGGGCTACCTGCCGGGCTTCGCCACGCCGCGCATCGTCTGCGACGTGCCGTTCGTGGGCAAGCGCTGGGTCCACCAGGTCGACTCGTACGACAAGGAACACGGGATGTCGTTCTGGCGCAAGAACTACCGCACCTTGATCGAGAGTGCGGACACAGAGGCACTGTCACACGAGTTCGTCTACTACGACCCCATCTACACTCTGCCCGAGTCCGGTCAGGACTGGTGGCGCGAGCACGGTGGGCTGCAGGAGGCTCACCAGGCCGCTGTGACCAAGGCCGCCGCGAGCAGGAAGGCCTCGGTCGACCAGCTCGTCTGAGAAGCCGTCTGAACAGCCCGTATGCCGCGTCCCTGACCTGAGACGCGGCATACGTGTGTCGTCAGCGGTTGTTGCGCGGGGGCTCGCCGGGCACGCGACTGCCGTCATCGTCATTCCCGTCGTCATTGGCGAAGAGCAGCTCCGAGATCTGAAGCTGAACGCGCTCCACGTGGGGGATGTCCGGCAGGACCACGCCGGCCTTCTCTGTGGCGTCAGAGATGATCAGGGTCCCGCAGCCCAGGAGCCGGTCGAGCAGGCCCTTCTCGTAGGCAACGTCGTTGATGCGAAACAGCGGGATGTCACGACCGGTCCGTGTGAGGATGCCCTGCCGGGTGATCAGCCGCCGGTTCGTGACGGTGTAGGTGGAGGTCATCCAGCGCAGGAACGGGATCAACGACAGGAGCACCAGGAGCGGCACCGCCACCACTGCGACGCCCGATGCCACGACGGTGTCGTTGGGCTTCAGCATCAGTGCCGTGATGACGCCACCTATGACAAGCACGAACAAGGCGACGGGCCAGATGAGCGCCTTACCGTGTCCACGAACGCTCAGCACGACGTACTCGCCGTCGGACAGCAACTTCCTCGAGATCCCCATGCCAGCATCGTGTCAGACTCGTTGGCTATCGCGAAGATACGGTGGAGTCATGCCAATTCCCGACGGGATGCGATACGTCAACAAGGTCGCTCTGAACAGGGTCACCAGGCCCCTCCTCCGATGGCTGCCAGGGTTTGGCGTCCTAGTTCATCGCGGACGCAGGTCCGGCAAGCGGTACCGGACGCCGGTCAACGTGTTCCCGCGGCCAGGTGGCCGCTACGTCGTGGCGCTGACCTATGGTCCGGACACGGACTGGCTGAAGAACGTCCTCGCAGCAGGTGGATGCGAGCTTCTCACCGGCGGAAGGCATATCAAGCTGACAGCGCCACATGTGTTCCATGACGAGGCGCGGCAAGAGATCCGGGCGGTCGAGCGCCTGACTCTCGGCCTCTTGCGCGTGTACGACTTCCTCGAGCTGCACATCGAGGCGGATACCTGATCGTTCACGGAGCGTGAACCCGCTACAGTCAAAGCGTGATTCACATCATGTGCACCCTGTGGTGGCCCGTCTGACCCGGCGGTCCATCCTGTTGCGCACGCAAACGAAGGCCGCCTCGTCGAGGCGGCCTTCGTTGTATCTCAACGGTGTTGCTGGCCAGCGGTTTCGGCGGGGCCTGATCGAAAGGCACACTCATGACCACCGTCTCCGGCATCACACCATCCGGTCGTCTCACCCTCGGCAACTACCTCGGGGCGCTGCGCCGTTTTGCCGAAAAGACCGAGGAACCCGCGTTCTACTTCATCGCGGACCTGCACGCCATGACGACAAAGCATCACCCACGACGTCTCGCGACCCTGACCCACGAGACCGCTCTGCTGTTCCTGGCGTCGGGTCTGCCCGACGAGTCCGTCTTCATCCAGTCAGCGGTCCCAGCCCACGCCCAGCTGGCCTATCTGCTCGAGTGCACTGCCTACGTCGGCGAGCTGTCCCGCATGGTGCAGTACAAGGAGAAGGGCCGGGGCAAGCCGATGACCCGGGCGTCGCTCTTCACTTACCCGTGCCTCATGGCCGCCGACATCCTGCTGTACGACGCCCACCAGGTCCCCGTTGGTGGCGACCAGGACCAGCACGTGGAACTGGCGCGAGACCTGGCAATCCGGTTCAACACCACCTACGGCCCGACGTTTGTCGTGCCCGAGCTCCGCCGCGCAGTTGCAACAGGCCGCGTCAAAGATCTGATCACGCCGTTAGCCAAGATGAGCAAGTCCGCCCCTGACGAAGCCGCCGGGGTGCTGCGAATGCTCGACAGCCCGGATGTGCTGCGCCGCAAGGTGATGCGAGCCGTCACGGACTCCGACCGCGAGGTGCGTCACGATGAGGTGGCCAAGCCCGGAATCACGAATCTGCTGGAGATTCTCGGTGCCTGCACCGGCACATCTGCCGTCGAGGTGGCGACCCGTTACGCGTCCTACGGGGACCTCAAGAAAGACGCCGCCGACGCAGTCGTGGCTCTGCTCGAACCTGTCCAGCAGCGGTATGCCGAGCTGGCGGCAGATCCACATCGAGTGAACGAGCTACTCGAAGCCGGCCGCGACAGGGCCGCTGCGTTCGCAGCGCCCCGCCTTGAGCAGGCCATGCGAGCCATCGGTCTGATGTCGTGAGCTCAGACCCATGTCCGCGAGGTGCCGTGGCTCATGAGTCGTTGCCGAGGCTCCGGCGGCATCAGCCCCTGGCGAGAACTTCGGTGGCGCGGTGTCAGAACGGTGGCGGCGCCTCGTGGTCCGAGACGATGGAGGCCGCAGGTTGCTTCTGCGTGAGCTGCTTTGGCCACTGGTGGGGTGGTGGTGGGGCAGGGCTGGCGGGGGCGAGGGTTTGGGCCCAGTCGATCTCGTCGAAGATGCTGAAGTGTCCGGGCAGGGGTATCCCGGGGTTGATGACCCGCGCCAGTCGCCGGCCGTGTCGCACCTCGAGGGCTGAGGTGTGGATGGGGAGGTTGTCGGGGTGGTCGTAGACGTACGGGTAGGTGATCACCGTCCTGCCGGTGGCGGTGGTCCAGCACACGGCCCCGTCCGCGGACTGGTCGCGGTCCCAGAAGCCTGAGGTCTTGAGGTTGTGATGGCCGCGGTGCAGGGCTGCGAGGTTGGTCTCGGCGGTGGGCCCGCCGGCGCCCTCGGTGGTGGGCTCGCCGGCGCCCTCGGTGTCACCCGAGGTGGTGGTCCACTCGATGCTGTGGTCCAGGTCGGTGCGTTCGGTGGGGATCTCGCATCCCGGTGCCCGGCAGGTCCCGTCGCGGGTGTTGACCTGTCTGGCCATCGCTGCCGGGACCCGGTAAGTCCCTGCGGTGGCCTCGACGGCCCGCCCGGTCAGCGGGTCGGTCACGATCCGGGTCCAGATCGACCCAGCCTGTAACGCCAGCCTGCGGGCCTGCTGGGCGGACACGGCACCCCAGCCCGGGATCTGCCCGACCCCGGCCTCCAGGCCGAGCACGGTGGGTAGCGACACCACGACGTTGACCGTGGCTGCCGGCGGCCTGCCGAGCTGGGCGAAGGTCGGGTCGCTGGGGATCCACCCGCGCAGCAGCAGGTCGGTGGCCACATCCGCGCGCAGCTGGGCCAGGGTGCGGCCATCGCCGCCCTTGCGGAGCCGCCGGGCGATCCGGTCGACCCGGCCCTGGGCGGCGGCGATCCGCGACCCGTCGCCGGTGATGAACAACAGGCCGGTCCCATCCGGGCGGGGCTCGGCCGACAACCGGCGTGCCCCCAGCCCGTCGGCGTAGGTCCGCTCGGCCTGCCCGACCAGCCCGTGTGCCAGCACCAGCTGGGTGCGCAGGCGGGCGGTGAACGTGGCCTGTGACAGCGGCGCCATCCCCGGCAGCGGCACCCCGTCCGGGCCGGCCAACGGCCGCAGGACCCGGGTCGCGATCACCGCCGCGGTGAACGCGTCCAGATGGCTGGTTGCCTCGGTCAACGCCAAAGCCCGGGCCAAGGTCACCCGCCCGAGCCGCATCGCCTCGCGGACCGGCGCGACCCGTTCGGGCTCGCACGCGGCCAGCCAGACCCTGCGCTGACACTGCGTAATCGGCAGACCCGTCGCGACCTGAATCTCACGCGCCGCAGCCGAGCGACAGGTCCGCACAAACCGGGTCCACCCCCACGTGCTCGGCCTTTCGGGGGCCAGATGCACGAAGCCGGTCTCGAACTCGGCAACCATCGCCGCCGTCGCAGCCAGGCCGACCGAGTCGGCCCACGACTTGACCGCCTCCACAGCCTCGACCACCCGCAACGCCCCCTCGCTGTCGACCCCGGACAACCCACCCGCCCCGGCCGCGCCCACCAGCAAGACCAGCTGAGTCTTTAACTCAGCTGGCAGAAGATCAGGGATGGCCACGTTAGTGGCTAGGTCGGCGGCCATACTGGTCGACAGCAAGGCGGCGGCCGGCGTGAGAGCGGTAGGCGA
>DASRUA010000360.1:0-2982 GCA_035655615.1 Dermatophilaceae bacterium
AGCATTGCGCATCGAGTAAGCTGGGCCGTCGCGGCGAACGACTGCCGCGAGCCCGGTCCGGGTGGCGGAATGGCAGACGCGCTAGCTTGAGGTGCTAGTGCCCTTAGGGGCGTGGGGGTTCAAGTCCCCCCTCGGACACGCGCGATATGAAGATCACCAATTCAGGGTCGCGGTCAGCGACGCTGGGACCGGACCACTTCGCAGGTCAGCCCGCCCGGACGCACGGGCGCCGGGCCGATCAGTGGCTGCGGGCACCGCCGGTGGTCGTACCCGGGCTGCCATGGGAAGCGTCCGTGCTTGTCGGGCCAGATCAGTTGCGCTGCAATAGTTTCCGGGTACACCTGGCCGACCACGACCAAGTCGGAGGTATCGGACACTTCGAGCAGGTAGCCCCGGCGGCCCTGGAACACACGGTGCACCATCGCCCCGACCCGCGGCGGTTTCCCGGCGCTCACCTGCTGGCCGATGCGGTTCAGGCAGGCCTGGCCGACGGACTGTGGCAGGCCGTACGTGATGACTTCGGGGAAGCCCAGCGTCGACAGCCCGACCGTGTAAGAGAATTGGATACCGTCGTCGGCTCCGCCGTCGCAGCCAGCACAGTCGCAGCCGGCGCCGCCCACTCCGACCACGGCCCAGCCGTGCTCATCGATCAGGTGCAGGATCTTGCCGAGGAATGCGTCGGGTGCCATCGATATTCCCTTCAGTCGGAACAGGTGTTCGAATTGAAGGTAGCCGGGGCCACCGACACTCCCATGTTCGGAGCCGCGACCATCTGGCTGCGGTGCCGTCGTCGATAGCTACGGCTGAGCTACGCAAGCGCTACAATCTGCTGGTGGTGACGGTCATTCCCCAACGGCAACTGCGGAACAACAACGCCGAGATCCTTGACCGAGTCGAGGCCGGCGAACGATTCGTCGTCACCAGGAACGGAGTCGCGGTGGCTGACGTGGTACCGCACACGAGCCAACCCGGGCCACCCCGATTTCCCAAGACCTCCGATCTCCTGGCGCGAAATCGGGTGTCCGGTGCCACCGCGCCGGACCGGGAGGCCTGGATGAGGGACATCCGCGATGCCGACACGTTCATCGACGACGACCCGTTCACTGGCCGTGCCTGACCAAGTCCTCGCGCTGCTCGACTGGCGAGGGTCGGCCGTTGCCCGGGGGCTCAGGGCGTGATGCATGGTGTTGTCGCGGTCATGGCGTCGGCTGGAGGTCGGGTGCGCGGTGGCCGCCCGGTCCTCGGGAACTGCTGGCCGGTGGCGGCCAGCTTGGACGGCGGCCACCAGATGGTCGGGCCGATGTCGTAGGCCAAGGCTGAGACCAGCACGACCCGGACGATGAAGGTGTCCAGCAGCACACCGAACGCGACGGCGAAGCCGAGGTCGGCCAGGAACACCAGCGGGAGCACGCCCAGGACGGTGAAGGTGGCCGCCAGCACCACCACCGGCGGAGGTGATCACCCCGCCGGTCCGCCAGTCCGCGCACGATCCCGGGGCGGGTGCCGAAGTGCACCGACTCTTCCCGGACCCGGGTCATCAGGAAATGTTGTCGTCGATACCCAGGGCGATCAGGAACACGAACGCAAACAACGGAAACGGCCTGGTCGGCGCCGGCAAACCCGGACAGGTGGGTGAAACCCACCCGCACTTGACCACGCCAGATAGATCCGCGGACCCCCGCCGAATATATCCGCGGATTACAACCCCCCGCTGACCGGAGTGCGTGACCATGACAGCCGTCACTCATTGGGAGCTTCAGTCAGCTGGTTAGGCCAATCGAGCGTATCGTTTCCACCAGCGCACCACTACGAGCCAACAGTCAGTCGCGATGAGTTGGCGCGCCAGCGCCAAATGGGGGATGCCGTGATTGTCTTCGCAGGCAGGCACACTCGTCCAGCAATCGCGGACGAAGAGCTGTCGACCCTCCCCTGGCGACGAGCGCGCCGGTTGACGAGAACGAGATCCGTTCCAAGTTCAGGGATCTCGTCTTCAACGTCGGGAACCGACGATGCGGACCCCACGGAAAGGTCAGCTTCCCCAAGGAGGGAACCATGAAAGCACGATCAGCAGTCGCTATATCCGCAGGAGCCATCGCAATAGCGGTCCTGGCCGGGTGCGGAAACCTGACGGCAGGATCAGCAAGTCCGGAGACAACTGCCACCACCAGCAGCAGCAGCAGCAGCAGCAGCAGCAGCATTGCCCCGCCGCCGACGACCGCACCACCCGTGACAATCACCGCTACACCGGCCCCACCGGCAACAGTGACGGCAACACCACCACCCGTCGTCATCGTCCCGCAGGCACCCGTAACGGTCACCCAGGCACCATCGACGGTGTATTACCCCAACGATCCGGCACCTACGTCAACCGCTGACCAACAGGTGGCCAGCGACACCTACACCGCCGAATCGGTCGTTGGCTGGTGGATCCCGCAACTGTCGTCCAATACCGATAGTGCCTCCGCGATGGCCAAGTTCTGGAGTCTGCAAGGAATGGCAGGCCACTACACGGACGTGTTCATGGTGTCGTCCAACGACTACACCAGCTTCCGATACTCGGGTTACTACGTGACCTTGATTCCCCGGACATTCTCGACGGCCGCAGGTGCAAACGCCTGGTGTAACTCCGAAGGATTTGCCATCGGCAACTGCTTCGCGAAGCGGCTCTCACACACGGACGGCCCGGACGGGAACACCGTCGAGCGCGGCTGACTTCACCCGGAGCGCGGAGGAATCTCACCACCACCAACCGTCAGCAAGGGGTCCAGCACACTCTTAGGGCGCACCGGACAATTTGCTAGGTTTGTCTGTTTCATTTCGCTAGACTTGTGGTATGTCGTCATCCGAGCCGGTCCCTGATCCGCTGGCGGAGCGGTTGTCGCTGATCAGGCCGCATCTGGACCAGCGGGCGTGGCGGCTGTTGCTGGGCGCCGAGGCCAAGGTGCTGGGTCGTGGTGGGATCAAAACCGTCGCCGCGGCGAC
>DASRUA010000361.1:0-2768 GCA_035655615.1 Dermatophilaceae bacterium
AAGCGATGCGTCCACGCACCGATCGGGTGCCTGGCGTTCTCTTGAGGAGACTGAATGTGACGCTGGCCATGCCGTGAGCACTCGCCGGACTTCTCAGCCATACGGTTATCGGCATGGCCGGCGTGCCGACACCAACCGCGACGACCGGCGCTAAATGATAGATCGCGCGAAACCGCCGGCGCCCGATCACCGGCTACTTGTGCGGGACCTCCGGTGTCCAGCGACTGCCGTCGACCTCGAGGAACGGACTCGGGGTCGTAGCCGCTTGTATGTTCAATTTGTTTGCCAAACAACTCAGTTGCATGGCATACGAGTTGGGTTAGGCTCGGGGTATGGTGAGTGCGAGTGTTGGTGAACGTGCCGCTGAGGCCGAGTGCGACCTTGGTTGGTCGGTCGGGATGCTGATGCGGAACTACAAGGCTCATGCGGACCCGTGCGTCGGTGATCTGCCGCGCGGTGCGCGCGGCTATCAGCTTCTCTACACGGTGGTTCGCAAGAACATCCCCAATCAACTGCGGCTTGCGGAGTACCTGGGTATCGACCGTTCGGTGATGCCGTACGTGATCGATGACCTGGTCGAGGCCGGACTGGTCGAAAGGCAACCGGATCCCGCTGATCGTCGTGCACGCAAAGTGGTGGCCACCCCACTTGGCATCGAGAAGTTCCAGCAGTTGGAGGCACAGATGGCCCGCGCCGAACGGGCGGTTCTCGGCGCGCTCGAGCTTGGCGAGCAAGACCAGTTTCGGTGGTTGCTGAGCAGGGTCGCCCGACAGGCGGGGGACCAGGCCACACGCACCGGCCGTCCTAAATCCCCTGAAGAACGCTGAGATAGGAGCCCATCATGGCTGACAAGAAGAGCATCCTGATTATCGTTACGAGTGCCGGAAAGTACGAGAAGGTTGGTTTCCGCACCGGCCTGTGGCTCGGTGAGCTCACCCACTTCTGGGACGTCGCGAAAGACGCCGGATTCGATCTGACCATCGCCAGCATCGACGGAGGCCACGTTCCTCTCGATCCCGAAAGCCTGGCCCACGACGTCCTGGGCCAGTTGGGGACCGACAAGCGCTACGCCGATCGCGAGTTCATGAACCTGCTAGAGGACACCATGTCCGTGGCCGACGTCAACGTCGCAGACTACGACGCGATCTACCTGCCCGGTGGGCACGGTGTGATGTTCGACTTTCCCCAGAGCGAGAAGCTCGCGAGCCTGATCACCGGGTTCTACGAGTCCGACAAGATCGTCGCCGCGGTCTGCCACGGACCGGCCGGGCTACTAAACGTCAGGCTCAGTAACGGCGACTACCTGGTCAAGGACAAGGATGTCACTGGTTTCTCTTGGCCCGAAGAGGAGCTCGCTCAGCGCGGCGAGGCCGTCCCCTTCAGACTGCAGGACGACCTGAAGGAGCGCGGTGGGAAGTACACCCTCGCCGACAAGCCGTTTGACACCTACGTCGTCCAGGACGGCCGACTGATCACGGGGCAAAACCCCGGCAGTGCCAAGGCCGTCGCAGACGCCGTGGTCAAGCAGCTCAGCTGACGAGGAACAGAAAGACCATGCCCGGCACACGGTAAGAGACATCAAGATTCCCACCCTGCGCCAACGACCGTAAGACGCAACTCTGGCAAGCCGACCTTTGTCGTGGCACTCTGGATCGGCGAGCGCGAGCTCCGCCTCTCCTCGACCGTTGGGCAGCGGAGCACGCGCCCGACCACTCTTGTCTTGATGGCCAGGCAGGCCAGCACTCGCCGCGCGGGCCAAGTCACAAGAAATACTGAGCCGAGTCAGTGACGTACTGACGCGCAGCGCCTCGTCCGTTACAACACGCCATACCTGGTTGGAGAGCCCAACAGATCCTGTGTCAGCGGCAAACCTTCCAGTTCCCGTGGCCCGAACCACCCGACGTCCGCCGCGCCATCGCCGGCCACGCCTCGCCGGACACGACATGGGCCAAGAAGTGATGGATCTCATAGACCTCGTCCGGACCGTCCTCGGCGTCGGGCTGGTGCCCTATTCCCCGCTCGGCCGAGGGTTCCTGACCGGCACGGTCAAGCCCGACTCGTTGGGCGAGAAGGACTTCCGCGGCCACAACCCGCGCTTTGTCGGTGACGCAGGCCGGGCCAACCAGGCGATCGCCGCACTGTTGGGCAGGTCGCCGAGCGAAAGGGCATCAGCCCCGCGCAGGTCGCCCTGGCGTGGGTCCACGGCCAAGCGGCGCGGCTCGGCATCAGCCTCGCGCCGATCCCGGGCACGAAGCGGGCCAAGTGGCTCGAGCAGAATGTCGCCGCCGTCGAGATCACCCTCGACGCCGATGAGCTCGCGGTGCTGTATCCGTTGGGCGACAACGTGGTTGGCGCCCGCTACTGAGAGAGCAAGCGACCACCGGTCATACCCACGGGTGTCCTGTGCCAATACCTGCTTGCCTGCTCTCACGTGTACTTTTGCCGGGTCGTCATGCGACCCGGTGGTAGAGCTCATGGGCAACCACCAACGGGATGACTCGCCGTGCCGCGCGGCTCGGTCGATCATGCGGACTGAGCGCGCGCAGCGGCTCGGGCATCGGATTGCCGTATCGCCCGGTCGGGTGGACGATCAGGAGATGACAGAGAACCAGAACCAGATCGTGGTCACGCGCACCGTCAACGCACCTGCACAGGACATCTTCGACGTGCTGACCGATCCCGCGCGACACCGAGAGCTCGACGGCTCGGGCTTCATCCGCTCCGCCCAGCAGGCGCAGCGCATCACCGGCACGGGCCAGGTCTTCACC
>DASRUA010000362.1:0-3103 GCA_035655615.1 Dermatophilaceae bacterium
GTGCGTTCTCGACCGTTGACGATCGTCCGCCGGGACGGTCCTGGTGATTCAGAACGACGACCGTCTGCGGATCGGAACAGTCCCGCTGGGCGGTTCCCTGATTCGGACGGACGCTCTTGAAGGTGCGGTCCTTGGCGGCGATAAGACGCGCCTTCGCGGCCGTTGCTTGAAGGAGCGGCTCGCGCCTGTGAGCGCTTTGCTCGGGATGCGTCGACCGTTTTCGTGAGCGACTGGCGAGGTGTGGCGTACGGGTCGGCGTTGCAGGGCAGCCCCAGCCTCACCGGGCTGGTGAAGCAAACCACAAACCCGGGCCGAGCCTGCCCACCGGGACGAGAATGGACATGAGGCGCCGTCGCGGCTGCCCTGGCGAGGAGCCGGCGCCGAAGAGGACAACGACCGGGGCCGCCGGGTGAAAGGTAACGCCATGGAAAAGGTCATGTGGCTCGTCCTCGGTGCGACCGTCATGGTCGCGTCCCTGCGCGCCGACCGGAGCCAACGGGCCCGGCTGGTTGCCCGCATAGCCCTCGGAGTGCTGTTCCTGGTCTTCGGGGCGATGGTGAACGCGATCTACCTCGTCACCGACTGGGACTCCTTCGGCGCGTTCGGTGAGATGTCCCAGTTCGCCTTCGTCCGTGACACCTGGGCCTCCCTCGTCGCCACGAACACCGGCCTCTTCATCGGCCTGCTGATCGCCGGCGAGGCCACCGCGGGCATCCTCGTCCTGTCCGGCGGACGACGGATGCAAGCGGGCCTCGTGATGCTCATGGCCTTCCACCTCGGCCTGCTGTTCTTCGGCTGGTGGCTGTGGCTCTACGCCGTGCCGATCCTGGGGGCACTGAGCCTGCTGCTCCGCGCGGAACTACGGCACGAGCCACAGCAGGCAACGCGACTTGCCGGCCCAGGGTCTTAGGTCACTTGTGGCCAGCAGGGGATGAGACCAAGATGACGCCATGAACACCCCAAGCCTCGATCTCGCTGTCGAAGTCTACGGCCTGCGCAAGCATTACGGCGACAAGCAGGCCGTGGACGGGCTGGACCTGTCCGTCCACCGCGGCGAGATCTTCGCCGTCCTTGGCCCCAACGGGGCCGGCAAGACCACGACCATCGAGATCCTCGAGGGGTTCCGGAGTCGGGACGGGGGCTCCGTGCGCGTGCTGGGCGTGGACCCCGCAGACGCCAACCGGGTCTGGCGCTCGAAGATCGGGATCGTGCTCCAGACGGCCAACGACCAGGCCGACCAAACGGTCGGGGAGCTGGTTCACCACTTCGCCCGCTACTACCCCCACCCCCGCGACCCAGACGAGGTGATCGACGCTGTTGGCCTGACCGAGAAGGTCCGGAACCGCACCCGCCAGCTCTCCGGGGGCCAGCGTCGCCGGCTCGACGTGGCGCTGGGAATCATTGGTCGTCCGGAGCTACTCTTCCTCGACGAGCCGACTACCGGTTTCGACCCACAGGCCCGTCGCTCGTTCTGGGATCTGCTGGCCGGACTGCGCGACGGCGGCACCACGGTTCTGCTGACGACTCATTACCTGGACGAGGCCGAGCACCTGGCCGACCGGGTCGCCGTCGTGCGTGACGGCCGGGTCCTGGCGCTGGACACCCCGGCCGACCTGGGCGGGCGGACGGCCCGGCACGCGATCGTGCGCTGGACCGAACAGGGGAACGACGGCGGACCAGTGCGACATTGCGAAGGGCGAACCGAAACCCCCAAGGCCTTCGTGCGCGAGCTCAGTGTGCGGGCCGGGCTCGGGGTCGACGGAGAGGTTCCCGGCCTGCAGGTCCTGCGGCCGAGCCTCGAGGACGTCTACCTCGCCATGATCGGCGAGCCACCTGCCGCAGGGCAGGCCGCCTCGGAGCTGACGGAGAACCTCCAATGAGCGCCACGACAGCACCCGTCGGGCCTGCGCCCTCCCTGCCGTCGGCGGTGAGCCTGGGGCTCGCGCGAGTCGGCCTCGAGCTGCGCGTGTACTTCCGTGAGCGCAGGGCGGTGGTCTTCACCTTCGCCTACCCGGTGATCATGCTCGCGATCTTCGCGACCGTCTTCGGTAAGAGCGGTGTCAAGGTGGGTCCCGCGCCCGGGTTCTCCTACTCGCAGTGGTTCCTTCCCGGGATAGTTGCCACCGGATTGATCCTCTTGAGCTTCCAGAACATCGCCAACACGATCGCGATGGAGCGGGACGAGGGCGGGCTCAAGCGCCTGCGAGGCACCCCCATGCCGGCCTCGTCCTACTTCCTCGGCAAGATCGGGCTGGTACTTGTAACCTGCCTGGCACAGACCGCTCTCCTGCTCGCCGTCGCCGCGACGCTGTTCGACGTGCCGATGCCGACCAGCGCGTCGGCCTGGGTCACGTTCGCCTGGGTCTTCGTGCTCTCGACCGCGACCGGGTGCGTGTGCGGCATCGGGTTCTCGTCCGTGCCACGCTCGGGGCGCGCCGCTAGCGCGGTTGTGAATCCCGTGGTCCTTATCCTGCAGTTCATCTCCGGAGTCTTCTTCGCGTTCGACCAACTGCCGACCTGGATGCAGCAGGTCGCCTCGGTCTTCCCGCTCAAGTGGATGGCCCAAGGCATGCGCTCAGTCTTCCTCCCGGCCGGTGCCGAGACCATGGAGGTCGGCGGTTCCTGGCAGCACGGCGCGACCGCGGCCGTGTTGGTCGCATGGCTCGTCCTCGGGCTCGTGATCGGCGTGCGGACGTTCCGGTGGACGAGGCGTGACGATAGCTGAGGTCTTACGTTTCCTGGCAGACTCACCGTCGTTCGCGAAGTGCAACTAGTAGCGTGTCGCCTCTAATTTGATTGGTATGTGTGGTCGGCTGTTCTGGTTGATACTCGACCAGAAGGAGTTGACGGCGTGCCTCGTCCGAAGGAGTTCACGGTCACCTTGAGTGCTGGGGATCGTGCGAAGCTGACCAAGGTGGTCTCGTCTGGGCGGCATCCTGCCCGGATGATCACCCGGGCCAGGGTGTTGCTGGCCCTGGACGAGACGCAGGGGCCGGCGCCCGATCGCCGCGTGGTGGCCGACCGGGTCGGCACGTCGCAGAGCACGGTGTATCTGGTCGCGAAGGCGTTCACGACACATGCCGGGCGGGTCGAGGAGGTGATC
>DASRUA010000363.1:0-9008 GCA_035655615.1 Dermatophilaceae bacterium
CGCCATCCGGATGCCGACCTCTTCGGCGACGGGTACGACAGCGCGCAAGAAGTAGCCAAGGTTCTCCCGGAGCTCGGGTGCGTCGATATCGGCGTAAGTCGCCAGCATGTCCCGAAGCGACTCGAGGTCGTACGCCTCCTCGGATCCAGGCAGCCCGGCGATGATGTTCCTGACCAGCAGGCCCCGTCCCGGCTCTGAGAGGCAGTCGTAGTACGCCGTGGCGCGCGCGGTCGCTGCGTCGTCGTACTACGCTTCGGCCCCGGCCCGGGCGAGGATGAACAGGTCGAACGCGGCGAAGGCGTCCGAGTCAAAGCGCAGCGCCCAACCGCCATCCTCCAGGACGTACCGCAGGTCGGTGCGTGTCCAGTCCAGGATGGGCATGAAGTTGTAGCAGACGACGTCGATGCCGTTGGTCGCGAGATTGCGCACGCTCTGCTGGTACGCCTCAATCCATTGGTCACGCAGCCGGCCACCGCTCTTGATGTCCTCGTGCACCGGGACGCTCTCCACGACCGACCACGTCAGTCCGGAGGCTTCGATCAGCTCCTTGCGTTCCGCGATGGCCGCCGCTGTCCATACCTGCCCGTTCGGGATCTCGTGCAGCGCGGTCACGATCCCGGTCGCGCCGGTCTGCTTGATGTCCGCCAGGGTGATCGGGTCGCTCGGGCCGAACCATCTCCAGGTGTGTTCCATGAACTGCCTCCTGGGCCTTGTCGTCAAGGCCATTGCTGACGCAAGGTCATTTCGATGTTGCGGAAGGTGCAGGTGCTGGGGTGGAGCTATGACTGACTGAGCTCGCGGGCCTGGGCGAGAACGGCCGTGACCACGGACTCGTCCGCGGCAAGCTCGGGGTCGAGACCCTTGAGCACGAGGGGCACCGCCTCGGGCAGCGGTCCGCTGGCGAGCGCCAGGAACTCAGCGGCGCGGGCGTCTGTCACCTTGGCTCCGCAGCCGCGCAGGTGGCACACCCAGGCGGCGATCGGCCGGACGACGCCGACGGGGAGCCTCCCGGCAGCACGCTCCCGGCGCAGCGTGGGCAGGACCCGGATCGGCAGCTTCTGCGAACCGTCCCAGGCGATCTGGTCAAGCCGGTGCTGCAAGCGCGGGTTGGCGAAACGCTCGATGAGCGCCGCTCGGTAGGCGGTGTTGTCGGCCGCGGGCAGGCTCAGGTGTCGCGACGAGGCGTCCCACCACTGGTCGAGCCATTGCAGGCACGTCGCGTCGCGCATGGCGTCGGCTACGGTCACGTGTCCCCGGATGGAGCCCGCGTAGGCGAGCATCGAGTGTGCGCCGTTGAGCATCCACAGCTTGCGATCCTCGAACGGTGAGACGTCGGTGGTGAAGGTCGCGCCGGCGTCCTCCCAGCGTGGGCGGCCGGAGGCGAACTCGCCACTGATCACCCATTCGCTGAACGGCTCGGTGACCACGGCCGCGCGGTCCCGGAGGCCGGTCGCGGCCATGGCGCCCGCGATGTCCTGCCGGGTGGGCTCGGGGGTGATCCGGTCCACCATCGTCGTGACGTAGAAGACGTTTCCCGCGATCCATCGCGCCAGCCCGGGGTCGACCTGTGTGGCGAGGTCGTCGATCACCTCGGCGACAGCGGCCCCGTTCCCGGGGAGGTTGTCGCACGGCATCATGCTGATCGGGCCGGAGGTGGCCAGGCGACGCGCCGCAAAACCGGCGACCAGCCTGGCTGGAGCCGTGGTGACGGGGGCCGTGAGGTCGGCGCGCAGGGCCTCCAGGTCGGCCTTGACCTCAGGCCGGTCGAGGTCGATGCCGCCGCCCGCGTCGCGCACGTACCCGGCCTCGGTGACCGTGCTGGTGATCACCTGGACCTGTGGGTCCGCAAGGTAGCCGAGCCAGGCCGCATGCTCCTCCGCGACGTGGATCCGGGCGAGGCTGCGAACGATCTCGAAGCGGTCCCCGTCAGCAGCGCGGGTGATCAGCGTGTACAGCCCGTCCTGCGAGGTGAGCGCCGCTGCCCGCGCGTGCGAGCGCTCGGTCGAGCGACCGGTGAAGGCGGCGATGCCCCACTCGGCCGCGTCCGGGGCGTTGGTGGTGTACCACGCCTGGTGGGCCCGGAAGAAGTTGCCGAGTCCGAGGTGGACGAGGCGGACGGGGGGTGCGTCCACGGTTCTCCGCAGCTCGCTCATAGGTTGAAGACCCCTCGGGGCAGGGCGCTCACGAGGTCGACCGCTGTTTCCAGGGCCTCGCCCTCGTCGAGGCGATGCTCGGCAACGAGATTGGCGAGGTGGCCGCTGTCGAGGCGGCGGGACATGTCATGTCGAACCGGGATGGTGCAAAACGCGCGGGTGTCGTCGATGAAGCCTGACGTGCGCGTGAAGCCAACAGTCTCGGTGATCGCGGACCGCCACCGCCGGATCGCGTCGGGAGCGTCCAGGAACCACCAGGGCTGCCCGACGTACACCGATGGGTAGAAGCCGGCCAGCGGTGCGAGCTCACGGGAGAAGACCGTCTCGTCGAGGGTGAAGAGCACCAGTTTCAGCTTGGGATGCGTGCCGAACCGCTCGAGCAGGGGGCGTAGCGGGTCGGTGAAGTCACCGCGCAGCGGGATGTCGTGGCCGGTGTCCGGTCCGAACCTCGCGGCGGAGGGTCCGTGGTGATCGCGACGCACGCCCACGTGCAGTGTCATGGTCAGACCGTCCTCGGTCGACATCCGGGCCATCTCCAGCAGCATGTGCCGACGAAGCGCCACTGCCTCAGCCGGCGTCGCAGTGCGCTCCAGCGCCGCGCGGTAGATCCGTTCCGCCTCGGGGGTATCCAGTGGCTCGGTCCCACAGTCGGTGTGGGCATGGTCAGCGGACACTGCACCGTGAGCGATGAAGTACTCCCGTCGCCCCTGCATGGCGGCCACCCAGCCGGCGTAGCTGCTCGTGTCCTGCCCGGACACCGTGCCCAGCCGCGCCACGGCGACGGGCCACCCCGGCTCGGATGCCTCGAGGTAGCGATCGGGACGGAAGGTGGGGATGACGCGCCCGGACCACGTCGAGTCCGCCACCAGCGCAGCGTGCACCCCAAGGTCGTCGCACGGATCGTCGGTCGTGGCGAGCACGGAGATCTTGAACCTGTCAAACAGCGCCCGGGGCTTGTAGGCATCCTGGCTCAGCCGCTCGACGAGGTGGTCGTAGATGGCGTCGGCCGTCGCGGCCGACGGCCGCACCGTGACCCCGAAGATCTCGACGAGCTCAGACTCCAGCCAGTACCGCACCGGGGTACCGCGGTAGAGGTCCCAGTGGCTGCAGAGCAACCGCCAGGCGGCGCGTGCCGCGGATTCCGACAGCGGGCCCTGCCCGACGCCGAGCGCGTCCAGCGGCACGCCCGAGGCGTGCAGGAGCCGGGTCACATAGTGGTCCGGGGTGACGAACAGCTCAGCTGGATCGTGGAACGGAACGTTGTCCAGGAGGATTCGCGGGTTCACGTGGCCGTGCGGGGAGATGATCGGGAGATCCCGCACCGCGGCGTAGAGCCGTCGGGCGATGTCGCGGACCGCCGGGTCCGCCGGCAGGAGCCGGTCAGGGTGCAGCGCGAGCGAGGCCGGCTGGCTGAGCATGACTGTCATCGTTTCGCTTTCATCGGTCCCGTAGCAATCGGTTGCCATGTGTTGTCGCTGATCGGCACGGTGTCAGGTCACCGTGCCGAGGTGCCAGGGGATGAACTCCTCCTGGCCAAGATCGAGTTCCTCGCTTGCGGTCCGCTCCCCCGAGGCGACGGCGATGATCCGCTCGAAGATCTCGTCCCCCACGTCGGCGAGGCTGGCCGTTCCGTCGACGATCCGGCCGCAGTTGATGTCCATGTCCTCGGCCATACGCTCGTACATCTGCGTGTTCGTGGCCAGCTTGATGGACGGCGTCGGCCGGCACCCGAGCACCGACCCCCGGCCGGTCGTGAAGCAGACGACGGTGGCCCCGCCCGCGACGATCCCGGTGACCGAGACCGGGTCGTAGCCAGGGGTGTCCATGAACACCAGGCCCCGCTCGGTAACCGGTTCCGCATACTCGTAGACCGCGGAAAGGTCCGCTTGCCCTGCCTTGGCCACCGCGCCGAGGGACTTCTCCAGAATCGTGGTCAACCCGCCGGCCTTGTTGCCCGGTGACGGGTTGTTGTCCAGCGTCCCGCCACCGGCCCGCGCATACTCCTGCCACCACTCGATCCGATCGAGCAGTCGGCGACCGACAACCTCGGTGACGGCGCGCCGGGTGAGCAGGTGTTCGGCGCCGAACACCTCGGGGGTCTCGGCCAGGATCGACGTCCCGCCAGCGGCAACCAGCCGGTCCGAGGCGTGGCCGAGCGCAGGGTTCGCCGTGACGCCTGAGTATCCGTCCGACCCGCCGCAGTTCAGCCCGAGCACCAGCTCGCTGATCGGGGCGGGCACGCGCCGGCGGGCGTCCAGCGCGGGAAGCATCTCCCTGATGAGGTCAACACCGGCCCGCACGGTGGCGCGCACACCTCCGGTGTCCTGGATCGTGAGGGCCTGCACGATCGTGTCGGCCGGCAGGTCCTGACCGTCAACCAGCGACAGCACCGGCACCATCTCGCAGCCCAGCCCCAGCACCAGCAGGCCGCCGAAGTTGGGGTGCCGCGCGTAACCGCGCAGGGTGCGGACGAGCGTGTTCGCGCCCTCGCTGCCGGGGACCAGCCCGCATCCGCTCTGGTGGGTCAGGGCGACCACACCGTCGACGTTGGGGAATGCGTCGAGCGCCATCCCACGGAACTGGTCGGCGATCATCTTGGCCGATGACGCCGAGCAGTTCACCGAGGTCAGCACCCCGACGAAGTTGCGGGTGCCGACCCGGCCGTTGGCGCGAGGATAGCCCTGGAACATGCGCGGGGGGCCGGAGAGAGCGGGCAGCGCCGTCCTTGCCGTACCGAAGTCGTATACCCGCGCCGACGAGTCCATCCCGAGGTTGTCCGTGTGTACGTGATCACCGGCGGTGATGTCCACGGTGGCGCAGCCGATCGACTGACCGTACTTGCGCACGACCGACCCGGCCGGCACGTCGTGCACCGCCAGCTTGTGGCCGCGCGGCACGTCGCCGGCGAGCAGGATCTCACCGGCCGCGTCCAGCACCCGCGTGCCCACAGCCAGGTCCCGGGTGGTGACGGCGACGTCGTCGCCCGGTCGCAGCAGGAGTGCGCACTGCGCCAGCGCCACCGTCGGTGGGTCGGTGTGTCGCGTCACGATTCGTTGTCCTTCCGCGTGGGGTGTCATCGGGTCACCAGTCGTGCATCGTGCCGTCGAGCAGGCGGTTCACCGGGAGGTACGCCGGGGTGTACTCGAAAGCGGCGGCCGCGGACTCGTCAAGCTCGACACCCAGGCCGGGGTTCTCGCCCGGGTCCAGCAGTCCGTCGACGAACGTGTAGCTCGTCCGGAACACCTCGAGCGTGCGCGCGTTGTGCACCATGAGCTCCTGGATGCCGAAGTTGTGGATCGCGACGTCGAGGTGCAGCGCCGCCGCCATCCCGACGGGCGAGACGTCCGTCGGCCCGTGGATCCCGGACTTGATCTGGTAGATCGCCGCGAAGTCCAGGATCTTGCGCAGCCCGGTGATCCCGCCGGCATGCGTCGCTGAGGAACGGACGTAGTCGATCAGCTGCTCGGTGATCAGCGTCTGGTAGTCGAAAACCGAGTTGAGGACCTCACCGATCGCCAAAGGGGTGGTGGTCTGGGACCGCACCCGGCGCAGGCCCTCCTGGTTCTCCGCCGGCGTGCAGTCCTCCAGCCAGAAGAGGTCGAAGGGTTCGAGCGCTCGGCCAAGCTGGGCGCCCTGGTTGGGCGTCAACCGGTGGTGGGCATCATGCAGCAGGGGCAGGGCGTCGCCGAACTCAGCGCGCACGGCCTCGAACACCCCCGGGATGTGTCGCAGGTACGCCGCGGTGTCCCAGTCCTCCTCGACCGGCACACTCGTGCGGCCCGCCGGCTCGTAGTCGTACTTCTGCCCAGCCACCTGATCATGGCCAACACCGTAGACCTTCGCGAGGCCTGGCACCCCGGCCTGGATCCGGATGGCCTTGAAGCCGTCGTCCAAAAGGTTGTGGATCGAGGTGCTGAGTGTCTCGACAGTGGTGCCTGACGCGTGGCCGTACGCGAGCGCCCCACGACGACTCCGGCCACCGAGCAGCTGGTACACCGGCAGGCCGGCGACCTTGCCCTTGATATCCCACAACGCCATGTCCACGGCCGAGATCGCCGCCATGGTGACCGGCCCGCGGCGCCAGTAGGGACCGCGGTACAGGTACTGCCAGGTGTCCTCGATGTTGTTCGCCTCGCGGCCGAGCAGCAGAGGAGCGACGTGCTCGCGCAGGTAGGAGGCGACCGAGAGCTCACGCCCGTTGAGGGTCGCGTCACCGAGCCCGACGACGCCGTCGCTGGTGGTGAGCTTCAGGGTGACGAAGTTGCGACCCGGACTGGTCACCAGGACCTCGACGCTCTCGATCTTCATGGGGCCTCGACGGACCGAAGGCTGTGCCGAACACTGAGCATTTCGTTGTTCCTTCGAAACATTTTGACAGCGAATGACATCGTTTGCACTCATTCCGCCAGGGGCGTCTCGCGGTGACGATCGATCCCGTCTATGCGTATATGTGTCCACATCGATATCGATCATTGTCACGATCTGGAGTCATCACTTGCACATGTTTGACGAACTGATGCAAGCGCTAGCATACTACCAATAAGCCACACGGAGGTGGTTGCTCGACGCCAATGGAGGTGGAGCTCGTGTCCGTGACTGCCAGAGATGTCGCCCGTGTCGCCGGCGTGTCCGTCTCGACTGTCTCGCGAGCGCTTGCCAAGCCGGACGAAGTGGCACCGCACACCCGCGCCAAGGTCCTGGACACCGCCCGAGGCATGGGTTACCGGCCGAACCTGGCGGCACGTGGCCTCGTCACCGGCCGGACGGGCACCATCGGCCTGATCGTTCCCGACCTTGAGAACCCGTTCTTCGCCTCGGTCGCCAAGGGCGTGCAGAGCAGGGCCCGCACCTCCGGCTACGCGGTCATCATCGCGGACTCCGACGAGGACCCCAGCCAGGAGGAGGTGCTCGCCCGGAGCATGTCCAAGCAGGTCGATGGCGTGGTCATGTGCTCACCACGTGCGCCCGAGCCGGTGATCGCCGAGCTTGCGCTCGAGTTCCCCCTCGTGCTGATCAACCGGCATTGCGGGGCCATCCCCACGGTGAAGATCGACAACCTCGAGGGTGTCCGCCAGGCTATGGTGCACCTGCGAGCTCTCGGTCACCGCACGATCGCCTGGGTCGGCGGTCCCAGCACGTCGTGGTCCAACACAGAACGGCTCGCCGCCCTGCACACCGTCGCCGCACTTCGCCCCGACACCACACTCCTTGATCTCGGCTCGTTCCAGCCCTACGTCTCCGGCGGTGTCGCCGCCGCTGACCTCGTCATCGCCAGCGGAGCAACGGCCGTGCTGGCCTACAACGACCTGGTTGCGTTCGGTCTGTTGCAGCGACTCCGCCAGCGGGGCGTTCGCGTTCCTGAGGACATCAGCGTGGTCGGGGTGGACAACATCCCCATGTCCGCACTGACCACCCCCGCTCTCACGAGTGTCGGGATCCCGCTCGTGAGTTGCGGGCGCGCCAGCATGGACATGCTGCTCAGCCTGGTGAGGGAGCCGTCCGTGCCCCCCACCCACCACCACGACCTGTCGTTCCAGCTCGTCGTACGAGACTCCACCGGGCCTGTCACGCCGCCCCCCCCACAACGAACCACAGCTCGAACGCTCGAGGTATCAGCGGTCCGCGGTCTGGACGACGACGCCCAGGCATAACCCAGAAAGAAGACTGTTCATGCGAACATCCAAACCACTGCACCTGGTGGCCGGCATTGCGGCCCTCGGGCTGCTCCTCACTGCTTGCAGCGCGCCCAACTCCGGGTCGACCAATAAGCCGGCCGTGAGCGCAGCAGCTGGAAACGTGCCCGCCAAACCCTCGGCGCCCGTAACCCTGAACATCCTGGATGTCGCCGGCAACAAGAAGCTCACCGGACCGATGGTGGACAAGTTCGTCAAGGATCACCCGGACATCATCTCGGCGGTGACCTGGGAGAGCGCGGGAGCACCCGACCTCGTCGGAACTATCAAGCCGCAGGTCGACAGCAAGAAGCTGTCGGTCGACCTGGTGATGACCGGTACCGACGGGCTGTCGGCCGGCATCGACCAGAAGCTCTGGGTGCCGATCGTCAAGGACCACAGCAGCCGGCTCTCCAACATGGCGAACTACATTGACCCGGCGGCCAAGATGGAGGCCCTGGCCAATGGCTTCGGGGTCGTGACCACCTACTATCCATCAGGCCCACTGCTCCAGTACGACCCGAAGGTCGTCACCGACGTGCCCAAGACACCGGAGGCGTTGCTCGCGTGGGCCAAGGCACACCCCAAGAAGTTTGGCTATGCCCGGCCGGCGAACTCCGGTCCCGGTCGAACCTTCCTGATGGGTCTGCCCTACATGCTGGGTGACAAGGACCCGAGCGACCCCGTGAACGGCTGGGCCAAGACCTGGGCATACCTCAAGGACCTCGGGCAGTACATCAACACCTACCCGACCGGTACCGGCCAGGTCATCTCCAACATGGCGGACGGCACCTGGGCCATGATCCCGACCACCACCGGATGGGACATCAACCCGCGCGCCCTCGGCCAGGAGCCGAAGACGATAGCGGCGGCACCATTCGACGATTTCACCTGGGTCACAGATGCCCACTATGCAGTCGTGCCCAAGGGCCAGTCCGCCGACAAGATGTCGGCGATCCTGAGCCTCCTGCAGTACATGCTGACTCCGGAGACAAACGCCATGGCGTACGACACCGGATACTTCTACCCGGGCCCCTCGATCAAGGGCGCGACGCTGGACAAGGCGCCGCAGGCCAGCCAGGACGCCATCAAGGCCTTCGGCCGCGACTGGTACGACGCCCTGATCAACAAGATGCCCAAGGCGACCCCGCTCACTCCCGCCAACATGGTCAAGGCGTTCGAC
>DASRUA010000364.1:0-2893 GCA_035655615.1 Dermatophilaceae bacterium
GGCGAGCACCGCAACCACGGTGTCCCTTCTCGAGCCCGCCGTGGCCGCGCTCATCGCCGTCATCGTGCTGGGCGAACACCTGCCGCCCATCGGATGGCTCGGCCTGGGGCTGCTCTTCGCCAGCCTCGTCATCACGGCGACCAACACTCGCCCCACAACCACCAGTCACCTTGGCCACCAACCGACCGGCGCCCCGGACCGTGCCGTGTCCGCGACAGTCAATGCCGACGTCGAGCCCGCATGAGGCACCCGCACCACTGAGACGGGAACCACGACGGACCCCAACGCTCCGGGCGCGGGTGCATGCTCGCAGAGCGCTTCAATCCCTCCCGCCGGAACGCCCTCGTGTGCCGCGATGGGTGTGCGTTCTTGGTCCGTAGACCGATCCCCATACGCAGGATCGCCGTCGGGCTCGAGCAGCTCGTCATTTTGACCCGCGTGACGTTGGGCTTTCAGACGGGTCGTCGGTGGGAGACTCGGAGTCATGACGGTTGGACCTGGTGATGACTTCGAGTTGACCATGGATGAGCTGCGAGTTGTAGCGCGCTACGTGGCGGAGAGCGCTCAAGAAGTCCTCCCTGTATTCGAGGACGCCAACCCCAGTGATCCTCGACCTCGGGCAGCCGTTGATGCCGCATGGGAGTTCGTAAACAGCGCGAGAAGAACCAAGCTGCAGCGCGTCACCTCGCTGGACGCACACCGAGCAGCAAAGGAAGCGGCCACCGAAACCGCATGTCTCGCTGCACGCGCCGCCGGCGATGCCGCATCTGCCGCTTACCTCCACCCCATTGCGAAAGCTACCCAGGTAGGCCACATTCTCCGTGCTGCTGCATGTGTGGCGCGCGTAGCCGAGTTGAACGCAGGCGACGATCCCGACGTCGGAATCAAGCTCATCGACCAGGCTCGACAACGCGCCACACCGGTCTTGATTGATGTTCTTGATCGGTATCCCCTCGCCCCAGCTGGCAAGAGCCGTGTTGCGCAACTCATGACCATCTTGGACGCTTCCCTGCGCGCGCCCCGCTGAGGGATCCCCCAGCGGCTCGCCAGCATCGTGTTCGCGGGCAGCGCTTCACCGACCTCGATCCGATCCCTGTGCAGGTCGAAGGCGAAGAGATGGACTTGGGTGCGGGCACGCGGGTGCGGATCGACATCGTGTACCAATGATGCAGACCGTGGCAGATGGTGGGTGCCATCGGACGAAGCACTGCAACTGATGAGGACGTCACGATGCTGACGAAGATCCTCTAGGACTGAGCCGTCCACCCTTAGGAAACCAGATAGTCGCCAGGCCATTCGCCGGTCCCATGTTGGAATGCTCGGGCGCCGCCGCAGTCGACGATGGTCTTGACAAGGAGTAAATAGCCCCTTGGATGGTCGCTGCGATGCGGAACTCAGCGGGGGGTTTCGTGGTCCCTTTCGTCGGTGTTGCTGATGCCTTGCGGTGAGGTCTGGCCGGACCCGTCTGTCGTGGTGTCGTCCTCCGCCTGCGTGCGGCCGTGGTGAGGATCGACCTCGTCAGCCTTGCGGAACTGGTCGTCGACCTCGGAGCGCTGCTTCGCCGCCTCAGCCTTCTGACGCTCGGCCGCTAGAGCCAGTCGCTCTGCCTCTGCCGCTTTGGCCTCTGACTCGGCCAGCGCTGCGCGAGCAGTGGCGTCGACCTCCGTAGCCACCACTGTTGAATACCCCACCCTGGACGTCTCCCCAGGTCAGTATGCGGACGAGCCCGGCCAACATAACTCGTGCGCCTCCGAGGGCGACGTTGGTTACGCTGCCGGCGCCAGTGACTGTGTCATCAAGCCCTTGAACCGGCGCGAGCCGTCTCGGCGCGTGAACGCACCCGCCGAGACCAGGACTCCTGACCTGGCGGCATAGTTTGTGCTTGGTCAGTGGCTGGCACCGACTTCGTAGCGCTCGACGGGTCGATCCCGGGGTAGCGGGTGTAGGTGGCGGCCAAGTGCTCGCAAAGCTGGCCGAGGTGCTTGGCGCTGCTCGACAACGCCTCAGACACGGGGAGTGGGGCGAAGTCAGCATCTCCACCTCTCCACACGACAACCAATGCCGGATCGCGGTGACCGGCACCGGCGAAGGTTCGACCCCACAACAGCTGCCCAACTCTTCGACCATTTCTACCGGAGCGACACCTCCCGCACAGCCAGCAGCGTGGCAACGCCATTGGGCTGACCATCGCCCAGGCCATCATTCAAGCCCACGGTGACAACTCTTGGGCCATAGCGACGGACCTGACACGCAGGGGGTCGGTGAGTTCACGCGGCCAGGCCTCTGGTCATGTCGGTGACCGCACTCAGCGCTCCCAGCGAAGTGGCGGTCATATTGGATCGACGAAGCGAGGCGTGAGTCTGATTGAGCTGCCAGGAGGGCACTCGCCGTTCCTGTTGAGACCGGCCGAGCTGGGTGTGGCGCTCGCCCGGGACTCTGACTTCAGAAGGAGCGGCGCATCCTGACCTTGAGCGGCCGTCCGTCGGGGTCGTAGATGAGGTGGTAGAGCACGCTGGCCCAGGCCCGGGTGAACCGTGTCTGCGTGCCGTCGATGACCGGTCGCAACCGCCCTGGTGGACGGGAGCCCCGGCGTCCGCCCTCGTACCACCCTTGCAGCAGTGCGGCGCTGTCGGCGAAGGCTGTGAACGTCCTTGCCGGATCCGATAGGTCGCTCATCGGCCCGGTGCGGTCGAGGTGCTCACCCGCGAGCGTGAGCCGTAACGTCCGTGCATAGCCGGGGTCGCAGACGGCGGCGGTCACTTCGGAGTCGTGAGTCCAGGACCTGCGGTTGAAGTTGTCGGAGCCGACCGACGCCCACTGGTCGTCGATGATGCACACCTTGGCGTGCACGTAGACAGGGACACCTTCCGGGCTCTCCAGCCCGTAGAACGCC
>DASRUA010000365.1:0-2845 GCA_035655615.1 Dermatophilaceae bacterium
GGCCGCGCCCTGTCAGAGGCCCTCCGGCGCGTCCTCTCGGTCTGCGGATGGTGCTTCCACGGGGCTCCCCACGGGCTGGCCGTAGGCGGATCCGTGACCGGGCATGGATCCCCGACCTGTCAGGCCCTAATGTGGAACAGGCATCGCTTGCGGTCGCAACCCGTTCGGCACTCGGCCGCGGTCGGTGGATGACTCCCCGCGCAAGCCGTGACGGGCGCGGCATGTGCGCCGTGGTCTGCGAGGTGCAGGGATGTCTAGATGCCGAATCTGTCTCTCAGCCCGCCGATGAGGGTGCGGGCTGCTGAGATCGGGGTGAAGGCTTTGGCTGCCTCGGTGAGCGCCGCCTGGGATGGTGCGTCGAGCTCGAGGTCGGCGGCGGCGACGTTGAACTCGAGCTGCTCGACGCTGGACGCGCCAGGGATGACCACGACCTGGGGCAGGCTGAGCAGCCAGGCCAGCGCCACCTGCGCGGGCTTGACGTCGTGGGCGTCGGCGACCTGACGCAGCGTGTCCAACAGCGGTGCGACCCGGCGCAGGTTCTCCGTGCCGAACAGCGGGTTGGCCGCCCGCACCCCGCCGGGTCGGTTGTCTACGGTGTACTTCCCGCCTAGCAGGCCCTGCGCTAACGGGCTGTAGGCGATGACTATGCGGTTCTCTCTCTGCGCGAACGGTACGAGGTCTTCGGCCGGGTCGGGGTGTGCCAGTGAGAACTGGACCTGGTTGCTCACAACCGGCTGCCCGAGTGCGTCATCGGCTTGGCACCATCGGCGCAAAGAGTAGTTCGACACCCCAACCGCACCGATCCGCGCGTCCTGCAGCAGGCTGCGCATCCCCGGCATGATCACCGAGTCGGGCACGACCGGATTGGGCTGGTGCACCTGGTACAGCGGGATACGGCGAAGTTGCAGCCGTCGGGCGCTGGCCTGCTCACGGCGCCGGACCACCGCGGGAAACGGGGCCACCGGAAACACCTTGCTGGCTACGACGACCCGGTCGCGGTCGGCGCCCAAGGCCTTGGCTAGAATCCGTTCGCTTTTGCCGAAGCCGTAGATTTCGGCCGTGTCAAACAGCGTCACCCCCAGCTCGAGGGCCCGCGCGACGATCTCGACGGCGGCACCCGAGGCGTAGCCCTCCCCGTACCCCCACTCACGCGACCCGAACTGCCACGTACCCAGCCCGACCCGGCTGACCTGGCCCAAACCCGGCACCTCAAGAAACCTCATGCCACCAGTCTCCCACGACACCGGCCACCGCAGTCGCCCAAACAACTGCCAACGTCCGAACTCAGTCTGGAGGAATGTGTCTTACGTGGATCGTCAACCGGACCGGCGGAGGATCGGTCACCGGGACAACAGCCCGAGAGGCAACGCGCGCTCATGCTTGATGACAGTGTGATCATCGCCGCGGCCGACATCGAGCAATCGCGGTTCAGGAGTCTGCGAGCGGCACGCCGCATGTCGCCGCATGACGCCCCGCATGCCTCGAAATGCGATGCACATTCCATCCCCACGATCTAGGTTGTCTACGTGGATACGGTCCTGAACAGTGGCCTCATCATCGAAGTTCCTGAGGCCGAGCCAGCGGTCAGAGAGCCCCGTTCGAGGCTGGACGGCAATGCTCGGCTGGGGATTCCGGCCCACATCACCGTGCTCTTCCCATTCGCACCTCTCGCGTACATCGACGACGCTGTGCTGCGCCGGCTCGCCGGCATCTTTGCGGCCGTGCCAGCGTTCGAGCACCGCCTCGTGCGCACGAACTGGTTCGATGAAGACGTCCTGTGGCTGGAGCCCGAGGATGACGCTCCATTTCGCTTACTCACCGAGTCGGTTCATCGGGAGTTCCCGGACTACCCACCCTTCGGCGGCCAGTTCGAGGACGTGGTCCCCCACCTGACGATCGCCGACCGGTGCCCTCTCAAGCAGATGCAGTCCGCCGAACATCTCGTTGAGAAACACCTCCCGATCAACTGCATCGCGAGAGGGGTGTCTCTGATGGTCCAACGCGATGCCTCCGGTGCATCGACTCGCGCTACCTCGTTCGCGCTGGGCAAGGTCCCAGCTGCGAGCTAGACAATGCCTCACCTAGCCGCTGGTCGGGCGCGGCCGATCCCTGCTTGGGCCGTCGCACAAGGGGATCGGGCAACGGGACGACCAAAGGGGCCGTGAGGTGGCCTCATGCTCCGCAAACCGTCCACGATCGAGACCTTTGGCAGTCACGAAGACAACCGGACCACAGTCGCTAGCATGCTGGTCATGGCGCATACAACCCGACGAGTCACTTATCGCGGCAACCCGGCCTTTGCCTCCATGCTGGTGCAGATGCTCGAGCAAGAGGGCGCCACGGTCGAGTGGGAGCGACCTCTTGAGCAGCGCGGCATGGCAGAGATGGCGCAAGAGGTCATCGTCAATATGGTCGCGGCGGGCAACCTCGTGGCAATCAAAGTCGCCGTCGACAAGTTTCGCAAGCACATGCGTGACACGGCGACCGCAACCATCGAGGACGACGAAGAGCCGGGCGACGGCTAAGCCACCGATCCACTGCTGGCCATTCGCAAATGGGTTGTCGGTTGATCCGGTGACCAGTCAGGCTGGTGGGCATGGCTGATTCCCCGTGGCCATGACCGACTCGCCGGCAGCAACTAAGCAAAGACGGCACCAAACAAGACGTTGGTGCCGAGCCCCTCGGTGTCTCAGCTGGGGATCGAACACAGCGGCCAAGGCGCCGCCCGCGTCGCCTGTGTCGCACCTAGAGGCGGCTGGTTGTGGTGTCGTCGGACTCGCCGTCGAAGTACTGGTCGAGCACTTCCTGGAACACGCGCTCCTGAGGGGCCGCCCGAGCGAAAAGC
>DASRUA010000366.1:0-6209 GCA_035655615.1 Dermatophilaceae bacterium
CCTCGACCGGCAGCAACCTCAAAGAGGGCGTCACGGTTGGCTACTCGAGTCAGTTCTTCCAAGAGGCGCGGACGGTTGCGGCGGCCTTCCCCGGGGCCACCCTGGTGAAGGATGAGAGCGCGGGCAATGTCATCCAGGTCATCCTCGGCGCTGGCAGCCCGGACGTTGTCCTCGTCCCCAACCGTGTCGGCACGCAGCCGTTGTCGAAGCACACATCCACCTCAGGCACTACGAGCCCCGCCGTCGTGACCATCAAGGCCCGGACCGCAGACAGCAACATCTGCGCACGGTGAAGCCTCGTCTGAGCGGCGGCCGTTGCGCGGGTGTTCTGGCCGTATCGGGGGTTGTTTTGTGTAACTGCACCCCGCACCGGTAGCCTGTGCAGGCTCCCGAACTGGGTCGCCGCCGGCGGTGATCCACAAGGTTGCATGGAGGCGTCGCCTAGCCCGGTTTATGGCGCCCGCCTGCTAAGCGGGTTTGGGTTAATCCCCATCGCGAGTTCAAATCTCGCCGCCTCCGCCAACGTGAAGGCCCCTCAACCTTGGGTTGTGGGGCCTTTCGTGTTTGTTTGCCTACCTCAGGCCGAGGCGGGCCTCGAGCCCGTCGAGCTCGGTCTGGAGCGTCGCCGGCAGGGTGTCGCCGAACTTGTGGAACCACGCCTGGATCTGGGTGACCTCGGTCTCCCACTCCGCCGCGGAGACGTGCAGCGCCGCCTTGATCTGCTCCGGCGTCATGTCCAGGCCATCGGTGTCGAGCGACTCCATGCTCGGCACGTAGCCGATCGGGGTCTCGGTGGCTGTGGCGCGACCCTCGATGCGCTCGACGACCCACTTGAGCACCCGGCAGTTCTCGCCGAAGCCTGGCCACAGGAAGCGACCATTGTGGTCGCGACGGAACCAGTTGACGTAGTAGATCCGCGGCAGCTTGGAGGCGTCGGCACTCTTGCCAATGTTGAGCCAGTGGTTGAGGTAGTCGCCGGCGTTGTAGCCGATGAAGGGAAGCATCGCCATCGGGTCACGGCGAACGAGTCCGACCTCACCGGTCGCGGCGGCTGTCGTCTCGGAAGAGAGGGTCGCACCCATGAACGTGCCGTTCACCCAGTCACGGGACTCGGTGACCAGGGGGATGGTGGAGTTGCGCCGGCCACCGAAGAGGATTGCCGAGATCGGCACACCCTGCGGGTCGTCATACTCCGGCGCAAGAATCGGGCACTGAAGGATGGGGGTGCAGTAGCGGGAGTTCGGGTGGCTGGACAGGTGGCCGTTCTTGCCATCCTCGGGCGTCCACGGGTTGCCCCTCCAGTCGGTGGCGTGGGCCGGCATGTTCTCCAGTCCCTCCCACCAGACGTCGCCGTCTTCGGTCAGGGCGACGTTGGTGAAGACCGAGTTGCCCTTCTCGATGGTGCGCATCGCGTTGGGGTTCGTCTTCTCGTTCGTACCGGGGGCGACCCCGAAGAAGCCGAACTCCGGGTTGACGGCGTAGAGGCGTCCGTCCCTGCCGAACTTCATCCAGGCGATGTCGTCACCGAGCGTCTCGACCTTCCAGCCGGGGATGGTCGGCTCCAGCATGGCCATGTTGGTCTTGCCGCAGGAGCTGGGGAAGGCGGCGGCGACGTAGTGGACCTCCTTCTGGGGGGAGGTCAGCTTGAGGATCAGCATGTGCTCGGCCAGCCAGCCCTCGTCGCGGGCGATCACCGACGCGATACGGAGGCTGTAGCACTTCTTGCCTAGCAGAGCGTTGCCGCCATAGCCCGATCCGTAGGACCAGATCATCCGCTCTTCGGGGAACTGCACGATGTACTTGATGTCGTTGCACGGCCAGGGGACATCCGTCTCGCCAGCCTTGAGCGGGGCGCCGACCGAGTGCAGCGCCGGGACGAAGTCGGAGTCGAGCTCCTCGATCCTCTTCAGCACGCCGGTGCCACACAGGGCCATGACACGCATAGACACCACGACGTATGCCGAGTCGGTGATCTCAACGCCGAACTTGGGGTCCTCGCCGTTGAGGCGTCCCATGATGAAGGGGATGACGTACATCGTGCGACCGGTCATCGACCCCCGGTAGAGGTGCCTCAAGATCGTCTTCATCTGGTCCGGCGCCATCCAGTTGTTGGTGGGGCCGGCGTCCTTCTCCTCGACCGAGCAGATGAAGGTGCGATCCTCGACCCGCGCGACGTCCGAGGGGTCGGAGGCGCAGTGGAACGAGTTGGGCTTGATGGCCTCGTTGAGGCGGGTGAACGTGCCGGTTGCGACGAGCGAGTCGGTCAGCGTCTTCCACTCCTGGTCGGAGCCGGTGATCCATGAGATGCGCTCGGGTGTGGTCAGCGCCGCCACCTCTTCGACCCAGGCGGCAAGCCGGCTGTGGCTGGTGGAACCGTCGCTCTGGATCTGCAGTCTTGCGGTGGTCGTCATCGGTTCTGCCATCCCTTTCGCATGGCGCCCATTGGGCCGCCTGTCGATTGTTTCCAGGCTGTCACCATCCGATGTACGCATGGTGAACGTTGCTACTCGGGTCACGTTAACCCGAGAGGCCGGTGGAGGGAATGGGCAAACTTCCACGGGATTGCGGAATATGGGATCTGCGTCGCCTGCTGACATCATCTGTAACGATGTAATGTTGTAATGCAGTAAGTCAGTCAGTAAGCATGGAGCATCTTGGAGGCAGTGATGACACACGAGCACGACAACCCAGCAGGTTCACACACCCATGGAGGTCCGCGCGGCCGGCGAGGCGGACGTGGGTTCCGGCGAGGCGGCCCCTTCGGTCGTCCCGGCGGTTGGCAACAGGGCGACCTGCCCGACGCCACGGACGCGGACGCCTGGTTCGCCGGGCGCATCCCCGACGAATGGTTCACCGGGGACCTGCGAGTCACCGTCGACCGCGACGAGATCACCGTGATTGGTGAGCTGCCGGCACCCGAGAGCGGGGAGGCCGCTGCGGCGGAGGGCCGGATCACCCGTTGGCGCGAGGACACTCGCGGGCAACGGATGAAGATCGCTGACGAGGCCCAGGCCAAGTACGGCCGCAGCGTGGCCTGGGGCGCCCGGATCGGCGAGACCGGCCAGCTCTTCACGCACCTTGCGGTCCCGGCAATGACACGCCTGCGCCAGAGTGAGCGCCAGGTGCTCGACACCCTTGTGGACTCCGGCGTCGCCCGGTCTCGTTCCGAGGCTCTCGCCTGGTGCGTGCGGCTCGTGGGGCAACACAGTGACGAATGGCTGAGCGGGCTGCGCGCAGCCATGTCCGACGTCGAGCGGCTGCGTGCCGAGGGTCCATCCCTCTAGTCGTCCTGGAGTCGATAGTTCCCTGCCGACAGAGCTCAGTGTCGATAGCTCTGTGGCCGAGCGCTCTGTGGCCGAGCGCTCTGTGGCCGAGCGCTCCCACGCGGGGAGTCGGTTGGCTAAGGGGGCGGATTTCCGTCTGGGCAGGGTGAACCGGTAGTGTTTCGCACCGTTGCGCACGGGGATCCCGGACGCGGCACTGCGCCCGTAGCTCAACGGATAGAGCATCTGATTACGGATCAGAAGGTTGGGGGTTCGAATCCCTCCGGGCGCGCTCTGTTGAGACAGACGAAACGAGGGCCCCGGAGATGTTCGGGGTCCTCGTTTTGTTCCGTTGACCTGCGGTTTTGCCGTGGATGCGCATCGGCGAGAGTCGACCGGAGCCGGTGGGGGCGCCATAGCTACTGCCGTCTTTGGAGCGGTTTGCTAACGCGGCTGCTAACGCCGACCCTCAACGCCCCCATTCGGAAGGCTGAGCGCCTGTGCGAAGACGTCCGCCACCTTGGCTGCGTCATCGTGAAGAACGTGGGCATAGACCCGCAACGTGATCCCCGCGTCAGCGTGGCCGAGCCGATCGGCAACCACATGGACCGGCACGCCGGCAAGCAACAGGATCGTTGCGTGGACGTGGCGCAGATCGTGCAGTCGAGCGTGGGGCAGCAGGATCAACGGGGGTGTGCCGGATGCAGGCTCGTTGTGACCTCTGATCAGTCTTGGCATGAGCTGCGAGACGGTGTCCGGATACAACGGAAGACCGAGTGACCTGGTGAAGGCGTAGTCACCCGGCGCCCAGTCCGGACCGGCGAGCAGCCGATCGCGACTCTGGTTGACGCGGTGAGCCGCGAGAATCTTGACTGTCCCAAGGTCGAGGGTCACCACCCGCTCTCGTCCGCCTTTGGTGGTCCCCTCGACTCGCTTGCCCGAGATGACGGCCGTTGTACCCCGGATCCGGATCGTCGCGCCCTTCAGGTCAACATCCCTCCAGCGCAGGTTGAGTAGTTCGCCCCGACGGGCACCTGAGTACGCAGCAAGATGGAAGAACGGGTACAGCCGATGACTCTGAGCCGACTCGAGGAACGCCAGAAGCTGTTCCCTGGTCCAGACATCGCGAGGGGCCGGCGCTACCCGACGAGGACGCTTGGCGCGGTCGGCCGGGTTCGAGGTCAAGATCTGATCGACCCTCACCGCATCGTTGAAGGCCTTGCGCAGCACGGCGTGGACATAGTCGACGGTTCGAGGAGACAGGCCCGTGCCGCGGACGCCGCCCGTCTCGCGCAGATCTCGATACAGCTTTGTCAGGGCAGCGGGTTGGACCCCCTGGAGGCGCATGTGCCCCATCTTCGGTACGACATACCGATTCACGAGGTCGCGATAGCTGGCAATCGTCTGAGGCTTGATCTCGACCTCGTGGCCTTCGAGCCATGCACCCAGATACTCAGCCACAGTGACCCGGCTGCGGTCGACGTATTCCCGTCGCCGGGCTTTCACGCGCGCATCGTCCCGCGCTGCTTTGGCATCCTTCTCCGTCGCGAAGCCACCCACCCAACGCGGACGGCTCCGACCCGACTCGGGGTCTACTGCACGGATCACATACGACCACGTAGACCCTCGTTTCATCAGTCCATCCTTGAGGCGACCCATTACGCAGCCTCAGACGGGAGGTCGTCGACGAACCGGCGAAGGTCGTCCGCCTTGATGCGTCGACACCCGTCAAGCTTGACCGAGGGCAAGGCGCCAGACTTCATCAGCTCGTAAGTCTTCGCTCGACTCAGGCCCAAGAAGCCCGCGACCTCAGTCACCCTGAACAGAATTCGCTCCATAGTTGTTCTCCCTGCTCAGGCCGCGCTGATCGCAGCATTAGTGGTCGCCGAACGGTTATCCACGGGTAGTCCGCCGGGCTCGATCGCGGCTTGTCTTGCGGCTGGTAATGGTCGTGCCACCGGCGGTGCTCCATGACGGAGGCCGAGCATCGCGGGTTAGCGGGCCCACCCCGATGAACAGGATCCATCGCTCGGCGACGAGCCGCGACGCTCCGACGCTGTGCTGGCCCTTGTCACGCCCATCACCCTTTCCGCCTGTTCCTATGCGGCATTGTCGGTGGGCGGATGGGTTGCCGAAGGGTTGTCCACAGGTTGTCTGGTTCTGCCGGTGATCCGTTTGGCGGCGTCGTACTGAGCCCGCCAGGCCTGGCGTTGGAGGATCTGGGCGAAGACCGCGGCGTTGTAGCTGGACTCCCCCGGCGGCAGCTCACTCCAGACGAAGCGTGGCTGCCCGTCAGCGGCCAGGATGTCGGCGGCGCACCGGTCTGTCTCAGTGACCGTCACCCCTGCTTCCTCCAGGACCTGGCGGACCACGGCGGCCCGGTCGGCGCGATGCACGTCCAGGGTCTTGCCGGTCCACTTCCTGCTGACCAGCACCCGCCGCCCGCCCAGTCCGAGGTGCTCGCCGTCGTGAGCCTTGGAGGGGCAGGACCCGGCGCGTAGTCCCGGGCCGGCGTCCTTGGGCTGGATCCCGTAGCGCAGCCAGTTCCCGCACCCGGGGGTGCATGGCAGCCAGCGGACCTCGGCGGCCAGCCGGTCATGATGGGCCGCCGCAGCGCTGCCAGGCGCCTGCCCGTCGCCCATGGGCGCGGACATCGACTTGGCCAGGTACTTGGTCAGGTACCCGATGGTGCGATCCGCGTCCTTGGAGCCGGCTAGGATCCCCTTGACGTCCACCTGGGCTCCCAGGCGCATCACATGCGCAGGCTTCGCGTCTGGGTCCTGGTCGAGCTCGGCCAGGGCCTGAGCCCAGGTCTTCAGCTCCAGGTGCGTGTCGGGGTCCCGGTAGGCGCCGTCGGTGAACACCGGGCTCCGATGGACATAGAGCGGCACGTCGAAGGAGGGCCACCACAGCTGGAAGTACGTCCCCCGACTCACTTGCCGGATG
>DASRUA010000367.1:0-21156 GCA_035655615.1 Dermatophilaceae bacterium
TCGCGCGCCCCGCTGCGATCATCTGCATCGGCCAGAACTACGCCGCTCACGCGGCCGAGTCCGGCGCCGAGCCGCCGAAGATCCCGATCGTCTTCTTCAAGCATCCGAACACCCTGCACGGTCCGTACGACGACGTGCGGATCCCGCGGAAGGCAGAGAAGACCGACTGGGAGGTCGAGCTCGCCGTCGTCATCGCCTCCGAGGCCCGCTACCTGCAGTCTCGGGAGGACGCTCTGGCATGCATCGCGGGTTATGCCGTCTCCAACGACGTCTCCGAGCGGGAGTTTCAGACCACGCTCTCCGGAGGCCAGTGGTCAAAGGGCAAGTGTTGCGAGGACTTCCAGCCACTCGGGCCCTGGCTGGTCGTGGACGAGGTTGCTGACCCACAGGCACTCGGCCTCCGCTCGTGGGTCAACGGCGAGCCGCGCCAGAACTCAAACACCTCCGACATGATCTTCACCGTGACCACCCTGATCCAGCACCTTTCGCAGTTCATGGTGCTGAGCCCCGGCGACGTCATCAACACCGGCACCCCGCAGGGGGTCGCCCTATCCGGCCGTTTCCCGTACCTCAAGGCAGGGGACTTCATGGAGTTGGAGATCGACGGCCTCGGCCGCCAGCGGCAGGAACTGACTACCGCTCAGGCCTGAGCGGTAGTCCGAGCTCGCCCGAAGCCGCGACGGCCTGCTTGGTCGCCTGCCTCTACATCTGGGTGTGTGCAGCCTCGGCAGGATCGGTGCCGATTCTGGCGCCGGCGTCCAGCGCCGTGATGGCGTCGAGCTCGTCCCGGTCGAGAGTGATCTCGGCAGCGGCGAGGTTCTCGCTCATCCGGTTCAGACGGGTGGATTTTGGTATCACGATGTTGCCGATGCCCAAGTGCCAGCCGAGCACAATCTGCGCAGGGCTTGCCCCGCGCTTCTGAGCCAGCGCTATCACGGCGGCTGCATTCAGATCAGCTCCCTGACCCAGTGGGCTGTATGCCTCTACCGCGATCCCGAGAGCGCGGCACTTCATGGCGAGGGCAGCCTGCTGGAACGTCGGGTGAAGCTCAACCTGGTTCACGGCCGGGACGACCGTCGTCTCGACCAGCAAGGTGTCCAGATGGTCCTGCAGGAAGTTGGACACACCGATGGCCCGCGCACCGCCGGCGGCATAGATCTTCTCCAAGGCCAGCCATGCGTCGACGAACAATGCCTTCGATGGGACAGGCCAGTGAATGAGATACAGATCGATCACGTCAACGCCGAGCGCACGCCTGCTCGCCTCGAAGGCCTCCGCCGCAGTGCCATGCTCACCGTTGCGCAGTTTGGTGGTGATGAAGATTTCCTCGCGCGGGATTCCGCAGGCCGCGATCGCGGCACCCACGCCTGCCTCATTGCCGTACGCGGCGGCCGTGTCAATGTGCCGGTAGCCGGCCCCCAGGGCGTCCTCCACGACGCGCTGCGTCTGTCCTTCCGGGACTTGGAATACGCCAAAGCCGAGCTGGGGAATGGTGACCCCGTTGTTCAAAGTCAGGTTTGGGACGATTCGCATGCCAACTCCATTTGTTTCGCGGACGGGATCCCTTCCACCCTAGCCCCGGTCATTCATGGGATTCCTGATTTGAGTCGTTGAGCTCGTCAGGGTGGGTGGTGGTGACGAAACCGCTTGGTGGGTATGGCGACGGCCCGGGTGGCGCTTCCGGGTGGCGGTTCTCCGTGGGTCCTTGGTCGGTGGGGCGGGGGTGATCCTGGTCGCTCAGCCGGGTGCCGGGATCGCGGCGACCTTCGCGAATACGCTGGCGACCGCTGCGGCCCATGGCCAGTTCGAGGGGATCCGCAGCCGCCGGCGTCGCCCGCCGCTGGTGAGTTTGGCGGGCACGTGCAGGAGCCGGTAGCGCAGCGCTTTGGGTTCGCACTTGGCCAGCTCCGGTGTCAGGGCCAGGAGCCGCAGCCAGGCGATGAGGTCGGCGCTGATCGCGGCGAGCGTGGTCGACATAGGGCTGCAGATCCGTACTGGTCCAGCCGGGCACCGCGGCGGTGTTGAGGCCGGAGATCTTTGCGGTCACATTCGGAGCCGCGGCCGATTCGCTGAGCAGGTCCGCCCAAGGTTGCCAACCGACCGAGGCGATCGGAGGCTTGGCCAGGTGATCGATGACGAGCCGCAACCCCGGATGCCTTTCGGCCAGGACGGGGACCCTCGCGAGAAGCTCAAGGCTCTCCGCACACACGTCGAATGCGAGCCCGCGCTCGACAAGAAGCTCGAGTCCGGCGCTCACGTCCTTGCGCAACACCCAATCGGGGTCGTCCTCGCGATGAATGAGGTGTCGGATGCCTACGATCGGCTGGTCGGCCCAGGAATCGAGCAATCGCGCGGCCTGGGCGGGTGAAGACAGATGCACCCAGCCGACGATTCCGGCGACGTTGACGGTCTTCTTCGGCCGATCCGTGCTGGTCCGTCCAGAGCGGGTCGCTTGGTCGAACATGTTGAGCGTGTCCGCGACGTTGTCGGCCGCCTGGATAAGAACGACTCGCGTAACGTCGTGCGCCGCCAACTCGTCCTCGACGTCGGCAATGCCGTAGGCGCGATCAAGGATCGTGAGGTCTGGGGTGAGCCACGGGTAGTGCGCACGGGCGGGATCCCAGACGTGCATGTGCGCGTCCACCAAGCCGGACGGTTCAGGTTCGGTCATCGGATCCTCATCATTCATCAGAGGCATGATCACAACGCTTGCGGCGCCAGCAGGCATGCCAGCGTGTGCCTCTTCTGCTGCCTTCGTTCCGCGTCCAAAGGTACAGACCAGAGTGTATTCATCGGATGAATGATAACCTGACTCCGTATTCCGTACACGACTGATGGAGTTCGATCATGGCCAGCATTACGAGTTTCGAGATCGAGGATGTCCGCTTTCCGACCTCGCTTACCGCCGACGGCTCGGACGCCATGAACAAGGACGGCGACCACTCTGCGGCCTACGTCGTGCTGCGCACTGACGGCACGGCGTTCGACGGCACCCCTCTTGCCGGCTTCGGACTGACCTTCACCACCGGACGGGGAAACGACATCGTGGCGGTCGCCGCGCGGCAGCAGGCGGCGATGCTCGTGGGGTTGGACCTCGACGAGATGGCTGCCGACATGGGCGGCGTCTACCGGCGCCTGACTGCGGACGCCCAGATCCGGTGGCTCGGCCCGGAGAAGGGGGTCGTCCAGCTCTCCCTGTCCGCGGTGATGAATGCGGCGTGGGATCTTGCGGGCCGCCTGGCCGGCAAGCCGCTCTGGCGGCTGCTCGCGGACATGACCCCCGAACAGCTCGTCGACGTCGCCGACCTGCGCTACCTTTCCGACGTCCTGACGCGCGACCAGGCAATCGAGTTGTTGCGCGCCAAGGAGTCCGGCAAGGCTGAACGGATCGCCGAGCTTGGGCGCACAGGCTACCCCTGTTACACAACCTCGGCTGGCTGGCTCGGATACAGTGACGACAAGCTTCGCCGCCTGTGCCAGGAAGCCGTGGACGATGGCTATACCCACCTCAAGCTCAAAGTCGGCGCGAACCTGCAGGACGATATCCGACGTTGCGAGATCGCCCGCGGGGTCATCGGCCCGGACCGTGCCCTGATGATCGACGCCAACCAGGTGTGGGACGTGGGTCAGGCGATCGAGTGGACCAACGCCCTTGCCCGTTTCAACCTGCTGTGGGTCGAAGAGCCCACCAGCCCCGACGACATCCTCGGCCACGCTGCCATCAAACGAGGTGTCGCGCCCGTTGGCGTCGCCACCGGCGAGCACTGCCACAACCGTGTGATGTTCAAGCAGTACCTTCAGGCCGGTGCACTTGACTTCTGTCAACTGGACTCCGGGCGCCTGGGCAGTCTGAACGAGGTCGTCGCCGTGCTTCTGCTCGCTGCCCGATTCGGCGTCCCGGTGTGCCCCCACGCGGGCGGCGTCGGACTGTGCGAAATGGTCCAGCACATCTCGATGCTCGATTTCGTCGCGGTCTCTGGTTCGCGCGAGGGGCGGGTCACGGAGTACGTCGATCACCTCCACGAGCACTTCACCGACCCCTGCATCGTCAGCAACGCCGCCTATGCGCTGCCTAGCCGACCGGGGTACTCCACTGAGATGTACCCGGCGTCCATCGCTGCATTCCGCTTCCCCGACGGCACCTACTGGGCTGGGCGCGCTGAGACGGCAATGACGCCCTTGGTGTCAGCGGGCGCTGGCGACCCGATCGACCGCGCCTGACGGCAATCCGAATCTCTTTAGGATACTTAACCCATGTCACGTACCGATCGTGTTGTCGACAGGATCACGCAGATGATTCTTGACGGCGAGTTGTCTCCCGGGGATCGTCTGCCGGTCGAGAAGGACCTCGCGACCGCGCTCGCTGTGTCGCGTGGATCGCTGCGCGAAGGGGTGCGTGCACTGACTCTCCTAGGCGTCTTGACCACCCGACAAGGTGACGGCACCTATGTGACGAGTCTGGACGCCAGCCTGCTCCTTGGCCCTATGGGATTGCTGGTGGAATTGCAGGGTGCAGGCGATGCCCTCCACATCCACACCGTTCGGCGGCTCATGGAGACGGAGGCCGCCGGCCTGGCAGCGGTCAACGTCGCTGAGCACGGTTCGGAGGACATCACGTCGGCGGCGCTCTCCCATGCACGCGACGCTCTGGACGATACCGCTGCGATCCTGGCGGCACCGCAGATTGAGCATGAGCTCCTGCTCCAGGCCGATGTAGCCTTCCACCGCGCCATCTCTGAGCTGGCGGGCAACCCCGTGCTCGCCGCGCTTATCGCGGCATTCGCCAGCCGAACGGCCCGCACGCGGCTCTGGCGTGGACTTGCCCAAGAAGGTGCGGAACAACGCATGCAGCGAGAACACGAGCTGATCCTGAAGTCGGTCGTGGATCACGATTCTGCCCGCGCCCGGATACGGATGGCGGCGCACCTGCTTGACGTCGAGGACTTCATCGAGTCAACGGTTGCCGAGGTGTCCAACGTCGGCGGGATGGCTGCGCCCAGCTCGCCGTGATCTCGCGCGGCCTGGAATTGTGCTCGACTGTGAGCGAGAGGGTCAGGGTCTCGGGAATTCATCGAATGAATAGACTGGTGAAGATGCAGGCTGGCGCTGACATTTGCACAATCCAACACCTGGAAACCCGATCATCATCTGATGAATACTCCCGATAGGGAAGTGAAGAACAGCGTGTTGCCCATTCATCGGGTGCCCCGCCGCGCTGTCGCGCTGACGGAGCTCGGTCTCGGCGTGTCGCAGTTCGGTAACCTCTACCGCAAGACCACCGACGAAGAGGCGCGTAGCGCGGTGGGCGCGGCTTGGGCAGCCGGAATCCGGTACTTCGACACGGCTCCGCACTACGGGCTGGGCTTGTCCGAACGGCGGATCGGCGCACTTCTCGCCGATCGCCCTCGTCAGGAGTACGTGCTGTCGACCAAAGTCGGCCGGCTGCTGGTGCCGTCTCCCGAGACGGCAGGAGAGCGAGATGACCAGGGTTTCGATGTCCCCGCGGCCTATCGACGGGTCTGGGACTTCAGCCGAGACGGCGTTCGCCGGTCACTGGACGCCAGCCTCGACAGACTCGGCCGTGACCGAGTCGATGTTGTGTACCTGCACGACCCGGACCAGCACTGGGAACAGGCTTCCCGGCAGGCCGTGCCGGCACTGATCGAACTGCGTGACCAGGATGTGATCGGGGCGGTCGGGGTCGGGATGAACCGGTCAGCGATGCTTGCCGACTACATCTCCCAGTGCGACATCGACCTCGTGATGTGTGCGAACCGGTACACCCTTCTCGAGCAGGGAGCGCTGCGCGACGTGCTTCCCTCGGCGCTTGATCGCGGCGTGGGCGTGGTCATTGCAGGGGTCTACAACTCCGGGCTACTCGCCCAGAACCGCCCGGCAACGAATGCGAGGTACGACTACGAAGCGGCTCCTGATGACGTCGTCGCGCGCGTGCACCAGATAGCGGACGTATGCGAACGGTACGGGGTCACTGTTCCTGCGGTCGCCCTGGCGTTCGTTCGCGCGCATCCGGCGGTGATCGCGACGGTCGTGGGTGCCCGCTCGGGCTTTCAGGTTGACTCAAACGTCGAGCGCGCACGCACCCGGATTCCCAGCGAACTATGGGAAGAGCTCCGTGCGCAGAGATTGCTTGACCCAGATGCGCCCGTCCCCGCGGATGGCCCGCCGAACTGACGCCTTCTTCAGAGCCCCAGAGCAGCTACGTCGAGTCAACGTCAAGGAGAAAGGACAAGATGAGGATCGTCGTCACGGAGTGCGACCACGACTCGTTCACGCCCGAGCATGAGGTCACCGACCCGGCCGGCGTCGAGTTGGTGCTGACCCAGTCACGCACCGCCGCCGAGCTGATCGCGGGCGCCGCCGGTGCCGACGCGATCCTCGTGCAGTACGCGCGGATCACTGCCGAGGTGATGGACGCCCTGCCGCAGCTGCGGGCTATCGGGCGGTACGGCGTGGGTGTGGACTCGGTCGACGTCGTCGCGGCGACTGCGCGCGGCATCGCGGTGTGCAACGTGCCGGACTACGGCACCGAGTCTGTCTCCGACCACGCGATAGGGATGACGCTGGCAGCCGCGCGGGGTATCCCACGCTTGGACCGCGGGATGCGGGCGGGCTCGTTCGACCTGAGGGCGGTGCGCCCGCTCTACCAGATCCGCGGACGTGTCTTCGGCGTCATCGGCATGGGACGGATCGGCACCGCCACGACGCGCAAGGCCGCTGGTCTGGGCTACCAGGTGATCGGATACGACGTTGCCGCGGAGCCGGGGGCGACGACCTTCCACGGTTTCCCGTCGGTGGGTCTGGACGAGCTGCTCGAACGGTCGCAGGTGGTCTCGCTGCACACGCCGCTGACCGACGTCACCCGGGGGATGATCGGCGCCGCGCAGCTGGCGCTCATGCGCCCGGACGCGATCCTGGTCAACACCAGCCGGGGAGGGGTCATCGACGGCGTCGCGCTTGTCGAGGCGCTGCGTACCGGCGGCATCCGCGGGGCGGCGATCGATGTGCACGAGTCCGAACCGCTGCCGGCTGGTGACCCCTTGATGTCGTTCGACTCGGTCGTGCTCACCCCGCACCTGGCCTGGTACACCGAGGAGTCCTACGACGAGCTGAAACGCCGCACGGTCGCCAACGTCGTGGCGGTCTGCGTGGGCGCGCCCCACGCAACATCGTCAACCCCGAGGTCCTCGGGGCACCCGGACGCAACAGCGAGTGCGCCATCGCAACGTCGCCAACTGGAGCACGACAATGAGCAGCAGCATGACGGCGGCCATATGGCTGGCAACCGACAAGATGCAGGTCACCGATGTGCTGATTCCCGACGTGCCCGACGGCTGGGCGCTGATCAAGGTTGCCTACAACGGGATCTGCGGCACGGACCTGGCGATCATGCACGGCAAACACCCCAGGGCGACCGCGCCGCTGATCATGGGACACGAGATCTCCGGCTGGGTTCGCCTGCGTCCGCTTTGCGCATCGCGCTCAGGTACTTGGTGCGTGCCAGCGAGTTAGTGAAGACATGCTTATCCGCTTAACTCCGCTGCACGCCGGACGGCGGCAAGCCCCTCGGCGAGGATCTCTGCGTGGGTGGTGGGCTCCTGCTGGCTCCCGAGGCCGAGCACTCTCTGGAAAGCGGCCATGGGCATATGGCATCAATCGTGGGTAAGAAGCGCGGGAACCAGACCTACTACTACCTGGTGGAGTTCGCCCGGGTGGACGGCAAGCCACGCATCGTCGACCAGCAGTACCTGGGCAGCGCACAGGAAGTGATGGCCCGTCTCTCGCGCTCCCGCCGGTAGCCCGGAACGCACCCAGCACAAGATGTTCGGTGACCTCGCGGCGGTCTGGGGGATCTTGGCGCGACTCGGGGTCGCCGAGGCGATCGACGCGGTGTGCGAACCGCGTCGATCGGATGCGGCCGCGTCGGTGGGGACCTACCTGGCGCTGGCGACCTTGAACCGAGTGGTGGAGCCGCGCTCGAAGCTGGGCTTCGCCCAGTGGTGGGCAAGCACCGCGGGTCCGCGGTTCACCAAAGTGCCGGTGGCGGCCACTGACCACCGCCGGTTCTGGGACGCCATGGACAAGCTGGCCGCCGCCGAACGGGCCATCAGCACCGCGATGGTCACCGAGTTCGGCCTGGACCTGTCTGACCTGGCGTTGGACATGACGAACTTCGCGACCTTCATCGACAGCACCAACGACAAAGCCCCAATCGCCCAACGTGGCCATGCCAAGCAGAAACGGGGCGACCTACGGCTGGTCGGCCTCGGGCTGGTCGTGACCCGCGACGGCGCCATCCGGAACGACACTCACACTCAGCTGGGACGCCTCCAAGCTGATGAAGATGCTCGACGCGGTCTTCTTCCACGGGGACAAGGACAGTGGAGCCCGCGCTGGCCACCTTCAAGCGCGAGGTCGAGGCCTTGGCCTGAGTCCGCGCAACGCCCCGCCGAGCGCACCCCACGTGCTCAGCGCCGCGCCGGCTCACCCGCCAATTCCGAGAGCCGTTGGCTCTGCGGTCACGGATCCTGTTGTTGGCTGCGGATGGTGAGTCGAATACCTCGATCGCGCAGAGGGTCGGGGTGTCGCGGGTGACGGTGGTCGGCTGGCGCAGCCGGTACCGGGACAAGGGCCTGGCCGGGCTGGATGATGACACTCGTTCGGGTGTGCCGCGCACGGTCGAGCACCGGGAAGTCATGGCGGCGACCCTGGCACCGCGGCCGCGCAAGTACGGCGTGACGTACTGGTAGTCGAGGTTGCTGGCCTGGCACCTGGGGATCGGGAACGCGACCGTGGCCAGGGCCCTGGCTCGAGTATGGCGTTGTGCCGCGGCGGGTCGAGACGTTCAAGTTCTCAACCGACCCCGAGCTAGTCGCCAAGGTCGTCGACGTGGTCGGGTTGTACTTGGCGCAGCCGGAGAACGCGGTGGTGCTGTGCGTGGATGAGAAGTCTCAGATCCAGGCGCTGGACCGGACCGCGCCGATGCTGCCCATGCAACCTGGGCTACCAGCGCGGCGTACCCACGACTACGTCCGCTACTGCACGTCAACACTGTTCGCAGCGTTGGAGATCGCCACCGGCACCGAGTCCTGAATCCCAGATCGAGCTCATCTCGTTGAAGGTGCGCTCCATGATGGCCAGCATCGCCGCGTGAGCCTCGTCGGCATTCCCGCGCTGGATCGCGCTGGCGACGTCGACATGCAGCTGGAGGGCTTCTTCGTGCGGATGCCGTGGCATCAGTCCGTGGCGTGTTCGCCCCGTGAGCACCGCCTCGACCAGCGTGTTGAGCTTGGCGAACATTTCGTTGCCAGAGCTGGACAGGACCAGACGATGGAACCGAATGTCGAGCATGAGAAAGGTTTCCGCATCGTTGGCCTGCCCTGCCGCCCACAGCTTGCCTGCCAGTCCCATCAGCTCGCTGGCTCCGGCCAACGGCGCTCGCAGCGCCGCCAGCCGTGCCGCTTCAGGCTCGATGGCGGTCCGCAGCTCGGTCAATGACTGCAGTTGCGCGACACGTGCCGGGGACGCCAGACGCCAGCGAATGACCTGCGGATCGTAGAGGTTCCACTTCATGGCCGGTAGCACCTGCACGCCGACCCGGCGACGCGAGGCCACCATGCCCATCGAGGCCAGCACCCGGATCGCCTCACGAACGACCGAGCGAGAGACTCCGTAACGCTCCTGGAACTGTTCGATCCGCACCACCGACCCGGTCTCAAGATCGCCGGCGCAGATTGCCAGGCCGAGAAGATCGAGGACGCGAGCGTGCAGACCGTTCAGCACGCTGCTGTCCTCGAGCGTCGCTGGTAGGGAAGCAAGCGCGTCGACCTCAACCGTTGTCTGAGCCCCTGTCTGAGCGGTGGTCTTCGCCTTGCTGTTCGCGAGGTCCATCATGCGATAGATCATATCGTTTCGATCACATCGTTGCTTAAGTAGGCTTTATTTATTACTCTGCGTGAGTTGAGCAGATGTAATAGGAGTCAGTTCGAGCGTCGCCGGCGCTCGGCGGGCTCACGAGATGGGAGACAGCGTGAAGCGTCATTCAGCTATACGTGTCGCAGCCATGGCGGCAGCGGCATTTCTGGCCACGGGAGCGTTGACCTCCTGTGGCGGCAGCCCCGCCCCCGCTGCGGACGCGGGGTCGAAGACACTTCGGGTGACCCTGGCGAACCACGTGTGGACCGACACCATCAAGAGCAAGCTGCCCGAGTTCGAGAAGCAGACAGGCCTCAAGGTCGAGTTGAGCCAGTACGGCGAGGACCAGCTTTCGGACCAGTACAACGTCAAGCTGAACGCCGGCACGAACGAGATCGACGTCATGATGTACCGACCGCTCCAGGAGGGGAAGCTGTTCGCCAAGAACGGCTACCTGGCGGACCTCACTGCTGACGTCAAGACGAACAAAGAATGGGGCTGGACGGACTTCCAGTCAGGCCCGGTTGTGGCAACGACCAGCAAAGGCAAGGTTGTCGGAGTTCCGATCATTACCGAGCAGGAGGTCCTCTACTACCGCAAGGACCTCCTGAAGAAGGCCGGGCTTGAGGTTCCCAAGACCATGGACGAGCTCCTGGCTGCGGCCAAGGCGATCAAAGCACAAAATCCCGGCGTGGCAGGCTTCGTGGCTCGCACCGGGAAGTCCGCCTCCGTAACTCAGTTCTCGAGCTTCCTCTACAGCTTCGGCGGGGACTTCATCGACGAGAACGGCAAGTCCGGCGTTGCGAGTGACGCCGCAAAGAAGGCTTACGCGTTCTACGGCGGCCTGATTCACAACTACGGTCCTGCCAACGTCAGCACAGACATGAGCTGGCCGGAGGCGATGGCTATCTTCAGCCAGGGCAAGGCGGGCCTCTACACCGAGGCCGACAGTCTGTACAAGAACGCCACAGACCCGGTGAAGTCAAAGGTCGCCGGCACCGTCGGCTTCGCGCCGATGCCGGCCGGAGCGAAGGGCTCGAAGGCGTATAACGTGCCGTCCTGGGCGCTCGGGGTCAACGCGGCATCCAAGAACCAGGCGAACGCCTGGAAGTTCATCGAGTGGGCCACCAGCAAGAACATGACGCTGGAGATTCAGAAGGCCGGCGTACCTGGTGCCCGCACGTCCGTCTGGAGCGACCCTGCAGGGATCGCCACCTACCCGGCGGATCTTGCGGCAGCAATCTCGGTCAGCACCAAGAATGGAGTCGGTCACGACCGGCCCCTGGTGATCAAGGTGCCTGAGTCGCGCGACATCGTCGGGAATCCCATCGTGGTCGCCATCACCGGTGGGGACTCGAACGCGGCCGCCGATGCAGCGAGCGTGGCTTTCCAGAAGATCCTGGACGCCGAGAAGTAGCAGGCACGGGCGGATGGCCACACGGGTCAGCACCAAGCCGATGCCGGCCATCCGCCCGACCTCGTCCCACCGCCGTTCTCACATCACAAATGCGAGGTAAGCATGACTGCCATGGTCAACGCCAAGGTCACCCCGTGGATGGCCTACTCCAGGTGGGCAAACCGTCACCGGAAATGGCTCTTTGCAGCCCCCGCGATGATCTTCGTCGGGTTGCTGATCGTCGTCCCGCTGGCCTGGACCGTCTATCTGAGCCTCACCGACGCTCAGGGATCTGTTCGTGCCGAGTCAAAGTTCGTCGGGCTCGCCAACTACCTTCAGGTCTTTGGCGACACCGAACGATTCTGGCCGGCGGTGCTACGCACGTTCACCTTCACTGGTGGTGCGGTCGCTGCGGAGATGGTGCTGGGCATGGGGATTGCCCTCCTGCTATGGCGTCCGTTCAAAGGCGAGAAGTGGGTCCGCGTTGCGATCCTGATGCCCTTGGTGGCGACCCCCGTTGCGGTAGGCATGATGTGGCGTCTCATCTTTGACCCCAACATCGGGTTCGCAAACCAGCTGCTGAGCTGGTTCGGCATCCCTTCGCAACCATGGCTGTCCGGCCAGACGACGGCGCTGCCCACGTTGATCTTCGTCGACGTCTGGCAGTGGACCCCGATGATTGTTCTGATACTGCTCGCCGGTCTGACTTCCCTCTCCGAGGAGCCGGATGAAGCGGCCCGCATAGACGGCGCAAACGCCTGGCAACGATTCCGGTTCGTGACCCTTCCCCTGCTCAGATCGACCGTCATAGTCGCCATCGTGCTTCGCGGTATCGACGCGCTCAAGACGTTCGACATCCTGTATGCGACCAAGGGCAAGGGCGGCGGCTCATTTCACGAGGTGGAGACGCTCAACGTGTACGCCTTCGGACTGAGCTTTGACTACAACGACTACGGGATCGCCTCGACCGTGCTGATCCTGTTCTTCCTGCTCATCATCGCGATCATGTGGATGGTCACGTACCGTCGAAAGGCAGAACGGTCATGACCGACACCGTAGAGACCCACGCCGTGCCGACTCCCACACTTCATACTCAAGCCCTTCCAGAAACCATACTTCCGGGCTCCGCACTCCGGGGGCCTGCCCTGGCCCGACCCACGCTCCGGCGACGCCGCCGCAAGCCGCGCGCGTACCGGATCTTTCGGGTGGTCATTCTGACGTTGGTGGTACTGCTGTTCATTGCCCCACTGGTGTGGATGCTGGTGGCCTCGTTCAAGACGAACGTCGACATCTACGACTCCCACAAGACCTTCTTCTTCACGCCCACGTTGGAGAACTACGCCAACGTGCTGGCCCGCAACAACTACTTCGTCTTCATCTTCAACAGCTTCTGGGTGGCCTTGTGGTCAACCGTGTTCTCGTTGATCCTCGGAGTGCCGGCAGCGTATGCGATGAGCAGGTTCACTATGCATCGATCGGCAATGGTGGTGCTCATGGCCCGCATCATTCCTGGCGTGAGCCTGTTGGTCCCGTGGTACTTCATCTTCGCAAACCTGCGCCTGGTCGGCGGGTTCGGCGTGCTCATCCTGTCCCACATGTTCGTGGCCTTGCCGCTCATCGTGTACCTCATGATGTCGTTCTTCGACTCCCTGCCCACCGAACTCGAGGACGCGGCGCAGGTCGACGGACTGACACCGATAGGCGCCTTCCTGAGGATTACGCTCCCGCTCTCGGTGCCAGGCCTGGCGACCGCCGGAATCTTGTCGTTCATCTTCTCCTGGAACAACTTCATGTTCGCCCTGGTGCTCTCCGGCGCAAACACCAAGACGCTTCCCGTCGCGATCTTCAACTTCGTCTCCTACGCCAGCATCGACTGGGGGAGCCTCATGTCCGCGGCCGTCATCGTCACCGTTCCCATCATGGTGATCGCCCTTTTCACGCAGAAATATGTCGTGTCCGGCCTCACGGCCGGGGCGACGAAGGGTTGAGCGATGCCATCACATTCAATGCGTTCTCCTTTGATCCCGCCCATCGTCATCATGGGCGTTCAGGGCTCTGGCAAGACCACTATCGGGAACCTGCTGGCCAAACGCCTCGGCGTGCCGCTCATGGACGGGGACAGCCTGCACTCGGTGGCGAACAAGGAATGGATGGCCTCCGGGCACGCTCTCTCCGACGCGCAACGTCTGCCGTGGCTGCACGAGGTAGGCAGACGCCTTGCGCTTGGCTCCGGGTCCGGCATCGTCGTGGCGTGCTCGGCGCTCAAACGCAGCTACCGCGACCTGCTCCGGGATGAGGCGCCAACCATGTTCACGGTCTTCGCCCGCGGTGATCTCGACCTGATCTACGCGCGGATCACGGCGAGGCGGCACGAGTACATGCCACCGTCGTTGCTGCGCACCCAGTTCGACGATCTCGAGGGGCTGGAGGCCGACGAACCCGGCGTGACCGTCGACATCGCGAGGTCCCCGGAAGAGATCGTCGACCAAGTCATCGCATCCATCCCTAAAGAAGGCGCCGTCCATGCCCATTAGCCGGGTGGAGACCTTTCTGGTGCCGCCCCGGTGGTTGTTCGTTCGGATCGAGACCGAGGATGGCGTCGTCGGCTGGGGCGAGGCGAGCCTCGAAGGGCATTCGAACGCCGTGCGTACGGTGGTCGACCAGTTTGCCGAGCACCTCATCGGCAGCGACCCGGCGCGCATCGAGGACCACTGGCAGGTACTGACCAAGAGTGGTTTCTACCGAGGCGGTCCAGTCCTGGGCAGCGCGGTGTCCGGTATTGACCAGGCGTTGTGGGACATCAAGGGCAAGACACTTGGCGTCCCCGTGCACGAGCTGCTCGGAGGTGCGGTCCGAGACCGGATCCGGATGTACGGGTGGGTCGGTGGCGACGATCCGAGCGGGATTGCCGAGGCCATCCTCGCGCAGCTTGACGTCGGGCTGACCGCCGTCAAGATGAACGCGTCCGGTGCGATGGGACCGCTCGGTTCGGTTGCCGAGATCGACGCCGTCCTCGAGCGAGTCGCCGCGGCTCGCGAGGTGCTCGGGCCGAACCGGGATGTAGCTGTCGACTTCCATGGACGCTTCACCCTGGCCGACGCGCGCCGGATAGCTCCCTTGCTGGAGCCGCTTCACCCATTCTTCATCGAGGAGCCGGTTGTCCCTGAGAACTCGCACCTGATCGCGCAGCTCGCCCAGGCGACATCCATCCCGATCGCGACCGGGGAGCGGCTCTTCAGCCGGCAGGACTTCATGCCCTTGCTCCAGGCTGGTATCGCCGTGGCCCAGCCCGACGTCTCGCACGCGGGTGGCATCTCGGAGGTACGCCGGATCGCAGCCATGGCCGAGGTCTACGACGTGCAGCTGGCTCCGCACTGTCCGCTCGGCCCTCTGGCGCTGGCCGCGTGTCTGCAGGTGGGCTTCGCGACGCCGAACTTCCTGATCCAGGAGCAGAGCATCGGGATCCACTACAACCAGGGCGCTGAGGTGCTGGACTATGTGCTCGACAAGGCGCCGCTGCAGTTCGTGAATGGCAACATCGAGCGGCTCACCGGCCCTGGCCTTGGGATCGACGTCGATGAGGCGGCCGTGCGCGCGGCAGATACCCGCGGTCACACCTGGCGAACCCCGGTGTGGCGCCACCCAGACGGGTCCCTGGCGGAGTGGTGAACAACGAAGCGGGAGACGACCGGGCGTTAGACGACCGGGTCGGGAACAACGGAGCGGTAGACGACCGGGTCGTGAACAACGCCGCGGTAGACGACCGGGTCGTGAACAACGCAGTGGTGGACCCGCAGTCAGCAGAGTTCCTTGATGAGCTTGTGCGGCAGCGCCTGCTCGCCATCATCCGAGGCACCGATCCATCGGCTGCAGTCCAGGCCGCGCTTGTCCTGATCGAGTCGGGCATCCGGTTCCTCGAGGTGTCGCTCGTCACGACAGACGCGCTACGTGTCATCGCCGAGGTCGCCGGCCAGGCCCCTGAGGGTTGTCAGATCGGGGCAGGCACGGTGCTCACTCGCGAAGACGTGGCTCGCGCCCAGGAGGCAGGCGCCCGGTTCATGGTGACCCCGGCGGTGACGGAGAGCGTGGCCGAGTCTGTGTCACGCGGTATCCCCGTGCTCGCCGGGGCACTCACCCCGACCGAGGTCGTCACGGCGATGGGTATGGGGGCAACCGCGGTCAAGCTCTTCCCCTCAGCGACCGGCGGTCCCGCCTACCTGCGCGCGTTGCGCGATCCGCTGCCTCGCGTGCCGTTCGTGCCGGTGGGCGGAGTGAACACCGCGCTCGCCGCGGAATACTTCGCGGCAGGTGCAGCGGCTGTCGGAATCGGCAGTCCTCTGGTGGGAGACGCCGTCCGCGGCGGTGACCTGGACGCCCTGCGTGCGCGCGCCGCGAAGTTCCTTGCTGTGGCCGAGGCCGCCAGAGCTCCTCGATGACGCAGCTCGACGTCGTAACGCTGGGCGAGACCATGGTCAGCCTCCGGACGGGCACGCCGCTGCGCCTCGGTGGAACGATGACGATGACAGTGGCCGGCGCCGAGTCGAACGTGGCGATCGGCCTCGCGCGCCTGGGTCACACGGTGCGCTGGGGGGGACGAGTTGGCGCCGACGAGGTCGGCGCCTTCATCTTGCGCACCATGCGGGCCGAGTCGGTGGCGGTCGACACCGTCTTGGTCGACGCCAGGCGACCCACCGGCCTCATGCTGGCTGAGCGTCGCGTGGCAGACATCTCCCGGGTGAGCTACTACCGCGCAGGATCGGCCGGGTCGGCCCTGGCGCCGGCCGATGCCGTCGCATGCCTCGCCGATACCCCCCGCATCCTGCACGTCACGGGCATTACCCCTGCACTCTCCGGATCCGCCGCCGACGCCGTCGCCACAGCCGTCGAGCTGGCTCGTCACGCGGGAGCGCTCGTGAGCGTCGACGTCAACTACCGATCGAGTCTGTGGGCGCCCGAGGATGCACGACTCGTACTCTCCGAGCTCGTCCGCGGCGCGGACATCGTGATCGCCTCCGAAGACGAGCTGGGGCTTGTCGTGACCGACGCCCGTCATGAGTCGGCCGCGGCTGAAGAGCTCGCGGCATCCGGTGTCAGCCACCTTGTCATCAAGCGGGGCGCCCGCGGCGCCAGCGTCTGGCAACAGGGACAGGCGCACCACGCCACCGCTGTACCTGTCACCGTGCTTGACACGATTGGCGCGGGCGATGCCTTCACGGCCGGCTACCTCTCCGGTGTGCTCGACGGGCTTTCGCCGGCGGCGGCGCTTTATCGCGGCACCGTCACCGGCGCGTTCGCCGTCGCGGGCGTTGGCGACTGGGAGGGTCTGCCATCGCGCGAAGAGCTGTCCCTGCTCGAGACCGAGGCGGGATCCACCCTGCGCTGATCCGGGCTCCGCGGTGTGCTGATCCGACCTCGGGCTCCACCAAGCGCTGATCCGACCTCGGGCTGATCAGAGCAGGCGCAGCATCCGAGTGTTGCCCAGCGTGTTCGGCTTGACCCGCTCGAGGTCAAGGAACTCGGCAACACCTTCGTCGTACGAACGGAGCAGCTCTGCGTAGACGTCGGGCTCGGCAGCCTGGCCCACGATGGGCGAGAAACCGTGCCGCGTGAAGAAGTTCACCTCAAAGGTGAGGCAGAAGATACGGGACAGGCCCAGCGCCCGCGCATCATCGAGCAGGGTCTCCAGGAGCCGGCCGCCCAGGCCACGCCGGGCAAAGTCCGGGTGCACCGCCAGCGTGCGGACCTCGGCGAGGTCATCCCACATCACGTGCAGCGCACCACATCCGATGATCCGCCCTGGCAGATCAGGATCCTGGGCCACCCGGAACTGCTGCAATGCCTCGTAGTACCCAACGGGGTCCTTGGGGGTTAGCGTGTTCCCTGCGAGCGGGCGGACGAGCTCACGGATGGAGCTCACGTCACTGCCCCGCGCCCAGCGAACCTGGATCATGAATCGACCTGGATCATGAGTTGAACCTCTGCACAGCCACCATCACCACGAGGATCACGACAGGTTGCCATCCCTCATGTCAGCGAACAGACCCCTGGCATTGGCGTCAAGAAGAACGATCGACTGCCGGTCCGGCGTCCATCCGAACCCGCCGGTCGCAACCCGGTTGTGAACCTTGTTCGGTCGCGTGATGTAGGCGCCGGCCGCGAAAGTCAGCATCTGCTCGGCGCTCAGGTTGGTCTTGATCTTGGGAGCCCCCATCTGCAAGATGCCGGGCAGCCTTGCCGGGCCAACCAGTTTGGCAAAGCCGGCCGCAGCGAGGATGAGCAGACCCTGGTTGGCCGAACGACCGAAATCACCACCGGGGACCTCATAACGTGCCCGGCCGTATGCCAGGGCCTGGCCGCCGGTGAGCTTGTTTGCGCCGGCCTTGACGTCCGCGCCAGACATCCTGTCCTTGACCGCAACAGGGGCCGTCAACGGCAACCCCCCGATGCCGTCGATGAGCTGCTGGAACCCGTCGAAACCAGTGAGGATGTAGCCCTCGAGCGGAACTCCGGTCAACGCGCCCACTGTCCGCTGCAGCGCCAAGGGGCCACCCAGCGTCAACGCCGAGTTGATCTTGCCCTGGCCCCCGCTGGCCAGCGGCACGTAGGAGTCTCGCGGGATCCCCAGGACCCCGCCGCCGCCATAACCGTCGAAGGCCACGATGTGCAGGCTGTCGCCTCGGGAACGTTCGAGCGGCTGCCCCGGACGGGCGTCCGAACCCACCAGAAGAACCCGGCGCGCGACGCCCATCAGCGACGGCGCGGACACTCCGATCGACGGCCACCAGCCTCCGACAACCCTCCACGCCGGCGCCTTCACGGCCAGGGTCACGTCCTTGCCACGAGTCACCACGGCAATCGGCACGCCCTTCCACGACCCGACACGGCCGGTGACGACGACCGGACCCGCCGCGTTCACGGGCTTGCGCTTGAGCAGAACCTTGGAAGCAGACGCCGAGCACGACACATTGCCCCCGAAGTACAACGGCTGGATGACCGCGGCAAGATCTGCCGGGACTCCTGTAGCCGTGAACGGGGCCGGCTTCACGACCGCCACCGTGGTCGGCGGCACCGCCGCTTTCTTGACCACCTTGGGCTGCGGCGACGAGCATCCGCTCAACGCCAAAGCGCCAACAAGAAGGGCCGACAGCCCGACGGAGAAAACAGGGCGCAACGAAGAAAGCAAGACCGGGGGCATCCCTCCACGGTACGTCCTGCCCAATGCGCGGCCACACGTCGTACCCACTTTGTGGCCGCGCAGGAGCCCAGGCAGACGCCTCACCCGTCGCGCAGAGCCGACCCCGTCGTCACTTCTCGTCGGGAGCAACCGGAGTCGTGACCGTGTCCTGGACGTCACTGTGCTGGATGTCGCTGTCCTGGATGTCGCTCAGCGGCGGAACATCCAGCTCAGAGTGCGTCTCACCCTTGAACGTGAACTTCTCGTCCTTCTCCGCGCCGTCAGTGTCAACCAGGACGATCTGCCCGGCCTTGATCTCACCGTAGAGAATCTTCTCGGACAGGACGTCCTCGATATCGCGCTGGATCGTACGACGCAGCGGACGCGCGCCGAGCACCCGGTCGTAGCCCTTCTTGGCGAGCAGCGCCTTGGCCGCGAGCGTGAGCTCGATGCCCATGTCCTTGTCCTTCATCCTGATATCGAGCTTGGCGATCATCAGGTCGACGATCTGGACGATCTCGGGCTCGGTCAGCTGCGGGAACACGATGATGTCGTCCACCCGGTTGAGGAACTCAGGCCGGAAGTGCTGCTTGAGCTCGTCGGTGACCTTGTTCTTCATCCGCTCGTAGCCGGTCCTGGTGTCGCCACCGGCTGCGAACCCGAGCGACTGACCCTTGGAGATGTCCCGGGTGCCAAGGTTCGTGGTCATGATGATCACGGTGTTCTTGAAGTCGACGCTCCTGCCATGGGCATCGGTCAGGCGGCCGTCCTCGAGAATCTGCAACAGCGAGTTGAAGATGTCGGCGTGGGCCTTCTCGACCTCGTCGAAGAGCACCACGGAGAACGGCTTGCGGCGGACCTTCTCGGTCAGCTGGCCGCCCTCCTCGTAGCCCACATAGCCAGGAGGCGAACCAAACAGCCTGGAGACCGTGTGCTTCTCGCTGTACTCGGACATGTCGAGCTGGATCAGCGAGTCCTCGTCGCCGAACAGGAACTCCGCCAGCGTCTTGGCCAGCTCGGTCTTGCCGACACCGGTAGGACCGGCGAAGATGAACGACCCGCCGGGACGACGCGGGTCCTTCAGGCCGGCGCGAGTGCGCCTGATCGCCTGGGCGATCGCCTTGATCGCCTCGTCCATGCCGACAACTCGCTTGTGGAGCTCGACCTCCATGTGAAGCAGACGCGAGGACTCCTCCTCGGTCAGCTTGAACACGGGGATGCCGGTCGAAGCGGCCAGGACCTCAGCGATGAGCTCCTCGTCGACCTCGGCCACGACATCCATGTCGCCGGACTTCCACTGCCGCTCGCGCTCGGCCTTCTGGTTCAGCAGCGTCTTCTCGTCATCGCGCAGTGACGCGGCCTTCTCGAAGTCCTGAGCGTCGATCGCGGACTCCTTCTCACGGCGGACATGCGCGATCCGCTCGTCGAACTCGCGCAGGTCCGGCGGCGCCGTCATCCGGCGGATGCGAAGCCGCGCGCCCGCCTCGTCGATGAGGTCGATCGCCTTGTCGGGCAGGAACCTGTCGTTGATGTACCGGTCGGCCAGGTTGGCCGCCGAGACCAGTGCGGCATCGGTGATGGACACCCGGTGGTGGGCCTCGTAGCGGTCGCGCAAGCCCTTGAGGATCTCGATGGTGTGCGACAGCGTCGGCTCGGCGACCTGGATCGGCTGGAAGCGCCGCTCCAGGGCGGGGTCCTTCTCGATGTGCTTGCGGAACTCGTCCAGAGTGGTCGCACCGATCGTCTGGAGCTCGCCCCGGGCCAGCATCGGCTTGAGGATGGACGCGGCGTCAATCGCACCCTCGGCCGCGCCGGCCCCGACGAGGGTGTGGATCTCGTCGATGAACAAGATGATGTCGCCGCGGGTCCTGATCTCCTTGAGAACCTTCTTCAGGCGCTCTTCGAAGTCGCCGCGGTAGCGCGAACCGGCAACCAGGGCACCCAGGTCGAGCGTGTAGATCTGCTTGTCCTTGAGCGTCTCGGGCACCTCGCCCCTGACGATGTCCTGGGCAAGGCCTTCGACGACAGCTGTCTTGCCGACGCCTGGCTCACCTATCAGGATGGGGTTGTTCTTGGTTCTTCGGGACAGCACCTGCATGACCCGCTCGATCTCCTTGCCCCGGCCGATGACCGGGTCAAGTTTGCCCTCTCGGGCGGCCTCGGTCAGGTTGCGGCCGAACTGGTCAAGGACCAGCGACCCGGCTGGGGTGCCCTCGGCCGGACCGACCCCGGCGCCCTGGTGCTCCTTGCCCTGGTACCCGCTCAGCAGCTGGATGACCTGCTGACGGACCCGGTTGAGGTCGGCGCCGAGCTTGACCAGCACCTGGGCGGCAACACCCTCACCCTCGCGGATCAGGCCGAGCAGGATGTGCTCGGTCCCGATGTAGTTGTGGCCGAGCTGCAGCGCCTCGCGCAGGCTCAGCTCGAGGACCTTCTTGGCGCGTGGGGTGAACGGGATGTGACCGGACGGGGCCTGCTGACCCTGGCCGATGATCTCCTGAACCTGTTCGCGGACAGCATCCAATGAGATCCCGAGGTTCTCCAGCGACTTTGCCGCGACGCCTTCGCCCTCGTGGATCAGACCGAGCAGGATGTGCTCAGTCCCGATGTAGTTGTGGTTGAGCATGCGCGCTTCTTCCTGCGCAAGCACAAC
>DASRUA010000368.1:0-28662 GCA_035655615.1 Dermatophilaceae bacterium
CGGAGTTGAGCCCATCTTTGGCCTGGCCGGCGATCCACTGCGAGTCGAAGTTGGACTGTGAGAGGAAGCCGGTGAACGACGTGCCGATCGAGATTCCGAACAGCAACACGCCGCTCATCCACGTCATGGCGCGCTTGCCGCGCCATGCGGCCATCCAGAACTTGCCCCAGAGATGGATCACCATGAACCCGAAGGTCAGCTCCACGCTCCAAAGATGAACGGAGTTGGTGTAGTGGCCCAGTGACGTGACGTGCCACCATTCCACGCCGCCGAGTGACAGGACGCAGCCAGAAGCGATCACGACCACCAGCGATGTCAGGGTCAGTACGCCGAAGACGTAGATCCATGACGCGACGTAGACCGGCTGCCGGTCGGGAAGCGCCTGCCCCGGTGGGACGAGCCCTTCGAGCCGGCCGCGCAGTCGGTTGGTCCAGTTCTTCGGATCTTTCGTCTCGCCCGGGCTCAGCTCTCCGGCGCGCGTCGTCATCGACTGCGCCCTTCCTGCTCTTCTTGCTCGTCATGAGTTGGGAACGGCACCACCAGGGCGAGGATGAACAGGAGAATCATCACGGAGATGATCGTCAGGTTGGCCACCGAGATCTGGATGACACCCCAGTTGACGTACTTACCGGGGCCTTCCGCAGCAATGCTTAAGGCACTCATCACAGTTACCTGTTTCGTGTCGTAGTGAACGGGGTCATGACGACGCCGTGAGAACCGTCCAAAGGTAGCGCGTCGAACCTGTCATAAGGGGGAAAACCGGGCAGGCGAGTCGTGATCGTTGTAAGAACGTTCAGTGATTATTGAGCGAATTACTGGGACGCGGTCCTTACCCAGGCTCTGGTGAACCGTCTGCACTGCGACGAGGGGTGTTCAGCACGGACTGCTGGTGCGGTCACCGTGCTGCAGTCACCGTGTGGTGCAGTCACCGTGGCGCGGCTGGGTCGCCGCTTTCTGCGGTGCGACGGATGGACCTTCGGTGCATCACGTCGCTCACCTGGCGCAGGGGAGTCCGGATACGGCCGGCGAAGTGCGCTCCCGCCGAGCGAAGCTGGATGATACCGCTGCTGGGCCATAAGGCTGCCCGGAGCCGTTTCCTGCCATTCCGGGTCTTGGCGGCAGCCCTGAACACCAGCTGGGCATCGGTGGAGAGGTCATCGGCGGGTGGCGGCGACACCGCATAGCGCGAGCGTTCCAGCGTCTGGACAACCCTGCCAAGAGCCTGCGAGGCCTCGCCGTCAAGCAAGGCCTCACGGTCGTAGTAGGCGCGAAGCTGGCGTGGCGTGCGACTTGGCGCGGGCGCGATCCCGAGATCGCTCAGCGATGACGTCAAGAGCTCCCACTCGACCTCTACCCGTCGAGCAGCGGTAGGGGCCGTGCTCAGGCTGCGCCGACGACGCCACAGGCCTGCGATGGGCAGGACCAGGCACCCGAACAACCCGATCAGGAACCCGAGCACGACGGTCCCCCGACCGTGCGTGAGCCACCGAAGTACGGAGGCCGGACTCAGACCGCCCGCCGTACGGGCGCCGCTGTCTGTTGAGGTAGCGCCCAGATCCTTGCGTGCGGTCGTGCCCGGGACGGGGGCTGTGGCTTTGCTCAGGGGGTTCCCGTCGACCGCAGTCCCGGGCGACGTCGCCGGAGTGGCGTACACGGGAGGTGCACCGCGCGATGGCGTTGGTTCGAACCGGGTCCAGCCAATGCCGTCGAGATAAAGCTCCGGCCAGGCGTGGGCATCGGCTGCGATAACGGTCCAGACGCCCTTGACCTTGGTCCCGGGCAAGAAACCGATAGCCATCCGGGCGGGTATTCCGGCAGCCCGCGACATCATCACCATGGCTGTCGCGAACTGGACGCAGTAGCCCCGCTTGGTAGCCAGGAAGTTCGTCAGCGAATCGTAACCGGCACTACTGCCGGACAGGTTCTTCGCTGGCGGGGCCAGGGTCAGGGAGTAGGTGAAACCGCCGTCGGCGCGAAGGTACTCCTGTATGGCCATGGCCTTGTCATAGGTCGAGGTCTTGCCGGCGGTGAGCTGTTCGGACAGGGTGCTGACCGTCTCGACGTACGGCTTCTCAAGCCTCAGGTCCAGGTCGAAGAGGAAGCGCTCGCGGTCACTCAGCGGGGGGGCGCTCCGCAGCATCGCGGCGGTGGGCTCCAGGCGTAGATAGGAGACGGTGTAAGAGTCAGGACGCTGGGCGACCCTGATGCCCTGGGTCTGATAGTCCGCTCCCCACTCGACTCCGCGCAGGTCGGCGCCGACCAGCGGGTATGGGGAAGCCAGATAGGGATCCTGGAGCAGGTTGTGGCGGACGTCCATGGAGAAGGTGCTCCGGGGGACGTCCGGCGAGAGCCCGGTGGGTTCGGGGACCTGGGGGTTCGTGGACAGGTCTGGCTTGCCCGAGCTCGAACGCCAGGGCCTGCCCCACGGGAGCCACACACCTGGCTGGGGGCGGTAGGCGGAGCCGACGGCGACTCGCAGCGGAGGTGGCGAGTTGTCGGCGGTCGTGTACTGCAGCACTGGAGCCGTGCTGCGGTCCTTGAGGTCGGCGGCCAGGTCGAGACTCTCCGAGAACCCCACTCCGTTGGAGCCGTTGCCGGTTGCCGATGAGCTGCGGCCGAGACCGGACAATAGGAATCTGGAGGGAGCCTGGGGCAACACCACCGGCACAGCAACCGCAGCGACCAGCGCCATGGCACCCAGCATCCGCGCCATCGAGGCATGTTCGTAGACGCCGGGGGAGTCGAGACCTTGCGGCACTGGCGTGCGGGCCAGCACGACGGTGGTGCCCCATCGGCGCAGGATCCTGCCATCCGCCCTGGCGACCAGGATGAGCCACATTGCGGCAGCCGCAAGGAAGAAGATCACAGGCAGCGTGGAACCCCGGTTGGCGACCGCGGCCAGATACATGGTCAGCAGCGGAAGTCCGGCCAGTGAGGGGGAGCTGCGGGTGACGGCGAGGTAGTCGACAAGCAGGGCGATCAGGCCCAGAGCGCAACCGACGACGAGTATCAGCCCTGGTGTCGTGGGCGCCGGCGCTGCGTAGTGTTGCGCAGTGGCCACGGCCTCACGAATGAGCCTGCCCGCGTACCCCAGCGTCTCGAACGTCGGCAGACCGTGCCAGAGATGGCCCTGGCCATAGACTGCGCCCGCCGCGAGGATCAAACACGTCAACTGCGCCATCAGGACCTGCCAGCCATGCAGGGCCAGCGACCTGGCGCCGAGGCCACTGAGAACGATCACCGCCAGGAGCATTACCGTCCCCCGCAGCCAGGTCGGCTCAACCAGCAAGGTGGAGATCGGCCAGGCCGCTGTCAGCGTCGCGAATGCGGCCAGCGTCGAGTCGATCCCATGGCGCGCATGGCTCGCGTGGCCCTTCATCGCCCGGCCTCGATCATGACCGCTCTTCGGGCGGAGATGATGCTCCATGCCTGGGCGACCGTCATGCCTGCGCTCACGACGCAGGAGCTCCATCCTGCAGCGGCGACCATGTCTGCCAGCGCCAGCGGACGATCCGTGGGTGCCCCGGGTCGTGGTCCGGCAAAGCTGGCGGTATCCAGGAGGATCAGCAGGCCGGTTCCTTCCGGCCGGCGCAGGGCCGCGGTCCGTCGGAGCAGGGCCTCGTCCTGGTCCGTGACGATGGCGACCACCAGGCCGCCGGTCGAGGTCAGGGGATGCGCCCAGCGGAGCACCTCTTCAAACTGTCGGGAAGCGCCGAGCTGGGCCATCGCAAGCGAGGCCAGTGCATCGTCGATCTCGACCGTCTTCGCAGCCTGACCCTCGGCAGCCGTCTCGCTGCTCGCCAGGTGCAGTGAGTAGTGGCGCTCGGAAAGGTGCGCGGCGATGGACGCTGCTGCGGTGACGGCCCATTCGAAGGACCCCATGGTGCCGGAGCCCTGGTGCCCGGCCGTGCGCGAGTCCAGGACAATGACGGCGCGACGCCTGGCCGGGGGGTCTTCCTGGCGCACCATCAGCTTGGAGCGGTGGGCTGTCGTTGGCCAGTGGATACGGCGCAGGTCGTCGCCATCTCGGTAGCTGCGGACGGTCACGTCGTCCTCACCGTGCAGGGCGATCATGTGGGGGATGGCGCCTTCCGCGCCGATATCCCTGGTGCGGGGGCGCCCACGGCCGAGGATCTCGATGCGGGGCAGGACGAGGATTTCGGCGGAGCCGGGCAGCGATGCGGTGATCCTGGCCAGGCCGTACGGGTCCTCCTTGCGCAGTGTCAGGGGGCCCAGCCGGTATCGTCCGCGGACCTGTGAGCGGATCTGGTAGTCCACCTCACGCCTCTCGCCCGGCTCCATGGCCGGCAGCACGAAACGCGGTCGATCCCCCAGCAGGTAATGGACACGCTCCTCGGCGAGCTGAAGCTGGGTGCGCCTGCCCGAGGTGTTCTCGAGGACCAGGGCGACGCTCGCGGTCTGGTCGACGACGAGCCGGGCCGGGTTGACGATGCGGGTGACCTCGACGCTGTTGAGGTTGCGCCTGGTATTCAGGGCGGACAGCAACGGCAACGCGAACAGGAGCGCGCCGACCCGGGTGATGTCCGTGAAACCGAGCAGCAGTCCGCCGATCAGCAACGTCAGGCCAGCTGCCATGAAGGCACGGCCGCGAGTTGTGAGCACCCCCCGGATGCGGGTCGTCTGGGTCACCGTCGGTGTTCCCGTCCCGGCCTCAGCCCTGGCTTTTCCTTCATCCGTAGACCGTTCAGCGCGCTGAGGACGGAAGGGGGACTCGCTGGACGATTTCGTGGATGACATCGGCGCAGGTGCGTCGGGCCACCTGAGCCTCACCGGACGGGATCATCCGGTGAGCCAGGACGGGCTCAACCAGCGCCTGAACATCGTCGGGAAGGACGTGGTCGCGCCCCGCGAGGGCGGCATACCCCCGGGACGCGCGAAGGAGATGCAGGCTGGCGCGAGGTGAGGCGCCGAGGCGCAGCGCAGGCGAGACGCGGGTCGCGTGGGTGAGGTCGACGATGTACTGCTTGATGGCCGGGCTGGCGTACAGCGTCCGCACGATCTCGATGAGCTTGGCGACGGTCTCGCCGTCGGTCACCGGAGCCATCTCATGGAGCGGGAAGGCGCCACCGTGGTTGTCGAGAACCGCGACCTCTGCTGCGGCGGAGGGGTAGCCCATCGAGATGCGGGCCATGAAGCGGTCGCGCTGGGCCTCGGGCAGGGCGTAGGTGCCCTCCATCTCGATCGGGTTCTGGGTGGCCATCACGATGAAGGGTTTGGGTAGCTCGTAGGTCTCCCCGTCGACCGTCACCTGGCCCTCCTCCATGCATTCCAGCAGTGCGGACTGCGTCTTGGGGGAGGCGCGGTTGATCTCGTCACCGACCACGACGTTCGCAAAGATCGCGCCCGGCCGGAACTCGAAGTCGCGCACGTCCTGGTTGAAGACGCTGACCCCGGTGATGTCGCTGGGCAGAAGGTCGGGAGTGAACTGCACCCGACGCACCGAGCAGTCGATGGACTTGGCCAACGCCTTGGCGAGCATGGTCTTTCCAACGCCCGGGACGTCCTCGATCAGCAGATGGCCCTCGGCCAGGAGGACGGTGATCGCGGTGGCGATGACATCCGGCTTGCCCTCGATGACGGTGGCCATGGCCAGGCGGATCCTGCTCGTCACGTCGGTCACGAGCTCGAGCCCTGCCTGGTCGATTCTCGAATCCCGCATGACCTGATCTTGCACGAGTCTCTCGTGCGGGGTGCCGATCAGCTTCACAGTTCCTCCCTGTCCTTCCTCGATCTTGCCCCACTTCGCCTCATCCGTCACCGGTGCCCTCGAAGAGACGGACGTTGCGGGATTCCCGCTCCACGAACGGGCCACGGCGCTGACCTGTGCAAAGGGGTTGTCAAACGGCAGATTGTCGCTCAGATTGCGTTGACCGTGGTGCAAAGTGGAGTAACGTGGAGGGCGGTGGAGATAGGTAATTGTCAATGATCCGACTCGGGTCATCGAAAGGGGGAAAGGCGCTGTGTTCCTTGGTACGCACAACCCCCGACTCGACGACAAGGGCCGTCTCTTCCTGCCCGCCAAGTTTCGCGACCGTCTGGCCAGTGGTCTGGTGATCACCCGGGGTCAGGAACGGTGCCTCTACGTCTTCCCGATGGATGAGTTCGTCCGAGTGGCTGAGACCATGCGCAACGCACCCGTGACGAGCAAGGTCGTTCGCGACTATCTGCGGGTGTTCCTGTCCGGTGCCTCGGATGAGATCCCTGACAAGCAAGGCAGGGTGACCGTCCCCTCGACGCTGCGCGAGTATGCCGGACTCACCCGCGACTGCACCGTCATCGGCGCTGGATCGCGGGTCGAGCTGTGGGACACGAACGCGTGGAACACCTACCTCGCAAGCACCGAGCAGGCTTTCGCCGACCAGTCCGAGGAGGTGATTCCCGGACTCCTGTGACTCGCGCAGCGGCGATCAGCCGAGCCCTGTGGTCAGGTCTCCACCCGCTTCGCGTCCCGACCTCACTTCCCCGTTGTCGGGCCGCACCTACTTGAAGCGGTTGGAGACCTGAAACCAGGGACCAATCGACCTAAAAGCAAAGAAGGACCCCTCCAGACACGAGAGAAAGACATGCCGATGAACGCTCGCCGGACCGCCGGGGATCTTCACGTCCCTGTTCTGCGCGATCGCATCGTCGAGCTGCTCGCACCTGCACTGCAGGAGTCGGGCGCGGTCATGGTGGACGCCACGCTGGGGATGGGCGGTCACAGCGAGTCGATCCTTGAGGTGTGCCCGGGTGCCCGCATTGTCGGCATCGACCGCGACCACGAGGCCCTCAGTCTTGCCGGTGACAGGCTGGCTCGCTTTGGTGACCGGTTCACCCCCGTGCACGCGGTGTATGACGAGCTGCCGCAGATCCTTACCGACCTTGGGCTCTCAGCGCGGTTGTCGGTGCACGCAGTGCTGCTCGACCTCGGTGTGTCCTCGCTGCAGCTCGATGAGGAGGAGCGAGGGTTCGCCTACCGGCATGACGCCCCTCTGGACATGCGGATGGACCAGGACAGCGGCATCACCGCGGCTCACGTTCTCAACACGTATGACCAGGCCGATCTTGAGCGGATCCTGCGTGAGTATGGCGAAGAGCGGTTCGCCAAGCGCGTCGCCTCGGCCATCGTGCGTGAGCGTGCCCGACAGCCCTTCACCAACTCCGCGCGCCTGGTCGAGCTGCTTCGCTCGGCGATCCCTGCCGCATCGCAGAAGAGCGGTGGGCACCCCGCCAAACGCACCTTCCAGGCGTTGCGAATCGAGGTCAACGGTGAGCTCGAAGCGCTGAAGGCCGCGCTTCCGGCGGCGCTGGACGCACTTGCGGTGGGCGGTCGTATTGCCGTCCTGAGCTACCACTCACTCGAGGACCGGCTCACCAAACAGACCCTGTCTGCCGGTGCTCACAGCGGCACCCCCGTCGGCCTTCCGGTTGAGCTCCCCGAGCTCGCGCCGTACCTGCGCCTGCTCACCCGCGGAGCTGAAGAGCCGACTGCCTCAGAAATCAGCCTCAACCCACGCGCAGCATCGGCCCGGTTGCGTGCAGCCGAACGTACCCGGGTCTCGAAAGGACACCTCGCATGAGTCAGATGACATCCACAGCGCGAGTTGGCGCGCGAGCCCTCAACCGGCCGATCACGGAGACGCCCAGACTGCGCGTGGTCACCGGGGCACCTCTGCGGCACGGCGGGGCCGCGTTCGGCATCCTCTGCGCAACCTTGCTGGCGATCGGGCTGATCGGGCTTCTGTTGCTCAACACAGCTCTGGCCCAGGGCTCCTTCACCCTGCACGATCTGCGGACCGCCTCCGATCAGCTGACTGACGCCCAAGGCGCCCTCAACCAGTCACTGGATGCGTCGAAGTCCCCAGCCAACCTGGCGATGAGGGCGACCAGCATGGGGATGGTGCCGGCAGGGTCCGCAGCTTTCCTGCGGCTCTCCGACGGCAAGGTCATCGGCGTGGCGAAGCCGGCGCCCCCAGCTCCCGCATTTACCGTGGTTGGGACACCGTCAGCACCAGCGCCGGCGGCAGCCAAGCCGGCCAACACAGCACCGGTGGTAGCCAAGCCGGCCAACACAGCAGAAGCCACGGCTGCAACGAAGCCTGACAATCCTGCATCAGCTGCAGCGAAGCCGGCCGAGCCAGCAAAGAGGTGAGCTCGTGAAGCACCCCCAGACCCCTGGCCGCCGAAGCTCGGGTGGAGCGGGCGATACCCGCTCCACCCGAGCTTCGGCATCTGGTGTGTCTTCAGGCAAGGTGGTTCGTCGTCGATCGCCCGAAGGCAGCGGCGCCCGGCCTTCCCGAAAGTCCTCAGCAGCTACGCCTGGCAGATCACGCCCTCACAAGCCGGCTACCCGCAGGTCGTCGACGTCCCAGAGCGCAGGTACCGGTTCTCCCCGCCGGCCGGGCAGGCCTCCGTCCCGACCGGCTCGAATCGGCGTCCACCCCGAGCGCCGTGTCCGACTTCTTCTGCTGACGGGGCTCTTCGTGCTCAGCCTGTTCGGTGCACAGCTCTTCCGGTTGCAGGCTCTTGACTCCTCGGCCATGGCCAACACCGCTCTCAAGAGCCGACTGAGCATCGTCGCGGTGCCTGCACTTCGGGGCGACATCAGGGCATCGAACGGCGTGGTGCTGGCCACCAGCATCGAGCGTCGCAATGTGACGGCGGACCAGACCGCGGTGCCGACATACCAGAAGAAGGTCAACCGCGTCAGCGTCACGGTCGGCGTTGCAGGGGCGGCCGCGGACCTCGCACCGATCCTGGGCAAGTCCGAGGGCGAGCTCTACGCGACGCTGACCGGAGCCAAACGGTTCGTGTATGTCGCCAAGGATGTCTCAATGTCGGACTGGAGCAGGATCCGAGCCTTGGGGATCCCTGGTATCTACAGTGAGCCGACGTCGAAACGTTCCTACCCGACCTCTTCGTCGGCGGCCTCGCTGGTGGGCTGGGTGCGCGGTGACGGGTCAGCCGGTGGTGGCCTCGAGCTGTTGTTGAACAAGCAGCTGCAGGGCAAGCCGGGCGAGTCCACCTACGAGCAGTCCAGGGACGGCCGCACCATCACCACCGGCGAGCAGCAGATCACTCCTGTCGTTCCCGGTCTCGACGTTCGGCTGACGATCGACAGTGATCTGCAGTGGTTCGCCCAGAATGCGATTGCCCAGAAGGTCAACGAGACCCAGGCACTGTCAGGGACCGTCGTGGTGATGAATGTCAGAACCGGTCAGCTGGTCGCCGTCGCGTCCTACCCGACCTTCGACCCGAACAACATCGCCAAGGCCACCGGCAACCTTGGCAACAACGCCTTCCAGGAGGCATTTGAGCCGGGATCCATAGCCAAGGTCATGACGGCGGCGGCCGCCCTCCAGGAGGGCGTCGCGACGCCGGCCACTCCTGTGACAGTCCCCAACAGGCTGCCGCGTGGGGGCCAGCTGTTCCGGGACTCCCATGACCACGGCGTCGAGAATCTGACGTTCGCCGGCGTGATTGCCCAGTCGAGCAACATCGGCACCATGATGGTCGGCGAGAAGGTCCCGCCGGCCACCCTCGAGAAGTACTTCCGCAGCTTCGGGGTTGGTCAGCCGACCGGAATCCACTTTCCTGGTGAGACGCCGGGCATCTTCGCCCGGGCCCAGGACTGGAGTGACTCCCAGCGCTACACCGTCATGTACGGCCAGGGGCTGGCGGTCAGCGCCATCCAGGCCGCCGGTGTCTTCCAGACCATCGCCAACGGGGGAGTGCGCGTGCCCCCGACTCTGGTGGCCAGCACCCAGAACGCCGACGGCACCGTGACGCAGACGCCGCCCACCACCCCGGTGCGGGTCATTTCCCCATCGACTGCCACGACGCTCAGCCAGATGCTCGAGTTCGTCGTCGGTGACGGCGGCACCGCCAGCCAGGCGAAGATCGCCGGCTATCGCGTCGCAGGCAAGACCGGGACTGCTGACCGCATTGGCGCCAACGGTCGCTACTCGGGCAAGACCGCGTCCTTCATCGGCTTTGCCCCTGCCGACAAGCCGCAGCTCGTGGTCGCGGTGATCCTGCAGAACCCGATCCGCGGATACTACGGCGGGTCGACCGCCGGCCCGGTGTTCAAGGACGTCATGACCTATGCGCTCCAGGAGTTCGGGATTCCTCCTACCGACACCCCGCCGCCTGTCATGAAGCTCAAGATCGAGGACGCGCCGATATCTGCGGACAACGCGGAGGCAGCCTTGCAGTCGCAGTCGGGTCTCCAGCCCCCGACAGCCGCCCGGTAAAGTCACGCCCGTGGTGAACCCGTGAACGCGAATCCGCGTCCCCTGTCCCCGCACGCCGTCACCCTGTCGTCGGTGGCTGAGTGTGCTGGGGTTCCGCGGACCCCGCACGGAGTCATTGACTCTCGTGTCGTCGTGACCGGGGTGACCCTGGACTCGCGCGCCATCCGGCCCGGAGATCTGTATGCGGCACTTCCGGGGGCCAATGTGCACGGTGCCCGCTTCGTGGGAGCGGCGGTCGGCCTCGGCGCGGTTGCCGTGCTGACCGACCCGGCCGGGGCGGCACTTCTCGCGTTGGGCGAGATAACCGTGCCAGTTCTGGTGGTTCCAGACCCCCGGGCCGCACTGGGCGCCGTTGCGGCAATGATCTACGGCCGGGCCAGCGAGACGCTGACCATGCTGGGGATCACCGGTACCAACGGCAAGACGACGACGGCATACCTGCTCGACTCGGCATTGCGCGCCCTCGGGTGCGTGACAGGGCTGATCGGCACGGTCGAGACACGCATCGGCGAGGACCGGATCAAGAGCACCCGGACCACGCCAGAGTCCTCTGACCTGCATGCCTTGTTCGCCGTGATGCTTGAGAGCGGTGTGGACACGTGCACGATGGAGGTGTCCAGTCACGCCCTGGCCCTTCATCGCGTCGACGGTGTGCGCTATGACGTGGCCGCCTTCACCAACCTGTCGCAGGACCACCTCGACTTCCACGGGTCGATGGAGGACTACTTCCTGGCCAAGGCGTCGCTGTTCACCCCCGAGAGAGCAGTTCGGGCTGTGGTGTGCGTGGACGACGAATGGGGCCAGCGTCTGGCCCGGGAGTCTGCAGTGCCCGTGGTGACGGTCTCGTCGCGTCAGGACCTCGCGGCCGACTGGCAGATCCTGACCACCGGGCCGGGCGAGTCTGCGTTCGAGCTCGCCGGCGGCGATCGGCGACTGTCACTCCGGTCGGCTCTGCCAGGAGACTTCAACAGGGTCAACACTGCAGTGGCAGCCCTGGTGCTCCTGGCTGCCGGCCACCCGATGAATGCCATCGAGGCGGCCCTGGCTGCTGACCCGCATGTGCCTGGCCGGATGGAGAAGGTCGTCCTGACGGGCATCGACGATGCCGACCAAAGCCACACCGACCAAAGCCACACCGACCAGACCACTGCCGACCAGACCACTGCCGACCAGAGTCGACTGCCGCTCGCTGTCGTCGACTTCGCGCACACTCCTGACGCCGTGGCTGCAGCTTTGAGAGCATTGCGGCACAGCACCCCTGGGTCGCTGATCGTTGTGCTTGGCGCCGGCGGAGACCGGGATCGCGGCAAACGAGCGGCCATGGGCGAGGCCGCTGCGGCACATGCAGACCTCGTCATCGTCACCGATGACAACCCGCGGTCCGAGGATCCGGCGACCATCCGCGCGGCCGTCCTGGCCGGAGCGGTTGCCCAGGAACGATCGACCCGGTCGGTCCCCGGGCGGATCCGTGAGATCGCCGACCGCGCCGCAGCCATTCACGAAGCCGTCGCCGTTGCCGGCGCGGGCGACACCGTCGTGGTCCTCGGCAAGGGACACGAGAGCGGTCAGGAGACGGCGGGCGTGGTCCACCCATTCGACGACCGGACGCATCTGAGAGCAGCATTGACGGAGCGCAGCGCATCTCGCAACCCATCTATGGAGACCGCAGCACCTATGGAGAACACCGTCGGCCATTCCGTGACTCATGCCAACCATGGCGAGACCAAGTGATCGCCCTCAGGCTCAGTGAGATCGCCCAGATCACCGGTGGCGAGGTCTTTGACGCCATCGACGCCACTGACGCCGGGGGCACGCACGCTGCGGGCGCGGATCCTCTGGTGGACGGACCGGTGGTCACCGACTCACGGGAGGCCGATCGTGGCAGCCTCTACGTCGCGCGCATCGGTGAGGACCTGGACGGCCACCAGTTCGCCGCGGCGGCTCGCTCCCGGGGCGCTGTCGCCGCACTCGCCTCGCGGCCGGTCGCTGACCTGCCGTCGGTCGTGGTCCAGGACGTGCAGGCAGCGTTCGTAGCGCTGGCTCACGCCCTGGTGGAACGCAGCCCCAAGACGGTCGTCATCGGCATCACCGGGTCCTCTGGCAAGACCAGCACGAAGGACCTGCTGTCTTCGGTCCTGCAGCGCCAGGGTGAGACGGTCGCGAACGTGGGATCCCTCAACTCCGAGGTCGGAGTCCCGCTGACCGTCTGCCGGATCACGGCCACCACGGCCTACCTCGTGCTCGAGATGGGTTCCCGGGGGCTGGGTCACATCGACTACCTCACCCGGATCGCCCAGCCCCAGATCGGGGTCGTTCTCAACGTGGGGACCGCACACGTGGGGGAGTTCGGCTCGCGTGAGGCCATCGGAAAGGCCAAGTCCGAGCTCGTACAGGCTTTGCCCGCCACGGGATTCGCCGTCCTGAACGCAGACGACCCGATTGTGTGGGGTATGGCGAGTCAGACCCGCGCACACGTCATAGGGGTTGGGGAGTCGACCGAGGCAGCCGTCCGGGCGCTGGACATCTCGCTCGACCCCCAGGGTCGTGCGTCCTTCACCCTGGCCACCGGTCAGGGCACCGCCCCGGTCGTCCTCAGGTTCCACGGGGAGCACCACGTCGGCAACGTCCTCGCCGTCGCGGCCGTCGCGCTGGCAGTCGGTATGCCGTTGGGCGACGTCGCCACGGCGCTGGGAGACGCGAGACCGATGAGTCGATGGCGAATGGAGGTCCACGAGCGCGCCGATGGCGTCACGATCGTCAATGACGCCTACAACGCCAACCCGGACTCGATGCGCGCAGCGCTCAAGGCGCTGGCGGCCATGGGCCACGACCGACGAACCTGGGCTGTGCTTGGCGAGATGCTTGAGCTGGGGCCCGAGTCTGCCGGTGCGCACGAAGCCCTGGGCCGGCTCGCCGTGAGCCTGGGCGTCTCGCGCGTGGTCGCCGTGGGTCAGGGGACCCAGCCGATCGACGCCGGCGCACGCGACGAGGGCTCGCGCGACTCGAACTGTCGCAGCGATCCGGAGTCGACCTGGGTCCCGGACACCGACGCCGCCTATGCACTGCTCCGGCAGCACCTCGCCCCCGGTGACATCGTGCTGGTCAAGTCCAGCCGTGACGCGGGGCTGCGGTGGCTCGGGGACCGTCTGCTCGAGGACGCCGGCTCAGAGGTCCCCTCGTGAAGGCCGTGCTCCTCGCGGGACTGATCTCGCTGGTCGTGTCGTTGCTCGGCACCCCGTTGTTCATCAAGTTCCTGGTCGGTCGGGGTTATGGCCAGTTCATCCGCGACGACGGACCGACCTCACATCACACCAAGCGTGGCACCCCCACCATGGGCGGCGCGCTCATCATCGGGGCCTCGCTGCTGGCCTATGGCGGCGCGCACCTGTTCACCCTGACACCGCTGACGGTCAGCGGGATCCTGGTGCTCTTTCTGATGACAGGCCTGGGAGTCGTGGGATTCCTCGACGACTACATCAAGATCTCCAAGCAGCGCAGCCTGGGGTTGCGCACCAAGCAGAAGCTGGCCGGGCAGACCCTGGTGGCGGTGATCTTCGCTTTCCTTGCGTTGCAGTTCCCCAACAGCCGGTTCCGCACTGCGGCGGTGCCCTTCGTGTCCTTCGTCCGTGACACGAACGTCAACTTCGCCTTCGCCGGCACGGGACTCGGAGTCATCCTGTTCGTACTCTGGGCCAACCTGATGATCGCCGGCACCAGCAACGGCGTGAACCTCACCGACGGCCTGGACGGGCTGGCTACCGGCACGAGTGTGATGGTGTTCGGCTCCTACGTGCTGATCGCCATCTGGCAGTTCAACCAGAACTGCCAGAGCAACCCGGGCGTCAACTGCTACGAGGTCCGCGACCCGCACGACCTGGCTGTGGTGGCTGCTGCGCTCATGGGCTCCTGCTTCGGCTTCCTGTGGTGGAACGCTTCCCCGGCCAAGATCTTCATGGGCGACACCGGGTCGCTGGCTCTCGGTGGTGCCATGGCCGGTCTTGCCATCACCACCCGCACAGAGCTGCTCGTGATCATTCTTGGCGGACTCTTCGTCATCATCACGCTCTCGGTGATCATCCAGGTCGGTTCGTTCAAGATGACAGGCAAGCGCGTGTTCAGGATGGCCCCTCTCCAGCACCACTTCGAGCTCGCCGGCTGGGACGAGATCACCATCGTCATCCGGTTCTGGATCATTGCCGGGCTGTTCGTCGCGTTGGGGCTCGGTGTCTTCTATGCGGAGTGGGTCGTCGGATCAGGGTGAGTCAGCTGTGAAGAGTTCTGAGGATTTTGACCCGAGCTACGAACCCCGCCAGGGGTTGCGTAACCTCACCCACCGCGACGCCGACTGGTCAGCGCTGCGCATCCTGGTCGCCGGTCTCGGTGTCAGCGGGTTCGCGGCGGCTGACGCCCTCTCGGAGCGCGGTGCCATCGTCACCGTGGTCAGTGCCGACGCCACTGCCGCCATTGAGGAACGTGCCCAGATCCTGCAGATCCTGGATGTGGACGTTCGTCTGGGGCCCGAGCATCTGCTCGGAGTGCCCGAGGGCACAGAGCTGGTCGTGACCTCACCCGGCTTTCGCCCCGACCACCCTCTGCTACTCGCCGCGGCCGCACGCGGCATACCGGTCTGGGGTGAGGTCGAGCTCGCCTGGCGTATGCGTGCGCAGTCCGGTGCGGCGCCCTGGATCACGATCACCGGAACCAACGGCAAGACGACGACGGTCAAGATGCTCACGTGCATGCTGCGCGCCGCCGGGTTGCGCGCGGCGAGTGCGGGGAACGTCGGCACGCCGCTGCTCGAGGCGGTGCTGCACCCCGATCCGTATGACGTGCTGGCCGTCGAGCTGTCCAGCTTCCAGCTGCACTGGCAACGGTCGGTGGCCCCTTTTGCGTCAGCCTGTCTCAACCTCGCGCCTGACCACGTCGACTGGCATGGATCCATGCAGGAGTATCGCCGGGCCAAGGCCAAGGTTTATGCGGGCACCCGGATCGCCTGCGTCTACAACGTGCAGGACCCGGCCACGGAGGAGATGGTCATGGATGCCGATGTCGTGGAGGGCTGTCGCGCCATCGGTTTCACCCTTGGCGTTCCGGGTCCGTCCATGCTCGGGTTGGTCGACGACGTGCTGGCCGACCGCGCGTTCGTCGAGCAGCGCAAGAGCTCCGCCGCGGAGCTGGCCACTCTGGCGGACGTGCGGGGAGACTCCCCGTCGGTGGCTCCGCACAATGTGGCCAATGCCCTGGCAGCCGCGGCACTGGCCCGCGCCTACGGTGTCGGACCGTTGTCGGTGCGCGACGGCCTGCGCGCCTTCGTCCCTGACCCCCACCGGATCGCCGACGTGGCAACTGTGGACGGAGTGCGCTTCATCGATGACTCCAAGGCCACCAACCCGCACGCCGCCGGTGCCTCTCTGGTCGCCTTCGAGCACGTTGTGTGGATCGCCGGGGGACTGCTGAAGGGCGCCGATGTCGATGCGCTGGTCCAGTCGGTTGCTGGTCGGCTACGCGGTGTGGTCCTGATCGGGGCCGACCGTGAGCAGATCGCCCAGGCGTTGATGCGACACGCACCAGATGTCCCCGTGGTCGACGTGCCCGACACGGACACTGGAGTCATGGACCTCGTGGTGGCTCGTGCCAGCGACCTGGCACAACCCGGCGATGTGGTCCTGCTCGCGCCTGCCGCAGCGTCGATGGACATGTTCGCCAACTATGGCGTCCGTGGCGAGGCGTTCGCCGAGGCGGTGCACCGCCGGGCGAGCCGACAGGGAGGGCCCGACGCGTGACCACCACCTCGCGATGGCCCGGCTCATCGGCCGGCCCGGGAGGCAAGGACCCAGCCTCGGTATCGGCTGGGTCGTCGACGTGGCGTAGGGCACTGCCGCGGCTGGAACGCCTCGAGTCCCCGGTCACGACCTACTATCTGCTGCTCAGCGCGACGGCGATGCTCGTCATCATCGGCTTGGTCATGGTGCTGTCCGCCTCAAGCGTGACGTCCTACCAGTACACCAACTCGTCCTTCACGGTCTTCTTCAACCAGCTGCGGTACGCGGTCATTGGCGTCATTGGCGCCGTCGTGGCCACCCGGTTCTCGGTGACCACCTGGAAGAGGTTGTCCGTGCCACTGCTGGCGGTCGCCATCTTCCTTCAGTCCCTGGTCTTCGTGCCGAGCCTGGGCGTCAAGGTCAACGGCAACCGCAACTGGATCCATATCGCCGGTCAGCAGGTTCAGCCTTCTGAGTTCGCCAAGGTCGCGCTGGTCCTGTTCGGCGCCACGGTGTTGGCCAAGAAACGGCGCAATCTGGGCAAGCTCATGCATGTGGCGGTGCCACTGGTGTTCCCGGCCGGCGGTCTGCTGTTGCTGCTTGTGCTCGGCGGTGGCGACCTCGGCACCGGGCTGGTGCTCCTGGCCATCCTGGCCGGGATGCTCTTCGTGGCCGGCGTCCCCGCGCGGATGTTCTTCCTGACCGGAGCGTTGGCGGCGGGTCTGGCCGCAACCCTGGCGCTGAACAGCGTCAACCGGATGGGCCGCATCCACTCCTGGCTGGCCGGGTGCACGGACCCGAACAAGTGCTTTCAGACGATCCACGGCCAATACGCCCTGGCCGACGGGGGATGGTGGGGTGTCGGCCTGGGCGCCAGCCGGGAGAAGTGGTCGTGGCTGCCCGAGGCCCACAACGACTTCATCTTTGCCGTCATCGGTGAGGAGCTGGGTCTGCCAGGCACACTGGTGATCATTGCGCTCTTCGGCCTGCTGGCCTATGCGTGTTACCGGCTTGTCCTGCGCAGCGATGACTTCTTCGTCCGTGTCGCGACCGCTGGGGTAATGGTCTGGATCCTCACGCAAGCCGTGATCAACATAGGCTCGGTCATCGGGCTGTTGCCGGTCATCGGCGTTCCGCTGCCCCTAGTCTCTAGTGGAGGGTCAGCCTTGATGGCAACGTTGTTCGCCTTGGGGATGCTGCTGTCGTTCGCCCGCAACGAGCCGGGTTGCCGTGAGGCCCTGGCCGCCCGGCCGGGCGTGGTGCGTCGCTCGCTTGCGGTTATGCCGACGCGCCGGGGCCGCAGCTCATGAGTGCTGGACCGGGGCATTCCTCGGTGCCGTTGAAGTCGGTACTGCTTGCCGGTGGCGGTTCGGCTGGTCACGTGTCCCCGCTGCTGGCTCTCGCGGACTGCCTGCGTCGCAGGGACCCTGACCTGATCGTGACGGCTCTGGGCACCCAGAAGGGTCTCGAACAGCGGTTGGTGCCGGCCCGCGGATACGACTTGCGAACCATTCCCAAGGTGGCTTTCCCGCGTCGGCCCGGAGCTGCTCTCGTGCGACTGCCCGGCGCGCTCAAGGCGGCCATCGATGCGGCCGGCGAAGTGATCGACGAGACGGCTCCCGACGTCGTGGTGGGTTTTGGTGGGTACGTCTCGACGCCGGCCTATCTGGCTGCGCGTAGGCGGGGGATCCCCATCGTCGTCCACGAACAGAACTCCCGGCCCGGTCTGGCGAACCGTCTGGGTTCCCGTATGACGCCTTACGTCGCAACGACATTCGCCTCCACGTCCCTGCCGCACGCCAGAGTCATCGGTATGCCGTTGCGTCGTGAGATCGCCCGGCTGGACCGGCCGGCGGACCGTGCCCGGGCGTTGGCGCATTTCGGGCTCGAGGACCACCATCCGACGTTGCTGATCACCGGGGGGTCTCTGGGGGCTCAACGGCTGAACGCGGCCTTCGCCTCACGGGTCGACTCTCTGCGGGCACACGGCATACAGGTGCTGCACATCACTGGACTGGGTAAGGAGTTCGCGCACGACTCGAAGGTGGTCGGACCGCCGTATGTTGTTGCAGGCTATGTCGATCGGATGGACCTGGCGTACGCCGCGGCCGACCTTGTGGTTGCCCGGGCCGGGGCCAACACCGTCTGCGAGCTGACCGCGGTCGGGCTGCCGGCGGTCTATGTACCTTTGCCGATCGGAAACGGCGAGCAGCGGTTCAATGCCACTGACGTCGTCGCGGCCGGTGGCGGCATCCTGGTCGACGACTCAGCCTTGACGCCCCAGTGGGTCGACGAGACCTTGGTGCGCCTGGTGACCGACGGGCCGCGGATGGCCAAGATGGCGCAGGCCGCCGCCACCGTCGGGGAGCGAGAGGCGGACGAACGGCTGGCCGACCTCGTTGCGATTGCTGCGCACTCGTGGGACGCCCGATGAGCGATCCGGCATCCGACGACGGCCAACCACCCTCGACGTCCACGTCCTACGTCCATGACGCCAACGGGTCGAACGGCCGCTTCGACTTCACCGCGGAGGTGCCGGCCGCCAGCAGCCTGGGCGCTGTGCACTTCATCGCGATCGGTGGTGCGGGAATGTCGGGCGTTGCCCGGGTGATGTTGGCTCGGGGAATGGCGGTCAGCGGGTCCGACGCCAAGAAGTCCCTCGTCCTCGCGGCCCTGGAGGCCGAGGGGGCGCAGGTCCACATCGGCCACGACGTCGCCAATCTCGGCGACGCTGACACGGTCGTTGTCTCCTCGGCAATCCGTGAGAACAATGTCGAGCTTCAAGAGGCCCGTTCGCGTGGTCTTCGGGTGCTGCACCGATCTCAGGCCCTTGCATCGGTGATGCAGGGGAGCCGGCGGGTCGCTGTCGCCGGCGCCAACGGCAAGACCACGACCACGTCGATGCTGGTGGTCGCCCTGCAGCAATGTGGAGTCGATCCGTCGTTCGCCGTCGGCGGCGAGCTCGCCAAGCACGGCACCAACGCTCACCACGGCACTGGCGAGATCTTCGTGGCCGAAGCCGATGAGAGCGACGGGTCCTTCCTCGTCTATCGGCCCGAGGTTGCCATCGTGACCAACGTGCAGCCTGACCACCTCGACTTCTACGGCACCTTCGGCGCGGTCCAGGCGGCCTACGCCAAGTTCGCCGCTACCGTGCAGCCGGACGGTTTGCTGGTGACCTGTGCGGACGACCAGGGATCTCGCGACCTGTGTGAAGTGGCCAGGAGCGCAGGCACCCGGGTGATCACCTATGGCCTGGCTGCTGATGCGGACATGCGGCTCACCGACGTGGGCGGTGCCGGGATGCACGCGCATGCGCAGCTCATGGCAGGCGGGGTGGGCGAAGCCGGCAGAGCAGTGCTCGGTCGCCTCGATCTCGGCATACCGGGTCGGCACAACCTGCTCAACGCGACCGCCGCGTTCGCGGCCGCCACCGAAGGGCTGGGGCAAGATCCTGGCCGGGTTCTCAAGGGACTCGCCGGCTTCACCGGGACGCGACGCAGGTTCGAGCCCAAGGGCGAGGTGGCAGGTGTGCGGGTTGTGGACGACTACGCGCACAACCCGGGCAAGGTGAGGGCCTTGGTCGAGACCGCCCTGGTCCTTGCCGCTCCCGGACGGCTGATCGTGGTGTTCCAGCCTCATCTCTACTCACGGACCCGTGACTTCGCGGCAGAGCTGGCGACTGCGCTGTCGCCTGCCGACGTCATCATCGTGATGGATGTGTATGCCGCCCGAGAGGATCCGATGCCGGGGGTGAGCGGAGCATTGATCACCGACCAGCTTCTTCTTCTTGGGCCCGGCCACGGCGACAAGGTGGCGGGGTCTCAACCCTCCCCGGGTCAGAGCGTGCACTTCGTGCCGTCCTGGTCCGAGGTCGCTCCTCTGGTGGTCCAGGTTGCCAGGGCCGGCGATCTGGTACTGACCGTCGGGGCCGGTGACGTCACCATGATTGGTCCGGAGATCCTGCGTCTCCTGGGGGGGCGACCGGAGGCGAAACCGGTCGCTCCGGGACAGCAGGGTCGGGTTTGAGCCCGGGCGCCCGTCGAGGCAGAGCTCAGCGTCGCCGTGGAGCTTCCGTTGGGCGTTCCTCTGGACTGCCGTCCTCGCGGGCCAGGTTCGACGCGCGCGCGTCCCGGGTTCGTCGCCGTCCCTGGTTGTTGGCGGCCTGGCTTGCCGTCGCCCTCGCCCTGCTGGGCGCGGGGGTGTGGCTGGTGGAGTTCAGCTCAGTGCTGGTGACCAAGTCGGTCAGGGTCGAGGGAGTCGCGCCGGACGAGGTCTCCATCATCATGAGTCGGGCCGCCGTTCCCATGGGCAGGCCGTTGGCAAAGATCGACACTCGCGCAATCTCCCGGAGGGTGGTTGCGCTGACGGCGTTGGCCGAGGTCACGGTAAGTCGTTCATACCCGAACACGATCCTCATCTCGGCCACCCCCAGGGTGCCGGTCCTTGCTGTGAAGAACCCTCAAGGTCAAGTACAGGTTGTGGATTCTCAGGGCACTGCCTACGCGACGGTGAGCGCGGTACCCAGGGGGGTGCCACTCATCGACACGGTTGAGAACCCGTCGAGCATGGAGTCCCTGCGTGCCGCGATGTCCGTTCTCGGGGCACTTTCCCCGGGGCAGCGCGGCAAGGTCTCTCATGTGACGGTTCTGGGACCGAACATGGTCACGTTCCAGCTGGGCGCGGTCACCGTGGTGTGGGGAGGCGGGTCCGAACCTGAGCTGAAGGTCAAGGTGATGACGGCCCTGCTGAGGCAGAAGGACGTGGGGACGATCGACGTCAGTGCACCGCGGACCCCCGTGATCAGATGAGTCACTCGACACGCCGCCCACAGGGTTGATCAGGGGAGTCTCAGGCTTTACCGTCATCGTGAACAGGGTTGGATTTGCCGTAACCCTTTGGTTGACATCGAGATTCAATCGATGCGCGCGGCAACGCATACGATGCCTTTATCACCCCCCTCAGACTCAGCCGAACGATTCAAGGAGAGGCCAACCGACGTGGCAGCACCGCAGAACTACCTAGCCGTTATCAAGGTCGTCGGCATTGGCGGAGGCGGTGTCAATGCGATCAACCGGATGATCGAAGTCGGTCTCAAGGGCGTCGAGTTCATCGCCATCAACACCGACGCCCAAGCCCTCTTGATGAGTGACGCAGACGTCAAGCTCGACGTGGGTCGTGAGCTGACCCGAGGTCTCGGTGCCGGCGCCGATCCCGAGGTGGGCAAGAAGGCCGCTGAAGACCACTCGGAAGAGATCGAAGAAGTGCTCAAGGGCGCTGACATGGTCTTCGTCACTGCGGGCGAGGGCGGTGGCACCGGCACAGGTGGCGCGCCCGTGATAGCCAAGATCGCCAAGTCCATCGGCGCGCTCACCATTGGGGTGGTCACCCGGCCCTTCACCTTCGAGGGTCGCCGGCGCGCCAACCAGGCCGAGACTGGTATCGCCAGCCTGCGCGAAGAGGTCGACACCCTCATCATCATCCCCAACGACCGACTGCTCTCGATCAGCGACCGTGCGGTCAGCATGCTCGACGCCTTCCGCAGCGCCGACCAGGTTCTGCTCTCCGGTGTCCAGGGCATCACGGACCTGATCACCACACCCGGCCTGATCAACCTCGACTTCGCCGACGTCAAGGCCGTGATGCAGGGGGCCGGCTCGGCCCTCATGGGCATCGGCTCGGCGCGCGGTGAGGACAGAGCCGTCCAGGCTGCTGAGCTGGCGATCTCCTCGCCGTTGCTCGAGGCCAGTATCGACGGCGCGCACGGCGTGCTGCTGTCGATTCAGGGTGGTTCGGACCTGGGGCTGTTCGAGATCAACGAAGCGGCGCGCCTCGTGCAGGAAGCCGCCCACCCCGAGGCCAACATCATCTTCGGCACGGTCATCGATGATGCTCTCGGCGACGAGGTGCGGGTGACGGTTATCGCCGCGGGCTTCGACGGTGGCGGTCCGGTTCGTCGCAACGACGACCGCGCACTTGGCCAGGTCGCTGGTTCGACCCAGCGCCCGACCGCTACCGCGGTCCAACCTCCGCGCGTGGGTCAACCGCCATCGCAGGTCAAGCCGGCGGTCCACCCGGCGCAGGTCCCTGTGGGGAGTCAGACACCCGCAATTCCGGCTCCTGCCAATGGCAGTCAGCCTCCGGCCGACCACCAGCAGGTACAAGAACCGGTCCCGGTCCCCGTGACAGTGGCCAGGCCACCGCGCACGGTCACCTTCGACGACAACGACGACCTGGATGTGCCTGACTTTCTGAAGTAATACCTGCGCGGGGGGCAACACCTGGCAGGGCGGTCGGTCTGGGTTTTCTCCGGGCCGACCGCCCCTACGTTTGCCCAGATGGGGACTCGACCTTTGCCCCGATGCGGACTCGGCTAGCGTGAACACTGTGTTTCATTGGCGTGAGCGGACCCCAGTCGACACCGCGACGGGTGGTCGCGGTGTCGACTGGGGATTCACGTCGGCCAGAGGCGGATCGAGCGTGGGGGACTTTGCCAGCCTCAACCTTGGCGGACACGTCGGGGATGATCCCTCGGCGGTCGAGCTCAACCGAAGGCTGGTTGCCAGCACTCTTGATGTCCAACGAGATCACCTGCTGTTCATGAGCCAGTGCCATGGGTCGGACATTGCGCTGGTGGACGGTCCGTGGCGTGGTGATTCCCCTGAGGTGGACGGCCTCGTGACAACTTCGACTGACCTGGCGCTGGCCGTTCTCGTCGCTGACTGCACCCCGGTGCTGTTGGTCGACCGGGATGCGGGCGTCGCCGCAGCTGTGCACGCGGGGCGTCCCGGGATGATGCAGGGAATCGTCGGACGCGCCGTCGACGCGATGACCGATCTTGGGGCTCGGTCGATCAGCGCGGTGGTCGGTCCGTCTGTGTGCGGGCGCTGCTACGAGGTGCCCGAGGCGATGAGGGCGCAGGCCGCCAGGATCAGTCCCGTAGCGGCGGCCATCTCCTGGCGGGGGACCCCGGCAATTGACGTGGCTGCCGGCGTGGTCGACCAGCTACAGGCGAGATCTGTTGCGGTGAATTGGATCGGGGGCTGTAGTCGCGAGTCCGAGGGGCTCTTCTCCTACCGTCGCAAGCACCGTACGGGTCGTTTCGCCGGGGTCGTCCGGCTGTTGGAAACCCGCACTGAAGGTGGCGTATGAGGTCTGCTCAAGAAGCGGCGGCTCGACGTGAGGAGCTTTCCACCAATCTCCACCAGGTCCATGAGCGCATTGGGTCTGCTTGCCGGGCCGCAGGCCGTCTGCCCGAGGACGTTGCCCTCATCGTGGTCACGAAGTTCTTCCCGGGCTCCGACATCGAGGCGCTGTGTCAGCTCGGCGTGACGGATATCGGGGAGAACCGCGATCAAGAGGCATCGGCCAAGATTGCCGCGTTGCCCTCGGAGGTGCGGCGACGCCTTCAAGTCCATTTCATCGGTCAGCTACAGTCCAACAAAGTCGCCTCGTTGGCGTCCTACGTGGACGTCGTTCACTCGATCGACCGGGACAAGCTGGTCCGGGCGCTTGACCGTGCCGCGACTGCTGCCGGGCGTGACATTGGTGCCCTGGTACAGGTGAGCCTGAGCGGGGACTCACCTGGGCGAGGGCGCGGCGGGATACCGCTGGACGGCGTTGCCGAGCTTGTCAACGGCGTTGCTGCTGCGCCCCATCTCACGCTTCGAGGAGTCATGGCGGTTGCGCCGCTGGGGGTCGACCCGGCCGAGGCTTTCGCGGAGCTGGCCGCCGTGGCGCACGGGGTTCGTGCTGTTCACCCCGCGGCCACCTGGATCTCGGCGGGGATGAGCGCGGATCTCGAGGCCGCGGTGACAAACGGTGCGACACACCTGCGTGTCGGCAGCGCAATCCTCGGTTCGCGCCCGCCATCTGGGTAGTTTTGAAGGGAACAATCGTCGAATGACCTGCAAAACCCGATGACAGTGGACCGTAGTTAAGGAGCTCGAGATGGCTGGGGCACTGCGCAAGACCATGGTGTACCTCGGGCTGGCTGAGGATGAGCGTGACGACGGCTACGAGTCGTACGACGACTACGACGAGCCGCCTGCCCGTCAGGAGGCTCCTGTCCGCCACGAACGGTCCTCCGGTGTGACGTCGCTGCCGGCGCGCACACCCGTGGCCCGGGTCGTCCGTGATGTCGAGGTTGGTGCGCTGAACCGCATCTCGACGATCCATCCACGGACGTACAACGAAGCGAAGAACATCGGCGAGAGCTTCCGCGAGGGGACTCCGGTGATCATGAACCTGACCGACCTAGATGATGCAGACGCGAAGCGCCTTGTGGACTTTGCGGCCGGCCTGGTGTTCGGTCTGCACGGCTCCATCGAGCGGGTCACCAGCAAGGTGTTCCTGCTGTCGCCGGCTCATGTCGAGGTGACGGCAAACGAGGTGGCGCCACCCAAGGCTGCCTCGCGCGGCTTCTTCAACCAGAGCTGATCTGGCCACCTCCGCACCCGGTGGCCTGATCCTCGGCAAAGGCCGTCATGCTAGGCGTCGTGATCTCCGTTCTGATCTTTGTCCTGAACCTGTTTTTTGCCGCCCTCATCTGTCGCCTGGTCCTGGACTGGATCCGCGTGCTGGCCAGAGAATGGCGACCTCGGGGGGTCGTCCTCGTCTTTGCCGAAGCCATCTACACCGTCACCGACCCGCCGCTGAAGTTCCTGCGACGCCTGATCCCGCCGCTCTCCCTGGGGTCGATTCGCCTCGACATGGCGTTTCTGGTGCTGATGCTGGGAGTTTCCTTGGCGGTGGGTTTCCTCCAGAGACTGTGACATCGCGCGGGGCGAATCCGTGTTGACCGATACCCGTTAACCGACACCCGTTAACCGACAAGGTGCTGTCCGTCAGATAGCTGACGGACAGGTAGCTGACCTCAAAGCCATACCCGAATGCGGACTTTGCGGGGGCTCGATATAAGGTAGTGCGGCCCCCCGAACGAATCGACCGAGGTGACTACATGGCGTTCATGCCCGAGGATGTCCTCAACAAGAATTTCACCGCGACTCAGTTCCGTCGTGGCTACGATGAGCATGAGGTCGACGACTTCCTGGATGAGATCGTCGTCGAACTGCGTCGGCTGACCAGCGAGAACGAAGATCTCGCCCAACAGCTCAAAGCCTGCCAGGAAGACAAGGGTGTCATCCCGTCCGGCGCCAAGGACAAGATCGCGGCCGCCAGAGTGTCTGCTGAGCAGGCAGAGAGGGAGTCCGCGGCTCGCATTGCCAAGGCAAACGCCGAAGCCGAGCGTGCAGAGTCACAGGCTGCTGAGCGTCTGAGAGCAGAAAAGGACTCCGGCCTTCGCATTGCCAGGGCGAACGCCGACGCTGACCGGGCGGAGGCGCTGGCGGCTCAGCGCAAGAAGGAAGCAGAGGAAGCCGCGAACGAGATTGCCAGGTCTGCCTTTGCTGTTCCGGCCGCTACCCCTGCCAAGGACCATGGGCGGGCCACTCCTGCCGAGGTCAGTGGTGTCGCAGGGGTAGGCTTGGGCTCAGCGGCTGGCGTGCTCGCCCTCGCGGAGAAGCTGCACGCGGAGTACGTGTCCGAGGGCCAGAAGACTCGCGAGCGTCTCATCGGCGAAGGGCAGCTGCGCCATGACCAGGTCGTTGGCGAGGCCAACGCCAAGCAGGAACAGCTTCGGTACACCGCCCAGACGAAGCACGATTCCCTCATTGCAGAGGCAACTGCGCGGCACGAGCAGATGATCACCGAGGCGCGCGAGCGCGCCGCCGGAATGGTCGCCGAGGCCCAGCAGAAGAGGGCCGAGGTGCTTCAGACACTCGGTCACGAGCGCAGCTTGCTGCAGCAGAAGATCGACGAGCTGAGAACGTTCGAGCGTGACTACCGAGCCCGTCTGAAGTCCCACCTCGAGGGTCAGCTGCGCGAGCTGGATCAGATCGGCGCCGACAACGGCGCCGGCAGCGGTGTCGGCAAGCGGGGCTGATCAAAGGAACGTCGGCTGACCGGCTACCAGCAGCGCAGGCGGGGCCCCGATCCTTACGGTTGGCGCCCCGCTTCCCGTTCTCTCGCCTGGGCCGGTGATCGACTTGGGGAGTCCGCTGTGGACTAACCGAGCAAAGGGCGGCGTTTCTCCATTGAGAACTGCGCCGTATGGCCCTATCCTCACGCACACACGTACGTGTTTCGTGGGGACGACGAAGTGCCATCTTGAAGGGGCCGAGCATGGCTGTGAAGAAGGTGACCTCAGCCGCCAAGCAGAGTGCGCGGCCGAAGAAGGCTTTGCCGACCAAGGCCGTTCTGACCACGGCAAGTGCGACCAAGATGACTGCGGCGAAGGCCACGACGAAGGCAAGGGCGACGAAGGTGACGACGACCAAGGCCACGACCAAGGCGAGTGCTTCCAAGGTGCCGACGACGAAGAAGACTGCCAAGGCGCCGACCAAGGCACCGACCAAGGCTCCAAGCAAGGCTGCGACGAAGACTCCAAGCAAGGCTGCGACCAAGGCTCCAAGCAAGTCAACTGTGGGGCCGCGGGGCCGCGGGGCAAGCGTGCCCGCCAGCGCGAGCGCCCAGCCGCAACGACTGCGGGTCCGCGAGAACGAGAAGCCGTGGACGGTCAAGGAGCTCGCGACCGTTCGCGCGGAGCTCGATGCCGATATTGCCCGTCTGCAGAAAGAGATCTCGCTGGCTGAGCTCGATCTTGCCGGTCTCATGCGCGATATCGGGGACGGCGCAGGGGATGACCCGGCCGACGCCGGCACCGCGACCTTCGAGCGCGAGCAGGAGATCTCGTTGGCCAACAACGCCCGTGAGGTGTTCGCACAGAGCGCGCGTGCGCTCGCGCGGCTCGTTGACGGGAGCTACGGCATCTGCGAGTCCTGCGGCAGCCCGATCGGCAAGAATCGTCTGCTGGCCTTCCCGCGTGCGACCCTATGCTTGACATGCAAATCCAAGCAGGAGCGCCGCTAATCACTTCACCGCCCGCGAACGAGAGCACAACTGCGCCATCGACACCACGACGACTGCTGTATCTTGCGCTGGTCGTCGTGGCCGTGCCCGTCTATGTCGCCGACCAGCTGACCAAGGCGTGGGTCACTGCCAACCTTCAGCCGGATCATCCACGTCACCTGATCGGGTCGGTGGTCCAGCTCAACCTGATCCGCAACTCCGGCGCTGCCTTCTCGATCGCCACCGGAGCGACCTGGGTCCTCACCTTGATCGCCTTTTCGGTCGTCCTGTTCGTCATCTTCACCGCCCGGCGCCTGGGCAGCCGAGGCTGGGCGCTGGCGTTGGGGCTGTTGCTCGCCGGGTCGCTGGGCAACCTGACCGACCGCATGTTCCGGGCGCCTGGGCCCGGCCGTGGACACGTGGTGGACTTCTTACAGCTGCCGCACTACCCGATCTTCAACATCGCCGACGCGGCCATCGTCAGTGCGGCGGTGCTGATCGCCGTGATGGCCTTCCGAGGCGTCAGCATTGACGGAACCCGGGTGTCCAGCGCCAAGCCTGAGAACGATGACCCCGAGGACGAGCCCACTGTTGCGCAGCCTCCCCACCCGGCAGGAACGGACCACGATGTCTGACGTCCGTTCACTGTCTGTGCCGGACGGTCTTGAGGGAGAGCGTGTCGACGCGGCTCTCGCGCGCCTCTTCGGTCTGTCCCGCACCAAGGCGGCTGACCTGGCGACTGCCGGCGCGGTGACCGTCGATCAGCGCACCGTGGGCAAGTCAGATCGGGTATGCGCGGGGGCCTGGCTCGAGGTGTCGCTGCCGGATCCGCCCGCCTCAGCCGGGCTTGCCGTGGTCGCGGAACCAGTACCGGGGATGGCCGTGATCTATGACGACGACGACCTGGTGGTCGTCGACAAGCCGGTCGGCGTTGCCGCCCATCCCAGCGTCGGCTGGACGGGCCCCACTGTTATCGGCGGACTGGCGGCGGCCGGCTATCGCATCTCCACATCGGGTGCTGAGGAACGCCGCGGCGTCGTGCATCGTCTCGACGTGGGGACAAGCGGACTGATGGTGGTCGCCAAGAGCGAGCACGCCTACACCGTGCTCAAGCGGGCATTCAAGGAGCGCACGGTCGACAAGACCTACCACGCTCTTGTCCAGGGCCTGCCCGACCCGCTGAACGGCACGATCGATGCTCCGATCGGCCGCCACCCCAACCACGACTACAAGTTCGCGGTGACAGCCAGCGGCAAGGCGAGCGTCACTCACTACGAGGTCATCGAGGCCTTCCGGTCCGCCTCGCTCGTGGAGGTTCACCTCGAGACCGGGCGTACCCACCAGATCCGGGTTCATTTCTCCGCGCTTCACCATCCCTGCGTCGGGGACCTGACCTACGGCGCGGACCCGGTGCTGGCCAAGAAGCTCGGCTTGGGACGCCAGTGGCTGCACGCGGTCGGTCTCGGGTTCCAGCACCCCAGCAGCGGCGAGCGAGTCGACTTCACCAGCCCGTACCCGCAGGATCTGCAGACCGCGCTGGACCGTATCAGCGGCTAGGAAACCGTCTCACGGACACGCCCGGGGAGCGACGGCACGGCATACAAGGTGTGTCCGCCGCCCGGCATAGACTCTGAGGCAATGTCTCAGATGTCTTCTCCCGCAGCGGGTTTACCCGACCAGAACCCAGCCACGTCGAGGCCTCCCGACAAGAGCTTCGTCCACCTGCACGTGCATACCGA
>DASRUA010000369.1:0-4435 GCA_035655615.1 Dermatophilaceae bacterium
TGGTGATGGTCGGGGACCGCGGGATGATCACCAGCGCCCGCGTTCAAGAGTTGCGCGAGCTGGGCGGGTTCGGCTGGGTCACCGCGCTGCGCGCCCCGGCGATCGCGGCCCTGGCCGCTGATGACGGGCCCCTGCAGATGACCCTGTTCGACCAGGCCAGCCTCGCCGAGATCACCCACCCCGACTACCCCGGGGAACGCCTGGTCGCGTGCCGTAACCCTGCCCTGGCTACCGAGCGGGCCCGCAAACGCCTGGCGCTGCTGGAGGCCACCGACACCGAGCTGGCCAAGATCGTCGCCGCCGTGGACGCGGGGCGCCTGGCCGGGGCCGGGAAGATCGGGGTCCGGGTCGGGAAGGTCATCGGCCGGTACAAGATGGCCAAGCACTACATCCTGGACATCACCGAAACCACATTCGCCTTCACCCGTGACCAGGACCAGATCACTACCGAGGCGGCCCTGGACGGGCTCTACGTCATCCGCACCACCATCGGTCCCGAGCAGATGGACCCGGCCAAGGTCGTGGCCACCTACAAGTCCCTGGCCCGGGTCGAACGCGACTTCCGCTCCATCAAGAGCATCGACCTGGACCTGCGCCCGATCCACCACTGGACCGAGACCAGGGTCCGGGCCCACGTGTTCATCTGCATGCTCGCCTCCTACCTCGTGTGGCACCTACGCCAAGCATGGGCGCCTTTGACGTTCACCGACGAGCAACGTCCCGACCCCGCCGACCCCGTCGCCCCCGCCCAACGCTCCCAGGGCGCCGACCACAAGGCAGCAACCAAGACCACCACCGACGAGCTGCCCGCCACCAGTTTCACCGCCCTGCTGGACCACCTGGGATCTCTGGCCCGGGTCGACCTCCGCTACGGCGACCACGACACCGGCCCCACCGTGCCCACCCTCGCCGAACCCACTGCGACCCAACGCCGAGCTTTCGAACTCCTCGGTGCACCGATCCCACTAACCCTGAAGTAGCCAGAACCCAAACACCCGAAAACAATGAAACCCCTGCTCAACAGGGGTTTCACGCGTCATACGACACGTAACTTCGGGCTAGTCAGCACCTGCGCACGCGTGGGTTCGCGCAGCTTGCACGACCCAGAAGGTGTTCCTTTCACCGAAGTGCGGAGATCGGGGCCGGGTGGGTCAGAATCCGTCATCGGCCACGGATGCCCTGCGGCGCGGCGGCGCCCATCAACGAGAACGTCGGTCAAGAGGGACCTTGTCGTGATCCGCGTTGCGACTACCGGCAAAAACTTCCCGGTCGGCTGCTTGGGGTTTCGTTACGAGGTGCCAGCTCGCCGCGAGCAGGAAGGCCACCACACCGGCCAAGGAAATACCCCTGGTGGCTGCGAAGAACGCGGCGCTGCCCAGATCCGGGCCTCCGGACGAAGTGAGCGGACCAAAGCTCCCCAACGCTGCCCCTGCCGCTCCAGCGGCAAGGACCGAGAGCCACGCCCTGGCCGCCACCACCGGTCGTAACCGTGACGAAGATGGTGCGACCGGGGTGCTGCGCCACCATTGCGCCAGCCACAGTGCAATGACCAGAGCCCCAAATACCCCGCTGCCGTATTGGGCCCAGCCGTAGCCGGGCAGAAGGCCATGCTGTTCGGCCAGCCAGGCAACGTGGATCGTCCCCCAGCCATCGGCATGCGTGAACGAGTCCCACGCAACGTGGGTCGCTGCGCCCACGGACGTGGACAGAAGCACCAGCAGGACCTGGCGAAGCGACGACAGCCGGGTGCTCAGGGGATGAACGCCCTGAGACGGAATGCGCCCCCGCACAGCAGCGGGCGCACAGTCAACAGCCGGCCTGGCGAGCAGCCCGTGCCAGGCCATGAAGACAGCCAGGCTCAGCAGCACATCGACGCTCACCACCCCGACCGGAGAGTGCGTGGCCTCAGAGCCAACGAACACAGGCAGGTAGTACGGAAGGTCGGGAGACATGCTGCCGATGACCAGAGCCGACACAACAAGGGGTGAGCGCGCCATCGGGACCACCGCCGCGACGTGACTGACCGTAAATGGCACCTCCTGTCACCTGGTCCCGGTGACAATGGTTGCAGGGGATCTGCCCGTCATGGCGCACAGTTCGAGCCTCGCGTCCTCTTTGTCGACCGGGATCAGGTCGCGAACGAGGCTGGCGGGCGCGCTGGCACGTGTTGCCGTTTCGAGCGTAGGCAGCGTCGTTGTCGAGTCCATGCCCCCACGCTCACCGACCTGGATGGGGTGCTCCTTTGACTCACCTGTGAGCAGGTTGTGAAGGCTGCGAAGAGGCCCTGCCGAGTGCTCGAGGTCTGGACCTTAGGGCCGTGGCCCGGAGGTCACTTGAAGGGGGACCCTCAGGCACTCGTCGTCCATGAGGACGGCGTGGTTGCCGGCCGCGGACAGGCAGGCCCGTGACTCGGCGGAGACGTTGATGCACAAGAGGCAGCCCCCGCGGCGCTCGAGATCCCAGGCCGCGTCCTCGATGACCTCGCCGGCGCGGTGGCTCCGCAGCCGGGCGGCCTGCAGGTCCAGCACGACGATCGACGCGCAGGCCGAGAGTGCGTCGAGCAACACCCTCAACCTGCCGGCGTCGTTGCGCCCAAAGGTGCCGGCGGGCCGGATCGTGGCGGTGAGCCACGCACTCTGGGGTACCGCCGCGGCCGGTGTGGTGCGCCCCAGGACGGTGCCGGTGCTACTCCGGATGCGCGCTGGCATCTCAAAGCTGCTCAACTCCAGGACGGTGCCCATCGTGACCTCCTCCGCACCGACCACCGTGGTCGGTCCATGTCCGACTGTCGTCGCCATGACTGGGAGCGACCTGTGACCCCGGGCAGCCTCTCCTGTGAGCCCCGGCAGCGATTTCTCACAGGCTGCTCATAGGGAGAGAACAGGTATGCCATAGGTGGGCGGACCATGCTAGGTCCTATGACGCGCTCCAATGCAGTCCGCGGTCGCGACCACCTCACCCGTGCGGACGGTTCACCGATTCGGGCTCTTGTTGTCGATGACGAGCCGAGCCTCGGGGAGCTGCTCTCGACCGTGCTGCGGTACGAGGGCTGGCAGGTCGAGTCCGCCCTGACGGGCCACGCCGCCATTCGAGTCGCTCGTTCGCTTGATCCCGACGTGATCCTGCTCGACATCATGCTGCCCGACCTTGGCGGTCTCGAGGTCCTGCGCCGAATCCGCACGACGCAGCCGCACGTGCCGGTCCTGTTCCTGACCGCCAAGGACGCCGTCGAGGACCGCGTCGCGGGTCTGACCGCCGGCGGCGACGACTACGTCACCAAGCCGTTCAGCCTCGAGGAGGTCGTCGCGCGACTGCGGGCTCTGCTCCGCCGCGCCGGCACGACAGCGGAGCGCGAGGCGTCGACACTGGTCGTCGGTGACTTGACGATAGACGAGGACAGTCACGACGTCTCACGCGACGGACAGGAGATCCGGCTGACCGCAACGGAGTTCGAGCTGCTCAGGTACTTCATGCGCAATCCGAAGCGGGTGCTGTCCAAGGCGCAGATCCTCGACCGCGTGTGGCACTACGACTTCGGCGGCCAGGCCAACATCGTCGAGCTGTACGTGTCGTACCTGCGCCGCAAGATCGACACCGGCCGCGTACCCATGATTCATACGCTGCGCGGGGTCGGCTACATGCTCAAGCCTGCCGAGAGCCCGACGGCGCAGTGATGGGCGGCGCTCAGACCGTGGCCGCCGCGTCGCCCGCCCGCGCCCGCCTTGGCAGCCGCAGCCGCTGGACGCTGCGGCGCAGGCTCGTTGTGGTGCTCATTGGCCTGCTCGTCGCGGTGACAGGGATACTGGGAGTGGTGTCGACCCTCGCGCTGCGCGGGTCCCTGGTGGGTCAGCTCGACTCCCAGCTGGCCGCCGCCAGCCAGCGGGCCGCAGGAGCCCCCGTCCAGCCGGGCGTCTCGACGCAACAGCCACCGGCTGGACCGACTGGACCCACGGGCGACATCCCCCCCGGCCTCAGCGTGCCCGGCCAGGGCGCGGGCACCATCAACCTCTTCGTGCGTGACGGCACGACGCGCTCGGGTTACATCGACCAGACCGGCAGCTTCCGGGAGCTGACCCACGCCCAGGTGGTGACGCTGGAATCGCTGCCGAGGGACGGAAGGCCGCACCCTGCCCACCTCACCGGGCTCGGCGACTACCGCGTGGTTGCGACGACCACGACAAGCGGCGACGTGGTCGTCACCGGCCTGTCGACCTCCGAAGCGACCGCGACAGTACGCGACTACCTCGCTGTCGAGGCAGTTGTCGCGGCGCTGGGGATCATGCTGGCACTGGTGGTGGGCCTGGTGCTCGTGCGCCGGGAGCTGCGCCCGCTCGAGCGTGTGGCCGCGACCGCGACGCGGGTCTCGGAGCTTCCGCTCGATCGTGGCGAGGTCGACCTGCCCGAGCGCGTAGCGGCAGTCGACACCGACGCCGGC
>DASRUA010000370.1:0-15992 GCA_035655615.1 Dermatophilaceae bacterium
CTGCGTGTGAGCCAGCCTGAGGGTCTTCTCTCCCGTGCCCTCCGCGAACAGACGCCGGCCCTTCGTCAGGACCTGTCGAACAAGGAGATCAGGCCTCGACCGTCTGTCCGGGCCAGTATCTCTATGACAAGCTGCCCGAGATCCGCGCCGGGGCAGCCTCCATCATGAACGCGCCTGCCGCACTCCCCTACCAGCGCCTCGCTGGCGCCGACCGCTACGCCACTGCAGTCGCCATTTCGCAGTACGCCTTCCAGCCCCAGTACACGGGACAACCGTTCGCTGTCACGGTCGCATCGGGCACCAACTTTCCTGATGCGCTTGCCGCCGGGCCAGTTGCCGCCGCACAGGGCGGTCCACTCCTTCTTGTGCCGAACGATGGGGTCCTGCCTGCCACCCTCAGCGCCGAAGTCAAAAGACTCAACCCGTCCAGGGTCGACATCGCCGGCGGAACCGCCGCCGTGAGCAGCACCGTCCAGAGCGAGCTCCAGGTCCTCGCGGGCCCTGGCACCGTGTTCAGGTGGGCGGGTCAGGACCGCTATGACACTGCCGCACAGCTTGCAGGACTCACCGGCGGCCTCGGCAAGACCGTCTTCATCGCGACAGGTGCATCCTTCCCCGACGCGCTCGGCGGCTCAGCAGCCGCCGGGCGACTGGGCGGTGCGCTCCTGCTCACCGATCGCTTGACCCTACCGGCGGCCACCGTCTCAGCACTCACGTCAGGCAAGCCTGCCAAAGTGGTCATCCTCGGCGGCGAGGCCGTCATTGATCCCGCGGTCCTCAGTCAAGTCCAAGCCCTCCTGATCCCTGGGGCGACGGTGGAGCGGTGGTGGGGCCCCGACCGTTATGCCACGGCCGCGGCAATTTCGTCGAATACCTACCTGCAGGGTGCCACCACCGCGTATCTCGCATCGGAGGCGGACTATCCCGATGCCCTCGCCGGCGCCCCCGTCGCAGCCCTCGCCGGCGCACCGTTGCTCCTCACCCAGAAGGACTGCGTGCCGGCCTCGACCCTCGCGGAGCTGCAACGCCTTGGTACCACCAAGCTGGTCGTGCTCGGCGGCCCAAATGCCTTCAGCGATGCGGCGGCGAACCTGACTCCCTGCGCCGGCTAGCCGAGCCGATACGTGACAGGCACAAGACCACGATTCTGGACTGTCTGGGTCGGCAATGCCCTCACGTGAGCAGGCGGTCATCTTTGCGAGGTCTTCGAGCTCACGCTTCCCTCCGGAAACGTGAGATCGGAACGTAGTCAAGACCCGTCAAACGTGGAGATCGGGCCTCTGGAATGATCGGTTCATGAGAGCACTGGTGAAGCCCACCGCAGGTCCCGGACTCGAGCTGATGGAGCGTCCCGAACCCGTGGTCGGCCCGGATGACGTGAAGATCCGGGTCCAGCGGGCTGGCCTGTGTGGCACTGACCTGCACCTCGAGCAGTGGGACGACTGGGCCGCATCCGTGGTCAAGCCACCCCTGGTGATCGGTCATGAGTTCTTCGGCGAGGTCGTCGAGATCGGCCAGGACGTCACCTCGGTGCTGGTCGGCCAGAAAGCCTCGGGCGAGGGGCACGTCGTCTGCGGGACGTGCCGCAACTGTCGTGCCGGGCGGCGACACGTGTGCATCCGCACGTCGAGCGTGGGAGTCAACCGCGACGGGGCCTTCGCCGACTACGTGGTCATCCCTGCCGGCAACGTATGGGTGCAACCTGACGACATGGACCCCGATCTGGGCGCAGTGTTCGACCCCATGGGCAATGCGGTTCACACCACCTTGTCCTTCCCTCTGGCCGGCGAGGACGTCCTGGTCACCGGGGCCGGCCCGATCGGGATCATGGCAGCCGCCATCGCGCGACACGTGGGAGCACGGTATGTCGTGGTCACCGATGTCTCGGACTACCGGCTCGAGCTGGCCAAGGCCGCGGGCGCGGACCTGACCGTCAACGTCTCGAAGACGACGGTGGCGAAGGCCCAGCGCGAGCTCGGCATGCGCGAAGGCTTCGACATCGGGCTTGAGATGTCCGGCAGCCCGCTGGCCATGGAGGAGATGATCAACAACCTCAACCACGGTGCCCGGGTGGCCATGCTCGGACTGCCCAAGGACCGGTTCGCCATCGACTGGGGCAAGGTCATCACTCACATGATCACCATCAAGGGCATCTACGGTCGTGAGATGTACGACACCTGGTACGCCATGAGCGCGATGCTGGCGACCTCGCCGGTGCTGCGCGAGGCCGTCCGCTCGGTGATCACCCACCGCTTCCCCGCGGAGCAGTGGCAGGAAGCGTTTGCCGCAGCCCGGTCCGGCCAGTGCGGCAAGGTCGTCCTGGACTGGAGCTGAACCGGCAGCACGTCCGACGCTCGCCAAACCGCCAAGTCAAAGTCACGACTCACGACTCACGACTCCACGACTCCACGACTCCACGACTCAATAGTCACCACTCACGAAGAGAGACACCTGATGTACGGAGCGTTCAAGGACCAGCTGGCCGCCACGCTGCAGGAGATCAAGGCGGCGGGCTTGTACAAGAGCGAACGCGAGCTAACCTCCCCGCAGTCGGCCCACATCACGACCGCCAAGGTCTCGGCAGTCAACTTCTGTGCCAACAACTACCTGGGCCTGGCCAACCACCCGACCGTCATCGCCGCGGCCTCAAAAGCATTGCAGGAGTGGGGTTTTGGCATGGCCAGTGTCCGCTTCATCTGCGGCACGCAGACCCTGCACGCCGAGCTCGAGGCCAGGCTCTCGGCTTTCCTGGGCACCGAAGCAACGATCCTGTACTCCTCGTGCTTCGACGCCAACGGCGGCGTCTTCGAGACACTGTTCGGTGAGCAGGACGTGATCATCTCCGACGAGCTCAACCACGCCTCGCTCATTGACGGGATCCGCCTGTGCAAGGCCCAGCGGCTGCGCTACAAGAATGCGGACATGGCCGATCTCAAGTCCCAGCTCATCTCGGCCGCCGGAGCCCGCCGGCGGGTCATCGTCACCGACGGCGTGTTCTCCATGGACGGGTCGTTCGCGCCGCTGGACCAGATCTGCGACCTGGCCGAGCAGTATGACGCGCTGGTCATGGTGGACGACTCGCACGCCGTTGGCTTTGTCGGCAACGGTGGCCGCGGGACCCCTGAGCTCTTCGACGTGATGGACCGCGTCGACATCCTCACCGGCACTTTGGGCAAGGCACTGGGCGGCGCGTCGGGCGGCTACGTCTCCGCACACCAGGAGATCGTCGACCTGCTGCGCCAGCGCTCTCGCCCCTACCTGTTCTCCAACGCGGTGGCCCCCAGTGTGGTTGCCGGCTCCATGGCTGCCCTCGACCTGGCTGCGAAGTCGAGCGCCGGGCGAGAGGCGTTGGCACGCAATACGACGCTGTTCCGGTCGTTGATGACCGAGGCCGGCTTCGACCTGCTACCGGGCACCCACCCGATCACCCCGGTGATGTTCCCGGGCGAGGACGGCGCGCGCACGGCGACCGCTGTGGCCAACGCCATGCTTGACGACGGCATCTACGTCATAGCCTTCACGTATCCCGTTGTGCCCCAGGGCAAAGCGCGCATCCGGGTGCAGCTGTCAGCGGCGCACAGCGAGGACGACGTCCGCCGCTGCGTAGAGGCTTTCGTCACGGCGCGGGACACGGTCGGATAGCCGGCGGACCGTCACCGCCCCATCGTCCAACGCACTCTCGAGCCCTGATGATTGGCTCGCCGACCGGCTCAGAGGTAGAGCCCTGTCTTTTCGACCTTGACCCGCGGCGCGGCTACCGCGTGGATGTCACGCTCCCTCAGCAAGACGTAGGCCTTGCTCTGGAGCTCGACCTCCCTGCGGTCCTCGGGGTCGTAGAGAACACGATCACCGATCTCGATCTGCCGCACATTGCGACCGATCGCCACGACTGCGGCCCAGGACAGACGCTTGCCGATGCTGGCTGTCGCAGGAATTACCAGACCCCCACCGGTCTGGCGTTCGCCTTCCTCACCCTCGGTCGACGCGAGCACACGGTCATGCAGCATCTGGATGGGCAGCCGCTCGTGCCCCGCGGTCGCCTTCTCAGCCACGGCGATGGCGACGGTGCAGGATGGCCAGCACCACAAACACGACCGCGCCCGCTGCCGCCATCGCACCGACACGCTCCCACCGCAGGTCACCCTCGGGAGTGTGGGTGGAATCGACGAACTTGGCCTTGGCCGACTCTTTCTGACGTCGCACGATCTCGCGGGGCCGGCTCCTGAGCGTCAGCTCATCGATGGTGCCGGCCAGATGGGCACGCGTCACGGCGATCTCGGCCTCGATCTCGTCCGGTGAGAGGCTGGGCTGCGAGGCTGGGGTGCTGGTCTGGTCTGGTGAGGTTCTGGTCTGGTCCGGGGAGGGGCTGGTCTGCTCGGCCATAGCGATGACTCCTTGTGCTCTGAGGTCTCTACAGGGACCATAACGCAGACTGGCATCACACATCTGGGCGAGCAACCCCGTCGCCCCCACCGGAAGGTTCTTCATGCCCCGCCTCGAAACCGGTCAGACCGCCCCGGCGTTCACGCTCACCGACCACACCGGCCGGTCGGTGTCACTGAGCGACTTCGCCGGCCGCAACCTGATCATCTTCTTCTACCCTGCCGCCATGACCCCGGGATGCACCAAGGAAGCCTGCGACTTCCGTGACTCGCTGGTCCGGCTGCAGCAGGCCGGGTATGACGTGGTCGGCATCAGCCCCGACAAGCCCGAGAAGCTGGCCAAGTTCGTGGAGAAGGAGTCCTTGACCTACCCCCTGCTCTCGGACGCCGACCGGGCCGTCATGGATACCTACGGTGCCTACGGCGAGAAGACGCTCTACGGCAAGAAGGTCACCGGAGTCATTCGTTCGACCATCGTGGTCGGCCCGGACGGCACGGTCGCCCTGCCCAAGTACAACGTCAAGGCCACCGGGCACGTCGCCTCCCTGAGCAAAGCCCTTGGACTTGGCTGAAGTTGCCGCGAACCGCCCATATGATGGCACCGCGCGGAAGTGGTGGAATTGGCAGACACGCAGGATTTAGGTTCCTGTGCCTTCGGGCGTGAGGGTTCAAGTCCCTTCTTCCGCACCATTGTTCTTCGGCACCATAAAATTGAGTCATGGCAACGAACAGCTACGAGCCCGGCGGCGATCTTGTGCTCGCTCCGGGCCCGGGGTTTCGCTCCGGTTTCGTTGTCCCGGCCTCAGAGCTGCTCGAGCGGTTCTCACGTTCGTCCGGACCTGGGGGCCAGGGCGTCAACACCACCGACAGCCGGGTCGAGCTGCGCTGGCGGGTCCTCGGCTCTCCGGCACTGGCCAGGCTCTCGCAGGCTCAACGTCTGCGGGTGGAGTCCGGGTTACAGGACCGCCTGGTATCCGGCGAGCTGATCATCTTCGCCTCGGAACACCGGTCCCAGCGCCAGAACCGCGTTGCCGCTCGCAACCGGCTGGCCGAGACATTGCGGCAGGCACTGCTCCCGCCTCCCCCGCCCCGCCGGGCCACCCGGCCAACCCGTGGCTCACAACGGCGCCGGCTCGAGGCCAAGAAGCAGCGCGGCACAACAAAGTCCCGCCGAGGTCAGGTCCGCGACCCCGACGCGTAGCCGACCACGTCGCGCTTGGGGCGGTCTGTCGGCTCAACGGCTCGCCGTAAGGGAAGTCGTGACACTCTGCGCCGGGCAGTACCAGCCGCCGCCGGCCAGTCCCCGAAGTCCCAGTCCCCGAGTACCCGAGGTCGAGCAGGCCAAAGGCGCCGGACTCGGCGTCAGTCGTGTTGACCGTCAGTCGACGTTGACCGTGATGGTGTGCCAACCGGTGGCGCCATCGGGGGCCGGCGGCGCCTGCGTCTGAGTCTGGGTCACGCCCTCGGTGTCCGTGGCCCGCACGGTGATCGTGTGGCTGCCCTTGGCCGCCTGCCAGGGCAGCGCCCACTGGCGCCATGAGTCAATCGAGGGCTCGTCCGCCAGACGGGCCGGTTGCCATGGACCGTCATCCACCCGCACCTCGACAGCCTTGATCCCGCGATGCTGCGCCCAGGCGATCCCCGCGACGGCGACCTTCCCTGCACTGACCCGATCACCAGAGTGTGGGACATCGATGCGGGACTCGGTCTTGACCGGGCCGCGCTCCGACCAGCCCCGGGGGGTCCAATAGCCCTGGTCCTGGGCATACGTGGTCACCTTCAGGTCAGTCACCCACTTGGTCGCCGACACATAGCCATACAAGCCGGGGACCACCATTCGCACCGGGAACCCGTGCTCGAAGGGCAGCGGCTGGCCATTCATCGCAATAGCCAGGAGGGCGTTGCGATCATCGGTCAGCACCGACAGCGGCGTTCCGGCGGTCCACCCGTCACTGCTGGTCGACAACACCATGTCTGCATCTGGTTTGGGCCCCGCCATCTTGAGCAGCTCGCGCACCGGCCAGCCGGTCCAGACCGCATTGCCGGTCAGGTTGCCCCCCACCTCGTTCGAGACACACATCAAGGTGACCAGCGAGTCCTGCATCGGTTTGCTGAGCAGGGTGGCCCAGCTGATGGTGACCTCACGGTCGACCATCCCGTGCACCTTCAGCGACCAGCCGGCCGCGTCGAGCTGAGGGACGGCCAGGGCGGTATCGATCCGATAGAAGTCCGCGTTCGGCATGACGTAGGGCGTGATTCCCTTGACCGGCAGGTGCGCACCTTCGGGAATGACCACTGGTTTGGCGGCCTTGGGCAGCCGGACCGCGGACCGGGACTGAGCCGCCTGGCGGGCTCCTTGTCCCACTGACTGGCCCAACGAGGCAGCCGTGATCCCGGCAACGGTGAAGCCTGCTCCCCCCAGAAGGAACCGACGTCGCTCGACGGTGCCACCATGAGCTCCCTCGTCAGCCCGCTGCCACAAGATCGACAGAGCCCAGAGACCGGCTGCCGTGCCGAAGACGGTGGGCAGGAGGTCGAGGGTGCCAGCGTGCGGACGGGTGACAACCGCGAGCATGCCAATCGCCCCGAAGAACCCGAAGGCCACCATCCCGGCCGTACGCCGCGCTGCCCCCACGACGCCGATGACCGCGCAGACCGCAATGAGGAACAACGCGATCCCGACGAACAGGGCCACCTTGTCGTGCGTGCCGAAGGTCGCTATCGCAGAGTCCTTCAACCACGGTGGCGTGCGGTCGACGAACGCGCCACCGACGGCGAACACCGGTGAGGGCGTACCCCCCGCGAGCCCCGTACTCGTCATCAGGGAGGCCAGCAGGGTGGCGACGCCCACGGTGAACACGCCGGCCACCACCCCCACAGAGGCTGCCCACGACCGCTTCATCAGGCCAGCCTTACACGTCACCCGTGTCTGGGACAGATTGCGGGAGGCTAGCTGTCGGCGAAGATCTTCCGCAGGTCAGCCGCCAGCGCCCGAAAAGCCTTGCCGCGGTGAGAGATCGCATTCTTCTCCTCGAAGGTCAGCTCAGCAGACGTCCGTGAGCCGCCGTCAACCACGAGAATCGGGTCGTAGCCGAAGCCGTTGTCTCCGCGCGGCTCCCGGGCCAGCTTGCCCGGCATCCGGCCCTCGCGAACCAGCACGGTCCCATCCGGCAACGCCAGCACCGCGGCGCACACGAACGCCGCAGCCCGGTGCTCGTCAGGGACGTCGTTGAGCTGGCCCAGCAACAGCTCGAGGTTGGCCCAGTCCTGGCCCTGGGTTCCTGCCCAACGCGCGCTGAACACGCCAGGTGCACCGCCCAGGACGTCAACCGCCAGGCCGGAGTCGTCGGCCAGCGCAGGCAGCCCCGTCGCTTTCGCTGCTGCAACGGCCTTGAGCGTGGCGTTCTCCTCGAATGTCACGCCGGTCTCGATCACCTCGGCAACGTCGGGGAACTCCCCCATGCCGACGATCTCGAGGTCGAGCTCCTCGATCAGGTCCGCAAGGATCACCTGAAGCTCGCGAACCTTGTGGCCGTTGCGGGTCGCCAGGACGATCCGCCTCACGCAGTGACCCCGGCCAAAGCCGCAAGCTGCAGCTTGGTGAGCTCGGCACAACCGGTGGTGGCCAGGTCGAGGAGAGCGTTGAGCTGGTCCCGGTCGAACGGCTCGGTCTCCGCTGTGCCCTGGATCTCGACGAACGCACCCGTCCCGGTCAGCACCACGTTCATGTCGGTGTCGGCCGTGGAGTCCTCGGGATAGTCCAGGTCCAGGACTGGCACACCCTTGACCACGCCGACGCTGACCGCCGCAACCGACCCTTTGAGCGGCTGTGCGTTCCTGCCGATGTCACCATTGCGGCGGCCGGTCTCGATGGCGTCGGCGAGGGCGACGTAGGCACCGGTGATGGCGGCCGTTCGAGTCCCCCCGTCAGCCTGGAGCACATCGCAGTCGAGAACGATCGTGTTCTCTCCCAACGCCTTCGTATCGATCACGGCGCGCAGGCTGCGCCCGATCAGTCGCGAGATCTCGTGGGTCCGACCGCCGATACGGCCCTTGACCGACTCGCGGTCGGAGCGGGTGTTCGTAGCCCTGGGCAGCATGGCGTACTCGGCCGTGACCCAGCCCTCGCCGCTGCCCTTGCGCCAGCGAGGCACTCCGGCAGTGAACGACGCCGCACACAGCACGCGGGTTCTGCCGAACTCCACCAGGACGCTGCCCTCGGCGTGGTCGAGCCAGTGACGGGTGATCACGATGTCGCGAAGTTGACTGGGGGCGCGGCCATCGTGCCGAACATCGGGTGAAGTCATGCGCCCAAGGCTAGGCGCAAAGGGCTCAGAGCTCGTAAACGGCATCTGCCTGCGCAACCTCAACCTCACCGGGCCACACCGCCTCAGCCTGGGCGCGGCATACGGCCGGGTCGTTCCAAGGGGGTATGTGTGTAAGCATCAGCCGGCGCACTCCACCGGCGTCCACCGCGGCCTGCGCCGCCCGGCTGCCAGACAGGTGGATGCCCTGCGCGACATCGCGACCGTCGACAAAGGCCGAGTCCGCCAGGGCCAGAGTCGCGTCGTGGAACAGGATGTTCAGGCCATCGCAGGTGTCCGTGTCGCCGGTGTAGGCCATCACCTCGCCTTCGGCCTCCACCCGGATGCCGTAGGCCTCTGCCGGGTGTCGGACCAGGTGCGGTGTCACGTGGAAGGGCCCGATCCGGACAACCCGACTATCGACGAGCTCACGAAAGTCGAACTCGTGGTGCATGCCGTCCGGCGGCGTCATGTCATAGGCGCGGGCCATCCGTTCGGCCGTGCCTCGCGGGCCATAGACGGGGATGCGGGTCCGTGCGGCGACCGCAGGGCTGTACTTCTGGGCAACGTAGAGGCCGCAGAGGTCGAGGCAGTGATCGGCATGCAGATGGCTCAGCACCACGGCGTCGATGTCCTTGAGGTCAAGGTGGCGTTGGAGTGCGCCCAGAGCGCCGCTGCCGAGATCGAGGACGAGGTTCCAGGTGCGGCCCTGGTGCTCGGCCTGGACGAGATAGCAGGATGCAGGCGATCCCGGCCCGGCCAGAGAACCGGAACAGCCCACGATGGTCAGCCTCATCAGGCGGTGGCGGCAGAGGCCGGCTCGGGGTGCGCACGCACGACCTCGGGGCCGAGGAACCGGCGGGCAAGACGCTCGAACTCCTGCGGGTCACCGGTGGTCACGAACTCGTGCACCGGAGCCGGCAGGTCGTCGGGCCGCAGCATCCCGGCATCGGCGAGCACCCGGAATACATCCTTGGCGGTCTCCTCGGCCGAGGACACCAAGGTGACGTCCTGGCCCATCACGTAGGAGATGACGCCGGTCAGCAGCGGGTAGTGCGTACACCCGAGAATGAGCGTGTCGACACCGCGGGCCACGATGGGATCGAGATAGGAGTGGGCGACGGCGAGCAGCTCGTCGCCGGAGGTGACACCGGACTCGACGAACCCGACGAACCGCGGGCACGGCTGGCTCATCACCGAGATCTGCGGGGCGGCCGCGAACAGGTCGACATAGGCCTGGCTCTGATGCGTCGACTTCGTGGAGATGACGCCGACCTTGTTGTTGCGGGTGGCTGCAACGGCGCGGCGTACGGCTGGACGGATGACCTCGACGACGGGGACGTCGTAGCGCTCACGGGCATCGTGCAGCATGGCGGCCGAGGCTGAGTTGCAGGCGATCACCAGAGCTTTCACTCCACGGTCGACCAGCCGGTCGAGGCACTCGAGGGAGAACTTGCGGACCTCGGCTATGGGGCGCGGACCGTAGGGCTGCCGAGCGGTGTCGCCAAGGTAGAGCACCGACTCGTGCGGCAGCTGGTCGAGCACAGCCCGCGCAACCGTCAGTCCACCGAAGCTGCTGTCAAAGATCCCGATCGGTGAGTCTGGCACGGGTTCGAGCGTAGCCGCCCAGCTCGAGCACCCCCCGTCGATCCGGTACCTTTCCGCCGTTGGCTCGGTCACACAGGTCGGCTACCTGCCCATCAGAGCCTGGATGAGAGACTCCTGCAGCCACGTCAAGAAGTCGTAGTACGCCGCGAGATAAAGCTGAGGATCTTCCTCCGACGCCACCTCCAGCCGATCTTGGAGAGCATCCGCATCCTCATCGGTCCGCAGCCCCAACCGCTCGCCCAGCAACAGCCGAACGTCGGTCAGCCCGACCACCATGGCCTCTGCCTGCTCCTGATCCAGGCTGACCTTGTCGCCATCAGAGTCCTGCAGCGCCAAGATCGCCATGGACAGGTTGGCCGCCTTGCGCTCACGTAGGCCGTACTCAGTCAGCCGGCGGAACTCCGCTGCCAGTCCGGGGTCCTCGCGATGGGCGCTCGGCAGGAGTCGCTCCAGCGCAGGGTCGCGAGGCGCCTGCTGAACATCGTCCGCCAAGTCCCTCGAGTCCGTCGAGTCCTTCATTCGGGGCAGTCCCATCCTGGACACCAGGTCATCGAAAGGGTCCCCGGTCGGCTTACGCGGCACCGGCGCGAGCAGCTCGTGGGTCTGCTCCAGCAGCCCCACCACGACCTCGCGCTCGACGTCATCAAGCCGGGCAACGAAGCGGGCACCCTTGCGTTTGAAGGCCCTTGCCACTCAGTCGTCCTTCTGCAACGTGGCCCACAGCCCGTAGCCCTGCATAGCCTCGGTGTCGCGCTCCATCTTCTCGCGCGGCCCGTTCGAGACCACTGCCTTGCCCTTCTGGTGCACGTCGAGCATGAGCTTCTCGGCCTTCTCCAGCGAGTAGCCGAAGTACGTCTGGAACACATAGGTCACGTAGGACATCAGGTTGACCGGGTCGTTCCACACCAGCGTGATCCAGGGCCGATCCACCGACAAGTCCTGCTCGATGTCGGTGCGAGACAGCTCGGCCGGGGCGATTGACACGGTTCCACCATAGGCTGCCACCGTGACCAGTACCGCACTCCTGACCGACCACTATGAACTCACCATGCTCCAAGCCGCCCTTCACAGCGGGGCAGCGCAGCGACGATGCGTCTTCGAGGTGTTCGCCCGACGGCTCCCGGAAGGCCGCCGCTACGGGGTGGTGGCGGGCACCGGGCGGCTGGTCGAAGCGGTCCGCGCGTTCCGGTTCGGCGACGCGGAGATCGAGCGGCTGCGCGCCGCTGACGTCGTGGACTCCCAGACTCTGGACTACCTGTCGGGCTATCGCTTCTCCGGCAACATCAGCGGGTATGCCGAGGGCGAGTGTTACTTCGCCGGGTCACCTCTGCTGGTGGTCGAGGGCTCGTTCGCGGAGTCTGTCCTGCTGGAGACCGTGCTCCTGTCGATCCTGAACCACGACTCGGCGATTGCCTCCGCCGCCTCCCGAATGACCAACGCCGCCGCCGGACGTCCCTGTATCGAGATGGGCTCACGCCGGACCCACGAATGGGCGGCCGTGGCTGCCGCCCGGGCCGCCTACATCGCCGGGTTCGCGACCACGAGCAACCTCGAGGCCGGGCGCACCCATGGGATCCCCACCGCCGGCACCAGCGCCCACGCGTTCACCCTGCTGCATGACGACGAGCGAACCGCGTTCGAGGCTCAGGTCGCCTGCATGGGTTCAGGTACCACCCTGCTCGTCGATACCTACGACGTCCCTGCCGCAGTCGCTCTCGCCGTCGAGATCGGCGGTGTCGGTCTCGGCGCCGTCCGGCTCGACTCGGGAGACCTCCTCGTCCAGGCGCGTGAGGTCCGGGCTCAGCTGGACGGGCTGGGAGCAACAGGGACTCGCATCATCGTCACCTCGGATCTCGATGAGCACGCGATCGCCGCACTGGCTGCCGCACCCGTCGACGTCTATGGCATCGGGACGTGCCTGGTCACCGGATCCGGTGCACCAACGGCCGGGCTCGTCTACAAGCTCGTCGCCCGCGAGGACCACACTGGACATCTGGTCGACGTGGCCAAACAGAGCAAGGACAAGGTGACGGTGGGCGGCCTCAAGTGGGCGATGCGCCGGCTCGACGCTCGCGGTAAGGCCGAGGCCGAGATCATCGGCACCGGCGAAATGCCCGCCGAAGGCAACCATCGACCGCTGCTGGTCGACCTGATCCGTGACGGTGAGATCGTCGCCGGCCTGACCCTTGACACAGCGCGCACGCGCTACCAGCAGTCGCTCGCCGAGCTCCCGGCCCGTGCGCTACAGCTCTCGCGCGGCGAGCCGGTCATCGAGACCATCTTCGAAGACAGGCACCACTGACCAGCCTCGTCCAGCGTCCTCGTCTAGCCTAGAGACATGTCTGGCAACCTCAGGCGTGGATCCGGGAAGCATCGAGCCCTGATCGTGGTCGACGTGCAGAACGACTTCTGCGAGGGCGGGTCTCTGGCCGTGGCCGGGGGCGCCGAGGTCGCCCGCAGGATCAGCGAGTACGTGCTGGGCCACGCCCACGAGTACGCCACGATCGTCGCCACCGCGGACTGGCACCATGACCCGGGCGGGCACTTTGCCGAGAACCCTGACTTTATCGACAGCTGGCCCCCGCACTGCAGGATCGGCACGGACGGGGCACTCTTCCACCCGGCCACCGAGCCCGCCTTCGAATACGTTGAGGCGATATTCCGCAAAGGAGACCACGCTGCGGCGTACAGCGGCTTCGAGGGCTTCACGACGGAGGGCGACAGACACATCGCACTGGTCGAGTGGTTGCGGGACAGGGCGATTGAACAGGTCGAGATCGCCGGTCTTACCACCGATCACTGTGTCCGGGCCACGGCCCTTGACGCCGCAGACAAAGGCTTCCAGACAACCGTGCTGCTTGACCTGACCGCGGGCGTTGCGCGCCAGAGCACCGAGGCTGCGCTCGCGGCCATGAGAGAGGCCGGGGTCCGGCTCGTCGGCGAACTGCCGACGTGACTAGCCCGCGAGGGCATCCGCCAGGGTGATCGATACCTCGGGCGTCGACTCCAGCGTGTTGTGCACGGTGCAGTGGGAGGCGATGACCACCGCGACCGCGCGGCATACCCTCCAAGGATGAGCTCTCGTATGCCGATCTATAGCCAGTTACTGGCCAGGGTCCGGCGGTCCGTCATCGGCGACGACCAGGTGATGCCCGGCCCGTACGGACCGCGGCGGGTGACCTATGCCGACTACACCGCCTCCGGCCGTGCACTGACCTTCATCGAGGACTTCATCCGGGCGGAGGTGCTCCCCCGGTACGCCAACACCCACACCGAGTCCAGCGGCACGGGCCTGCAGACCACCCGGCTTCGTGAGGACGCGCGCGGGATCATCCACGATGCACTGGGCGGAGATCAGGAAACGGTGGTCATCTTCGCCGGCTCAGGGTGCACGGGAGCCATCGACAAGCTGGTCGGCATCCTGGGACTGCGGATTCCCTCGAACCTGGACGACAGATACCACCTTGACGACACAATCGCGGCCGACAAACGCCCCGTCGTGTTCATCGGGCCCTTTGAACACCACTCCAACGAGCTGCCCTGGCGCGAGACGGTCGCCGACGTCGTGGTGATTCCCCAGGACGCAGACGGTCACATCGACTCCGCCGCCCTGGAAGGAGAGCTGCTGAAGTACGCCGACCGACCGCTGCGCATCGGATCGTTCTCGGCAGCCAGCAATGTCACCGGCATCGTCAGCGACACTCATGGCATCTCAGCCCTGCTGCATCGTCATGACGCCCTTTCCTTCTGGGACTTCGCTGCGGCCGCTCCCTACGTTGAGATCGAGATGTATGGCGGACCGCAGCGAGACCCGCTCTGCTACAAGGACGCCGTCTTCCTCAGCCCGCACAAGATGATCGGCGGCCCCAGCACCCCGGGCGTCCTGGCCGTACGACGCGAGCTGCTGCGCAACCGGGTGCCTGACGTTCCTGGGGGCGGCACCGTGGCCTACGTCAACCCGAGCGAGCACCGGTATCTCGAAGACCCGGCCCAGCGCGAGGAAGGCGGAACGCCGGCCATCGTCGAGTCGATCCGCGCAGGGCTGGTCTTCCAGCTTCGGCAAGCGGTGAGCGTGGACGTCATTCGATCCCACGAAGAGCACTACCTGGAGCGCGCGATCGGCGCCTGGCTGCAGGAGCCGGCCATCGAGATCCTGGGCAACCTGGATGCGGAGCGGCTGTCGATCGTCTCATTCGTCGTGCGCAGACCGGGCGGGCAATACCTGCACCACAACTTCGTCGTCGCCCTACTCAACGACCTGTTCGGGATCCAGTCCCGCGGCGGCTGCTCGTGCGCCGGCCCCTACGGACACCGGCTGCTGGGCATCGACCTGGACCGATCGCGTGAGTTCGACCGCGAGATCGCTCACGGTTGCGAGGGCATCAAGCCCGGCTGGGCCCGAGTGAGCTTCAACTACTTCATCTCCGAGACGGTGTTCGCCTACATCGTCGAGGCGGTAAGGCTCGTGGCGAAGGACGGGTGGCGCCTCCTGGGTGACTACAAGTTCGAGCCGGCCACGGGTCTGTGGCGACACCGCCGTGGACCGGCCGAGCCCCCACTGCGGCTGGGACAGGTGACGTACGACGCGCAGGGACGAATGCAGTACCCGCGACACCACGACCGCGCGCCCGAGTCCGAGCTGCACCGCTATCTGGAGGAGGCCAAGGCTGTGCTCATGGCGGCCACGCCCGCATCCGGTGAGCCCGTCCACGACCTGGTTTCGGCGGACTTCGAGCAGCTGCGCTGGTTCGACCTGCCCGCCGTCTGTCTGGCGGACACCGCTGGATAGGTCGGGGCCGCTTCGTGCGTCCGCCGCTGCCCGGTGGACCCGTCAGGAATGTCTGTCGCTGATTGTGTGTTCATACCCCCGGAGGTATTATTCACAACCAACAGGGAGCGCCGATGACCACCCAAGCACTGACCGCAGCATCTTTCGAGCAGACCCTGCTCGACAACGACATCGTTCTCGTCGACTGGTGGGCGGCCTGGTGCGGACCGTGCCGTACCTTCGGCCCGATCTTCGAGAAGGCCAGTTCCAGCCACCCCGACATCCTCTTCGGCAAGGTCGACACCGAGGCCGAGCAGTCGTTGGCGGGCTCGGCCGGAATCACCTCGATCCCCACCCTGATGGCCTTCCGCGCCGGCATCCTCGTCTTCAGCCAGCCCGGGGCGCTCCCCGCCTCAGCCCTGGAACAGGTCATCGCCAGCGTCCGCGAGCTGGACATGGACGACATCAGGGCCCAGATCACCAAGGCCCAGGCCGACGCCGAGTCCCAGTCCGCCAGCGCTGCATCCTGACCCTGGCAACCTGACTCACTTGACCCAAAGGAATCACGATGGTCGCACTGAAGCCTGAAGAGCTGGGCGCAGTCGTCAACCGGCTGCGCCGGGCCCAAGGCCAGATCGGTGGCGTCCTGGGCATGATCGAGCAGGTCCCTGGCTTGAGCCAGCCGTAACGACGCAGTCCCCTCGGGCGACACCTGACCCACGACCACGACCACTATGCCCACGAGAGGCAATATTCCATGTCTGACAAGCTCGATGCCTCCGGGCCGAACGAGGTTCGTGACGTCATCATCATCGGTTCGGGTCCGGCTGGTTACACGGCGGCGGTCTATGCGGCCCGCGCCAACCTGCGGCCGGTCATCTTCGAGGGCTCGGTGACCGCTGGTGGCGCGCTGATGAACACCACCGAGGT